>JACPKS010000084.1 GCA_016186905.1 Deltaproteobacteria bacterium
CCTGGCGCGAGGACGCAACCAACCGATCGCCGAAGTTCGCGCGCAATCGCGTGCGCCACGAGCTCGTTCCGCTTCTCGATTCGATTCGCGCGGGAGCTTCGCGGAACGCGCTCGCGTTTTTCGAGGAGTTGTTGAAGAAATCACCGGGCTCCGACGGGCGCGCCGACGAAAAAGAGGCGGCCCGGATCGACGAATTGGCGAGCCGATTGCGATCGAGCGAGGGGATCGCGGCAAGCGCGCCGGCTTTTCTTTCTCTAAAAACGGCTCTGGATGGGCTTCTTGGGGAAGATGCCTCGCGCACCACGAAAGCGCATTGGGAGAGCCTCAAGCGCCAGCTCGCTTTGCGCCGTTCCACGCGAAACGGCGGTGGACCTAAAAAAGTCCTGCAATTTCCGGGAGGCAAGGCGCTCACGTTCGAGGGGAATCGGCTTTTCTGGGATCGCGCGCGATGATACTATATTAGAGTATGAAACAATCCCAGAAAACCGTCGCGCTCTGGATCGTGATGATCCTGATTTTCGCGGTTCTTTTCAAGCTCTTCGACCCGGGCAACCGCAACCGAAACGACATCAAATTCAGCGAATTCATCAAGGCCGTCAAGGAACATAAAGTTTCCGAGGTGACGTTCAAGAGCGACAACACGATCGTGGGCCAGTTCAAAGATCCGCTCCCTAACGGAAAAAAACAATTTGAAACGATCGGCGACACCGAAAGCGCGAAGGTTTTCGAGATCCTCGATCAAAACGGAATCACGCCGAACTACGAACGCGTCGAGAAAACGCCGTTCTGGCAGCAGGTGCTGATTTCGTGGTTCCCGATGCTCCTGCTCTTCGGCGTGTTTTTCATGTTCATGCGTCAGATCCAGGTCGGCGGCGGCAAGGCGATGTCGTTCGGCAAGTCGCGGGCGCGGCTGATGACCGAGAATACCAATCGCGTGACGTTCAAGGACGTGGCAGGCGTGGAAGAGGCCAGAGACGAACTCGAGGAGATCATCGCGTTCCTCAAAGACCCGAAGAAATTCACGAAGCTTGGCGGGCGCATCCCCAAAGGCGTGCTCCTCATGGGGCCTCCGGGTACCGGCAAGACGCTGATGGCGCGCGCGATCGCGGGTGAGGCGGGCGTGCCGTTTTTTTCGATTTCGGGCTCGGACTTCGTGGAGATGTTCGTCGGCGTGGGTGCCTCGCGCGTGCGCGATCTGTTCGAGCAGGGGAAGAAGCACGCTCCGTGCATCATTTTCATCGATGAGATCGACGCCGTCGGGCGCCATCGGGGCGCGGGCTTGGGTGGCGGTCACGACGAGCGCGAACAAACGTTGAATCAGCTGCTGGTCGAGATGGATGGGTTCGAGAGCAATGACGGCGTGATCCTGATCGCCGCGACGAACCGCCCGGACGTGCTCGACCCGGCGCTTCTGCGGCCCGGGCGCTTTGACCGCCGCGTGGTCGTGAACAAGCCCGACGTCAAGGGGCGCGCGCAGATTCTTGCCGTGCACACGCGCAAGACGCCGGTTTCGGCCGACGTGGATCTGAGCATCATCGCGCGCGGCACGCCGGGATTCTCGGGCGCCGATCTCGAAAACCTCGTCAACGAAGCCGCGCTCGTTGCCGCGCGGAAAGAGAAGAAGTATCTCGAGATGACCGACTTCGAGATCGCCAAAGACAAGGTGCTCATGGGTGTCGAGCGCAAGAGCATGGTGATTTCGGACGAAGAGAAGAGGAATACCGCGTATCACGAGGCGGGCCACACGCTGGTCGGAAAGCTTCTGCCGGGGATGGACCCGATCCACAAAGTGACGATCATACCCCGCGGGATGGCGCTCGGGCTCACGCAGACGCTTCCTAAAGAGGATCGCCTGAGCCTCACCAAGGAAAAGGCCGAGAACACGATCGCCTTCATGATGGGCGGGCGCATCGCGGAAGAAATTATTTTCGGTCATAAGACGACTGGCGCGGGTAACGACATCGAGCGCGCCACCGACCTTGCGCGCCGGATGGTCTGCGAGTGGGGGATGAGCGATACCTTGGGACCGCTGACGTTCGGCAAGAAAGAAGAGGCGATTTTTCTCGGGCGCGAGATCGCCCAGCACCGCGATTACAGCGAGGAGACGGCGCGCATGATCGATAAGGAAGTGCGCGAAATCGTCGAGCGAAACTACGCGCGTGCCAAGGGCCTTCTTAGCGAGAAGGTCGATATCCTGCACCTGCTCGCCAAGGCGCTGCTTGAGTACGAGGTTCTCGATGGCGAAGAGATCGAAATGATCGTCTCGGGCCGGCCGTTCCTCAAAAAGAGCAGCGAAGGCTCCGGCGGGCCGCCGCTGGGTCAATCGCAGGAATCCGGCCCGGCGCCCGCTGCGCCGGCAGGTGCTCCCGTGCCAGGCGCCTCCGCACCGACAAAGCCGGTTTTGGCGTAGGTTTAAGGAATTGACTGAGCTTCTCTTCACGGTAGCCTCAAGCTTTCGTTGGATCGATCTTCTCGACATTCTCGTCGTCTCGTATCTCGTCTACCGCGTCTTGCTCTTGATTCGCGGCACGCACGCCGTGCAGATGCTCACGGGTCTGGGCGTGCTTGGCCTTGCGTTCATCGCGTCGCTGCGCTTCGAGCTCTTCACGCTCAACTGGCTGCTCGCGCACTTTTTCAACTCGATGATCCTCATCATCATCGTGCTTTTTCAGGATGACCTGCGGCGCGCGCTCACCCATGTCGGAAAAAACCCGTTCTTCGCGGGCGTCAGGAGCGAAGAAGAGCAGGCCATTGTCGACGAGGTCACGCGCGTGGCCATGCGCATGGCCAAGGAGCGCATCGGCGCGCTGATCGTATTTGAGCGCGAGACGGGTTTGAAGAACTTCATCGAAACGGGCGCGAAGATCGACGCGAGGGTGCGCGGCGAGCTGATCTACAGCATCTTCATTCCCACGAGTCCCATTCACGACGGCGCCATGATCATCAGCAATGGCCGGATCGCGGCCGCGGGATGTTTTCTCTCGCTCACTAAAAATCCGAACATCGACAAAAACCTCGGCACTCGCCACCGCGCCGCGATCGGCCTGACCGAAGAAACGGACGCCGTCGTAATTCTCGTTTCGGAAGAGGTCGGACAAGTCCACCTCGTGAAATCGGGCCGCATCACGTCCAACTTGAGCGAAGAAGAGCTTCGCAGCAGTCTCGCTGTTTTGCTCGAGCTCTACGATGCCGCGCGCGTGAAGGCCGAGAAAGCCAAGGGCAAGGTCCGGGTCGAGGTCGGTAATGCTCGCTAAGCTCTTTGCCAATTTTTCGCTCAAAATCTTGAGCATGCTGATCGCCATCGTGCTCTGGTTCGCGGTGCTCGGCTCGCGCAACGTGGAAGTGAGCAAGGAAGTTCCGATCGAGCTTTTCACGCCGCCGGATCTCGTGGTTTCCAACGAAGTGCCCGATCGCGTGGCGTTTCGCATGTCGGGGCCGAAGGCTTTCCTGCGGAACGTGCTCAACCGCAAGGAAGAGCCCATCCGCATCAACTTCACGGCGTCGAAGCCCGGCATCATGACGTACCGCCTTTTTCAGGACAATATCCAGGTTCCCATCGGCGTTAAGGTGCTGTCGGTGAATCCCGCCGCGGTCGTCGTGAAGCTTGAGCCGGTGAAGTTCAAGGAAGTTCCCGTCAAGCTCGTCACGAAAGGACAGTCCTCGCCCGGCTACAACCTGGCCAGCATCGAGCTTGCGCGTCCGACGGTGCGGCTCAAAGGCGCGGAAGCCAAGATCGACATCATCGATAGCGTTTCGACTCAGCCGGTGGATCTCGGCGGGGTTTTCGAGTCGGGTGACCGCGAGGTCGCTTTGGATCTCGCCAATCTGACCGGCGTTCTCGTCGACGGTGAACTCCCGAAAATCCATTACGAAGTCTTTCAAACGGCAGCGAACTTCAAGATCCGGAATGCCGACGTGAAAGTCCTGACGGCTCGCAAGTACAAGGTTGAGCCCAAAGAAGTGACCATCTACGTTCGTTGCAGCCCCGAGGAGCTCAAGCAGGTGAACCGCCAGAAAGTTTACGGCATCGTGGATTTGCGCAACAAAACCGCGGGCAATTACGAACCGCAGGTTTCAGTACAGCTCCCATCCCATATCAAGCTGCTCAAGGTCGTCCCCGCGAAAGTAAAAGTCGCGTTGCAGTAAGGGCTCGTTTGAACTTACCGCGCAACCCGCTGCGACAAGCGGCGCCACGCGGTAAGCGGAGTAATCGCGCCGCTCAATCCAAACGTTCAGTCCGGGATTGCCTGAACCAGGCGCTTTCATCTATACTTTGCCGATATGGCTGAACAAAAAACCACCAAGCTTTTCGGCACCGACGGCATCCGTGGGAGGGCCAATGAATATCCCATGACGGGAGAGCTCGTGATGCAGGTCGGGCGTGCTACCGCGTATCTCTTTCGCAACCGGAAAGAAAAAAAACCGGTAGGCCTTGGGTCGCCGCTTTCGAACACTCGCCGTGCGAAGATTCTCATCGGAAAAGACACGCGTCTTTCGTGCTACATGATCGAGATGGCGCTCGCTTCCGGGATTTGCTCGCTCGGTGTTGACGTGCTGCTGATCGGTCCGATGCCCACGCCCGGAATCGCGTTTCTCGCGCAGAGCATGCGCTGCGACGCGGGCATTCAGATCTCCGCGAGCCACAACGCGTTTGACGACAACGGGGTCAAGATTTTCTCCGCCGACGGCTATAAGCTTCCCGATTCGACCGAGGCCGAAATCGAACGCCTCGTTTTTTCAAAAGAGGAACTCGAAAAATTCCGCCCGACCGCCGATCACGTCGGCAAGGCCTACCGTATCGAGGACGCCCTTGGCCGCTACATCGTGCACGTGAAGGATGCGTTTGACGAGGATCTCGATCTGCAGGGCGTGCGACTTATTCTGGATTGCGCCAACGGTGCTTCCTATAAAGCCGCGCCACTTGTGTTCGAGGAGCTGGGCGCGGAGGTCGTTCGCAAAGGCGTCAATCCCACGGGCTTGAACATCAACGACAAGTGCGGCTCGCTTTATCCCGAAAACGTCGCTCGCGCGGTGGTCGAATACCGCGCCGACATCGGCATCAGCCTCGACGGCGACGGCGATCGCGTGATTCTCTCGGACGAAACGGGCGAGATCGTCGACGGCGACCAGATCATGGCCATCTGCGCGCTCGAGATGAAGCGTCTGGGCACGCTCAAGAAAAACACCGTCGTCGTCACGCCGATGTCGAATATCGGGTTCGACCTTTCGCTGAAAGCAGCCGGGATCGACGTCGTGCGCGCGGGCGTCGGCGACCGCAACGTCGTCGAGGCGATGAAAAACGGCGGGTATAATTTCGGCGGCGAGCAGTCCGGTCATATCATCCTCATGGAGCACGCCACGACGGGGGATGGCATCGTCGCAGCGCTCAAGGTTCTCGAGGTGATGCGCAGGACGGGCAAGCGCCTCTCCGAGCTCAAGAGATGCGTTAAGTTATTCCCGCAAGTGCGCGCCGACGTTCGGGTTTCGCGCAAGGAGCCGCTCAAGGACCTGAAGGAAGTGAACACCGAGATCGCCGCTGCCGAAAAAGCGCTGCAAGGAAAGGGGCGCGTGTTCGTGCGCGCTTCAGGCACTGAACCCATCGTGCGCGTGCTGCTCGAAGGCGAGGACCACGCGCAGATCCATCAGCTTTCCCGCAAGATCGCGGCTTCGATCACGCGAGCGCTCGGATGAAGCCTGCCGCGGGGAAAATCCGCCTCGGAGTGAACATCGATCACGTCGCGACACTCAAGCGCCTGCGCGACACGCCGTACCCCGACGTCGTCGCCGCCGCCAACGAATGCATCGCGGGCGGCGCCGACCAGATCACCGTGCACCTTCGCGAGGACCGGCGCCACATCGTCGACAGCGACGTCATCGATCTCAAGAAAGCGATCAAGGTCGATCTCAACCTCGAGATGGCCGCCACCGACGCGATGCTGAAGTTCGCGCTCGCGATCAAGCCCACGACCATCTGCCTCGTGCCCGAGAAGCGCGAGGAGCGCACGACCGAAGGCGGGCTCGATCTCACGAACGCCGAGCGCAACGCGGTCTACAAGAGAATCGCCAACGAAGCTTCGAAGAAGGGAATCCGCACGAGTTTTTTCGTGGAACCCGATCCCGCCCACGTCGCGGCCGCCAAGCAGCTCGGCGCGAGCGCCGTCGAAATCCACACGGGCGGCCTTTGCATCGCGCATCAGATGGAAGACGAGTCGCGGCTGCTCGACGAGTGGACGCGTCTTCGTTCGACGCTTGACGCGTGCAAGACGCTTGGCATCCAGATCAACGCCGGGCACGGCATCGACTACCGCATCGCCGGCCAGCTCGCCGCACTCGGCACCATCGTCGAATTCAACATCGGGCACGCGATCATCTGCGAAGCGGTGTCCTGCGGCCTTCGCGAGGCCGTGAAAAAAATGAAGACGGCGCTCACGACGCCACCGAAAAAATGATCTTCGGGATCGGCGTCGACATCGTCGAGATCCCGCGCTTCAAGAAGGCGCTTTCCGGCCACGCCGCGCGCCTGCTTGAAAGAGGCGCGCACGCCGAAGAGCTTAGGCTTGCGCCCCGGCCTAAAACCGCGCGCGCGGCCGAATATTGGGCCGCGCGCTTTGCCGCGAAAGAGGCGTTCGCGAAGGCGCTGGGCACGGGGTTTCCTGGTTTTTCCGCCAAGGCCGTCGGTGTTTCGAAAAACGCCGCCGGGAAGCCGCATCTCGTGTTTTCGCCGGCGCTGTCAAAGAAGCTTGAATTCATGGGCGTGCGCGGCACGCAGGTTTCGATTACGCACACCGGGCGTTACGCCGCCGCGTTCGTCGTCCTCGAGGGAAGAAAGGCCAGCCGATGAGAATCGTCAGCAACGAAGAAATGAGAAAGCTCGACGAGGCCGCGATCCGCGATCTCGGAGTTCCCGGCATCGTGCTCATGGAAAACGCGGGCATCGAGGCCGGCCGCAGGATCAGCGAAGCCTGCGTGAAGAAGAATTACAGCGGTGAAATCCTGGTTTTCTGCGGAAAAGGCAAGAACGGCGGCGACGGCCTGGTCGTCGCGAGGCGGCTTCTCGCGAGCGGCCATCGTGTCAGGATTTTTCTTCTTCAGCCCGCGGCGGATTACGCGGGAGAGGCCGGAATTCATCTCAAAGTGCTCAAAAACACGAAGGCCAAGATCTCGGCCGTCGAATCGGCAACGGTGCTGAAGGAATATTTCGCGAGCGCGGTGCCCCCGTTCTTCGTCGTGGACGCGATTCTCGGTACCGGGCTCGTGCGCGACATCGAAGGCCTCTTCTACGACGTGATCGAGCTCATCAACCACAACGCCACCGAGATTTTCTCTCTCGACATCCCGAGCGGAGTTGCGGGCGACACGGGACGCATCGCGGGAACCGCGATCATGGCCAGCACGACGCTTTCTTTCGGGTATCCGCGGCTGGGCCATTTTCTTTCTCCCGGCGCGGCCCGGCGCGGCCAGCTCTGCAACGTGGACCTCACCTTTCCGCGCGAATGGGGGAGCCAGGGCGACAAATTCCTCCTCACGCGCAAAAACGTGGCGCCGCTTCTGCAGCAGCGCGACCGCTTCGGCCATAAGAACAGTTTCGGGCACTCCCTGCTCATCGGCGGCAGTCCCGGGCGCCTGGGCGCCATCGAGATGGCAAGCCAGAGCGCGCTTAAGATGGGAACCGGCCTCGTGACGGTTGCGAGCTGGGAAGATTCGTTTCCCTCGCTCGAGGTGAAGCTTTCGAGCGAGATCATGAACATCCGGATCACGCGCGAAGGCGACCGTTTCAAAATCCAAAAGCCGGGCCTTGCGATGTTCAACTCCGTCGTCGTCGGTCCGGGCTTGGGCTTGCGGCCTGAGGGCGCGCAGCTCTTGAAAGAGCTTCTCATGAGCTACGCCGGCCCCGTGGTGATCGACGCTGACGGCTTGAACTTGCTTGCCGACAACAAGTTCCACGATCTTCTTTCGGGCCGGTCGGCTCCGACCGTGCTGACTCCTCATCCGGGCGAGATGGCGCGTCTTCTTGGAAAATCCAAAGACGCTGTGACGGACGACCCGGTTGGAAGCGTGCGCGAAGCCGTTGAGCGCACGGGCGCGGTGGTGTTGCTCAAGGGCGCGACCACGCTGATCCATTCCTCCGAAGGCATCACGTGGCTCAATCATTACCCGAACGACGGCATGGCCACGGCCGGAAGCGGCGACGTGCTTGCCGGCGTGATCGGCGGACTTCTCGGACAGAGGATGAGCGCGATCGAAGCCACTCAGCTCGGCGTTTATCTGCACAGCCTCTCCGGGCGCTTCGCGGCCGAGCAATGCGGCCATCGCTCGATGACCGCGCTCGACATCATCGGCAACATCCGCGAGGCGTTCCGCGATCTGCGCGAGTACCGCGCGAGCCGCGTTTCGCCCGCCTGCGAGGAAATTCTCTGAGCGCCCGAACCGCGCGCGATGAGGCCGCGACTCAGGATGCCGGCGCGCAACTCGCGGCGCGCCTGTTTGCCCGCGCAAGGCCTTGTTTCGTGCAGCTCGAAGGAACGCTCGGCGCCGGAAAAACCACGTTTGCGCGCGGTTTTATCCGCGAATGGCTCAGGCTCGCGGGCGCTGCAACGCCGGAGCTCGTCACGAGTCCCACGTACAACATCGTGAAATCGTACCCTTCGGGAGCGGGCACGGCCCTTGCGCACATCGATCTCTATCGCGTGGAAACCTTCGCGGAGCTCGAAGCGCTGGGCTACGAACAGTATGTTTTCGAGAGCGGATGCTGTCTCGTCGAATGGCTCGAGCGCATTCCCGAGGCGCTTGCCGCGCGTCCGCGCGATGCCGTCACGGTGCGGATCGAATTCGAAAGCGGCGGCAGCCGCCGCAAACTCACAATTGAAGATCCGAAAAAATCTTCGTGAGTGTTTTGAGCTCTTTCGGGGAGAGCTCGACGGGGTTTCTGGCGCCGCAGACCCAGACGCCCAGAAATTTTTTCTTTTTGAGGACGGGGAAAATCCCTGCCGTCGCGCTGTTTCGCAGGCCGATGCCGTGAAGGACCTGCTGATCTTCGGCGCGGAACTGCTCGATCGATCCCAGAAAGCACGTGCCTTGCGACACGATCTCGAAGAGCGCGGGAAACTTCTCGGGCGTGACCATGCGCCTTCTCGCGCCGCTTACGAGCTCAGTACTTCCGAAGCCCAGCGTGCCCGCGAGCGCGCCGGTAGGCACTGTCGCGAAATAAACGATCTCCGCGAAACGGGTCGAAAGAAAACCCAGACAGTCGAGCTTTTTTAGTTTCACGGATTTGCGGTGCGCGCGAAGCTCCTTCGAAAATCGCTTCAGATCGATCGGATCGAGAATAAGTTTTTCCATGAACGGCGGAGGGACAACACCTGGCGTGCGCGCCGCGGACGCGCCGGACGCATCGGAGGCGCGGGCCGCTGGCGCTTCTTGCTGTATTTTTTCGTCGACCTTCACCGACGTCCAGGTGTTGTCCCGCTGCGTGATCGCGATCTCGGAGTTTACGACGACGACATTTCCGGGAGCAGGCGGCAGCGGAGTTGCTTGTTTCGGTGTTTCCGACGGCATCGGCTCCGCCGCGGTTTCAGTGGGCGAGGTTTGGGGGCCTAGTTTTTTTCTTCGCAATAGGGTGGTGACGGTCGGCATTTCCCGCACGGTGTTGGTCGCGTTTGTCGATTCTCGGGCCCCGTGTTGGGTGGAATCCGCGGAAGCCGGGGCCTTTGATAAATCCACATCAATTTCAATAGGTTGCACAGTAGATTTCTTGACTTCCGACGAATCAGCCATATTTTTGACCTCTATCCCTTGTTATCGGCTCGCTTCGGCAAAGAATGAGGCAGGCAACGACCGATAAAGATTAAAATCATTAGTTGACGGACGTACTACGGTATGGTATTCACACTTTAAGTTTGTTTAATGGCGAGAACGCCAAAACAGGGAGGAAGTAAAAGATGAGACTCACTTCAAAGGGACGCTACGCCGTCCGTGCGATTCTGGATCTGACGTTCAGTTCCAATGGCCGTCCGGTGCGGTTGCAGGAAATTTCCGAGCGCCAGAAGATCTCTCTGCACTATCTCGAACAACTTTTCCGCCGCCTCCGCAAGGGCTCGGTCGTGAAGTCGGTTCGCGGCCCGGGCGGCGGCTACGTGCTCGCGCGTTCGATGGACGAGATCTCGATCAAAGACGTGCTCTTAAGCGTTGGCGAAAACATCAATCCGGCCAAAGATCTCATCGGCTCGGACGACATCAAGAGCAATACGGTCGAGTTCGTTCTTACCAAGACGTACTTCGAGAACCTCGGCGTGCTCATGCAGGAATACCTGTCGACCACGAGCATCGGAGACCTCATCCGCAAGGCTCGCGGCCAGGACATGCCGAAGAATACCACGTTGGAAGACGTGCGTGGCTTGACCAAGCCCGAAGCGCCGCGCCCGGATGCCAAGCTTGGCCGCGGTATATCTTGATCACAACGCGTCCGCGCCGGTTCCCGAGGAACTTTTTCCGGAATCCGAAAAACTCCTGAAGCAGGGGTTCGCGAATCCGTCCAGCATTCATGAGGCCGGACGGCGCTCGAGGCGCCTCATCAGCGAGGCGGCGGAGCACGCGGCCGCGTTCGTGGATTGCGATCCCGAAGACGTCTATTGGACCTCCGGCGCGTCGGAATCGAACAGCTGGGCCTTGCATTCCGCTGTTCAATCCGCGCTTGAAAAAAATCCATCGCGAGTCCCGCGCCTTCTGATCTCGGCGATCGAACACGAGTCCGTTCAGCTCGCCGCCAAAGCGCTCGCCGCGCGATCGGACAGCCGGGCTGAGCTGCATTCGATTCCCGTGGATGCCGACGGCGTGATTCGCGTCGAGGCGTTGAAAACACGCCTGGCGCGGGATGCCGACTGGGATTTGATTTCCGTGATGCACGTCAATAACGAGACGGGCGTGATTCAGCCGATTGAGGATGTGGTCGCGGCCGCGCGTTCACATGGCGTGCCCACGCACGTTGATTGCGTTCAGACGCTTGGTAAAATTCCAATATCGCTGAAGCGGCTGGGAGCCAACTACGCAACGTTTTCGGGGCATAAGATAGGTGCGCCAAAGGGAGTAGGCTTTCTCGCGATCCAAGGCGAGGGAAAGCGCCTCACGGCGCTTGTTCATGGAAAGCAGCAAAAAGGCCTTCGTGGCGGGACCGAGAACCCGGTGTCGGTCGCGATGTTCGGATTGGTTTTAAGCGAAATGGGAAAGGGCCGGCTTGCGTATCCTAAAGGCCTGGAAGCCTGGCGGGACGAATTCGAGGCGAAAATGAGAGACGCCATTCCAGGCGCCGTGATCCACGGAAAGAGGGCACGACGCCTTCCCAATACGACGTACGTGGGATTCGAAGGCATCGACGGCGACGGGGTGTTGATGAATCTCGATCTCGAGGGAGTCGCCGCTTCGTCGGGGTCGGCATGCACGTCCGGAAGTGTCGATCCAAGCCATGTGCTTCTCGCGATGGGTTGTGATAAAGCCATGGCACGCTCCTCGGTTCGTTTCAGCTCGGGAAGAAACACTGCATGGCCGGATTTCGAGAAAGTCCTTGAAGTGTTGCCGGGCATCGTCCGCAGGATGAGAGGATTATGACGACTCAGTTCAGTGGCGCCGCGGGTCGCGCGGCGCAGGGTAATGGAAAACGGGTTCTCGTGGCAATGAGCGGAGGAGTCGACAGCTCGGTTGCCGCGGCTTTGCTTAAGGTGCAGGGCTACGACGTCATCGGCGTGCACATGCAGCTCTGGGATCAGGCTGAAAAAATGCCTAAGAAGTCGAGCGGGAGCTGCTGCTCCATCGTCGACGCGGGCGACGCCCGACGCGTCTGCGATATCCTGGAAATCCCGTTTTACGTGATCAACGCGCGCGACCAGTTTCAGTCCGACGTGATCGATTATTTCGTCGGCGAGTACCTGCAGGCGCGCACGCCCAATCCGTGCGTGATGTGCAACAACCGGCTGAAATTCAGTTTTCTGCTACGCAAGGCCGACGAGCTCAAGTGCGAGCTTGTGGGCACCGGCCACTACGCGAAGGTGATGCGCGACCATTCCACCGGCGAGATGCGGCTGTGCAAGGCGACCGATCCGCAAAAAGATCAGAGCTACTTTCTCTTCGGCCTCAAGCAGGAGGCGCTCGCGCGGGCCGTGATGCCGCTCGGCGATTTTTTGAAAGCCAACGTGCGCAGGCTTGCCGAGACTTTCAACCTTCCCGTCGCCGACAAAAAAGACAGCCAGGAAATCTGCTTCATCGACGAGGGCGGCTATAAGGGCTTCGTCGAAAGCCGTTCGGCCGAACACAACCGTCCGGGCGGACCGATCGTGAACCAGGAAGGCAACATCCTGGGGCATCACGCCGGACTTTATCGTTATACGATCGGCCAGCGAAAAGGGCTCGCCCTCGGTAGCCCCGACGCGCAGGATTTTTACGTGATCGGATACGATCTTGCGTTAAACGCGCTCATCGTCGGTCCGGAAAAAGAACTTTTTCGAAAGAGTCTTAATGCGAACAACTGCAACTGGATCGGCAGGCTCGATTTCACGAAGGGCATTCGCGCGACGGCGAAAATCCGCTCGCGCCACGATGAGGCGCCATGCCTGATCACGGCTCTGAACAACGAAGGCGTCACGGCCGAGTTCGACGGGCCCCAGCGCGCAATCACGCCGGGCCAGGCGATCGTGTTCTACCAAGGCGAAGTGCTGATCGGCGGCGGCTGGATCCAAGGGCTGACCGAGCCGGTGAGCACGAAACTCAAGGCGAGCGCCGGGCGTCAGCAAGGCGCGACAGCGCAGCTCTGAGTGAAACGCGGCTGCATGACAGGCACCCCGATGTTCCGCTATTCCATCCGAACCCTGGGCTGCAAGGCCAACCTTTACGATTCGCTGGTGCTTGAGCGCGAACTCTCCGAACTTGGCGGCGAGCGCGACGACAAGAATCCCGATCTTTTTCTTCTCAATAGTTGCACCGTCACGCAATCGGCCGACAGCCAGTGCCTCTATGAAGTGCGCGCGCTCAAAAAACGTTCTCCCGAAGCCTGGACCGTCGTGACCGGCTGCTACGCCGAGGTCGCCGAAGAAAAAATCCGCGCAAGCCTCGGAGTCGACGCGGTCATCAACAACCGCGGCAAGCGCGGCTTGAAGAAAATGGTCGCCGATCGTTTCGGTATCGCGCTCGTGAATGACCCCAGCGCGGCGGAATCGGATCTCGGCGCCGGAATTTATTGGGGGCAGCTTCCGGTATTCAAGGGGCGGGTGCGCGCGTTTTTGAAGATTCAGGAAGGCTGCAACGATTTCTGCACCTATTGCATTATTCCCTACGCGCGAGGCAAGAGCCGTTCGGTGCGGCCGGGACCTTTGATTGCGGAAGCGCAGCGGCTTGCCGATGCCGGCGTGCGCGAGCTCGTGTTGACCGGAGTGAATATCGCGGATTACGGGCTCGATCACGGCTCCGATCCTCGTACGTCGTTCGACGATCTCGTCGAGGCGCTGCTGGAGCGCACGACGATGCCGCGGATCCGCCTGAGCTCGCTCGATCCTTCGGAGATCAGCGATCGATTGCTTTCAATGATGACGGCGGGCGGGCGCCTCATGCCGCATTTCCACGTTTCGCTGCAAAGCGCGGTAAGCCGCGTGTTGCGCGCGATGAAGCGGGCGTACCGCGCCGAAGACGTCGAAGCGGCGCTCGAACGCATCCATGCCAGAAGCTCCGGGATTTTCGTGGGCATGGACGTGATCGCGGGTTTCGCTTCCGAGACCGACGAGGAACATCGCGAGGGGCTTCGTCGCCTGGAGCGTCTTCCATGGACGCGGCTGCATGTGTTTCCCTACTCGGAGCGCGGGGGAACGCCTGCCGCGCGAATCCCGGGCGCGGTCGAACCCCGCGCGCGCTTTGAGCGCGCAAGAGAGCTGCTGGAACTTTCCCGCGTTCGGCACGAGGCTTTCGTGAAGCGATATGTCGGGAAACGCGTCGACGGCGTTTTGTTCGAGAGTGCGTTCGAGGCCGGCGGCGACCATTTCGTGGCCGGGCATTCGCCGAATTACCTGCGCGTGATGGCGCGCATGCCGTCGCGCACGGAAGAAGAGGCGAGGTCTCGTTCGAACACGATCGCTTCGGTGCGCGCTCTGGGCGCGCTTCCGAAGCCTGAGCAGGACTGGACGCTTGAAGCGGCGATCGAAAACGCGGTTTTCGACGCGGGGGAGGCGGGTCATGCCTGAGCGTGCCGGATTCGGCAAAAAACTGGGTTATCGTTTTCGCGACTTGAAGTGGCTTGAGCTGGCGCTCATCCACAAATCTTTCGGAAATGAAAACCGCGGGGACATCGCGATCGACGAGCGCGACAACGAACGCCTTGAATTTTTAGGCGACGCCGTTCTCGACCTCGTGATTTCCGAAATACTCCTGAGCGAATATCGGGATTGGTCCGAGGGCGAACTCTCGAAGATGCGGGCAAGCCTCGTGAACGAGCGCGTGCTGGCAAGCCTCGCGCGCGATCTGGGGCTTGGAAGCCTTCTGAAACTTGGAAAGGGCGAGGAGCAAACCGGAGGGCGCGACAAAGACAGTATTCTCGCGAGCACGCTCGAAGCCGTGATTGCGGCGATTTACATGGACGCGGGTTACAAGGCGGCGCGGACGTGGGTGCAGGCGAGTTTTCTCTCGCGCTTGCGCCGGGCCCCGGCCGACGAGTCGTACGGCGATTTCAAGACGCGCCTGCAGGAAATCGTTCAGGCTCGCTTTAAGTCCGCTCCACGGTATGAGCTTATCCAGACCGAGGGGCCGGATCACGACAAGACGTTTGAGGTGCGGCTGATCGTCGATGGAAAGGCCGTCGCGTCGGCAAGCGGCAAGAGCAAGAAAGAAGCCGAACAAAACGCCGCGCGCGCGGCACTGGCCAATCTTATTGAAGATTCCGAATGATCATCCCGATCTTCACGCCGCACGGCGGATGCCCCGAGCGTTGCCGGTTTTGCGACCAAAGTGTCAGCGGCGGCGATCCCGTAAGCCACGCGCGCGTTCGCGCCACGATCGAGGCGCATCTCGCGACCTCGCCCGACGGTCGGGCCGAAGAAATCGCTTTTTACGGCGGTACCTTCACCGCAATGACGAAAGAACGCCAGCTTGCTTATCTTTCCGCCGCGAAGCCATACCTTGACGGCGGCCTGATCGGCGCCGTTCGCGTGAGCACTCGCCCGGACGCGCTCGATCGCGATTGGCTCGCGCGCCTTCGCGATGGGTTTCGGCTGCGAACGGTGGAGCTTGGCGTGCAGTCAGTGAGTGCCACTGTTCTTGAACGGCTTGGCCGCTCCCATGGCGTAGAGTGCATCGAGCCCGCCTTGGATTTGCTTGGCGAGCTCGGGCTGGTTGCCGGTCTGCATTTCATGGTGGGCTGCCCGGGCGAGGCAGAGGACGATGACCGCCGTTGTCTGGAATTTCTCGCGCGCGTTCGCGCGCGCGTAAGGTACGCGCGCCTTCATCCGCTTCTTGTTCTCGCGGATACGGCGCTTGAAAACGATTTCCGCGCGGGGCTGTTCGCGCCGATTCCGCTTGAGATCGCGGTTGAGCGTTGCGCGGCTCTCACCGAGAAAATCGAAGCACTTGGCATCCGAGTGATCAGGCTAGGGCTTCAGCCCAATGAAATCCTCGCGGAGTCGATTGTGGCCGGTCCTTTTCATCCCGCGTTCGGCGACTTGGTTCGAGGCCGAATCCTCAGAAATCGGGTCGCGGGGATGCTTGAGAATCGGGCTAAGAGCGCGGAAGGCAAGGGCGACCGCCGTCGCCCCCCGGGCCTGGACGTCGAAGTGAGAGTCCCTGAGGCCCTTCTGGGGCGGTTTAAGGGACCCAGGGCGGCCAATCTGGATTGGCTTAAGCGCCGCTTTAACCTATCCACGCTGCGGGTAGTCGTGGTACAGAAAGCGGCAACCCATGGCCACGAGAGTAATACCGAAAACGGCGGTGAAAACCGCCTCCAGTACGAGTGTTCCGGCGGTGCGATCGGGATTCGTGACGTTGCTCGGCCTTCCGAACGCCGGCAAATCGAGCTTTCTCAATAAGCTCGTCGGCTGCGATCTCGCCATCGTTTCGCCCAAGGCGCAGACGACTTGGCGGATTTTGCGCGGGCACGTCGTTCGCCCCGGCCTCGAACTGGTTCTCGTCGACACTCCCGGCGTGCAGGAAGGCTCGAAGGCCCTGAACTTAGCGCTCGCCCGCAACGCCATCCGCGCGGTGACCGCGGCGAAAGAAGGCCGCGAGACCGTCGCGTTTCTCGTCGACGCGAAAGATTTGTTCGAGCGTCTTAAGGCCGGAAAGCCCGCGGCGCTCGAAGCGATTCCGCGGGTGCTGGAGCGCGAGGGCATTCGGCTGCCGCTCGCATTCGATCTCATCCCGACACTCAACAAATCGGATCTCGTCAAGAAGCCCGAAGACCGCGCGCGCGTTGAAGCTCACGTGGTTGAGGTCGCGCGCAAACTTGCCGCAGCACCAAAGCCGTGTCTGTGGGTCTCAAGCCGCGCAGGCGAGGGTCTTGAGAATTGGATTACCGCGGTCTCGGCGCTTTTCCCCCAAGTACTGCCCGGCGCGCTTTTTGAGCAGGACACGCTTTCCGATCGCAACGTGCGCGACTTCGCCGCCGAGTACGTGCGGGAGCAGTGCTTCTTGCAGCTGGGCGAAGAGCTGCCGTATTCGACGGCGGTTCAGATCGGGAATTTCGACGAGAAAGACCCCAAGATCATCCGCATCGAAGCCGTTCTGCACGTCGAGCAGGAAAGCCAAAAGAGGATCGTCGTGGGAAGCCACGGCTCGAAGATCAAATCGATCGGCACGCGCGCGCGCAACCGCATTGAAACTTTTTTGGGCCGAAAAGTCTTCCTGGGTTTGCGGGTGAAGGTTTCGCCGCGCTGGGCGCGCGAAGAGTCGCAGGTGAAGAGGTTTGGCTATGCGGAATAGCCCTCCACGCGTGGCTCTTTGCGGCCGTCCCAATGTGGGAAAAAGCACGCTTTTTAACCGGCTCGTCGGACGAAAAAAGGCGTTGGTGTTGGATGAGCCGGGAGTGACCCGCGACGTGCATCGCGCGCGCGTTCGCTGGGACGGCGGCGGCGAGCTCGAGCTCGCGGATCTGGCGGGGCTGGAGCTCTGGCATGACCGCGATGCGGACCATCGCAAGAGCGGAACGCTTGCGGCGCGCGAACAACTCGAGCTCAAGCGCCTCGCGATCGACGCCGCGAAGGAATACTTAAAGCAAGCCGACCTCGTGCTCCTCTTGGTGGACGCGCGCGCGGGAGTTACGCCCGCTGACGAAGAGCTCGCGCGCCTCGTGCGCCGAACCGGAAGAGACGCCTTGGTGGTGCTCTCGAAAGTCGAGGGAAGTGTGGGCGAGCAGGCAAGCCTTGAGGCGGCAACACTCGGTTTTGACGACGCGATCAAGACGTCGGCCGAACATAACTTGGGAATCGACGAGCTTAAGGAAGCCGTGCTCGCGAACATCGACGTGGAAACAAACGTGGAGTCGGCCGAAGACGTCGCCGGCGGCGAGGCGGCGGGTGTTGCTGCTGGCGAAGCCGCGCGCGGACCGCGCGGGCTGACGGCGGATCGGCCCGTCAGGCTCGGCGTCTACGGCCGCCCGAACGTGGGAAAGAGCACGCTCGTCAACGCGCTCTTAGGCGAAAAGCGCATGATCACTTCGCATATCGCGGGAACGACCGTCGACACGGTTGATACGGACTTCACGGCCGACGGGCGATTTTACAGGATTCTCGACACCGCCGGCATCCGCAAGAAGTCGAAGACCGAGCAGGGGGTCGAGGTTTTAAGCGTTGTCCGCGCGCTCCATTCGCTTGCCGACGTCGACGTGGCGCTGTTTCTGATCGACGGCTATGAGGGCGTGACCGATCAAGACGAAAAAATAGCGGGCGAGATCGTGCGAAGCGGAAAGTCGGCCGTGCTCGTCGTCAATAAATGGGACCTCTGCGGCGTAACGGAAGAAGAGTACGCGGCGCGCGTGCGCGAGACGTTCGGATTTCTCGATTTCGCGCCGATTCTTTTCGTGAGCGCCGCGAAGGGGAAGGGCCTTGAGTCGCTCTGGGAACTGATCGCCGAGGTTCTCGGGCAGCGCCACGCGATGGCCGCCACACCCGAACTCAACCGCTTTCTTGAAGTCATCGAAGGCGAGAACAACCCCACCGGCGTGAAGCTGTATTACGCGAGCCAGATCTCGAAGAACCCGCCCACGATCGCGATGATCGTAAGCGATCCGCGCAAGGTGCATTTCGCGTACGAGCGGTTTCTCAAAAACGAGCTTCGAAAACGCTTCGGTTGGATGGGAACGCCGCTGCGCCTGTTGTTCCGCGCGAAAAAACGCAGCCCGAGCAAGAAAGATCGCAGAACTTGATTACCTGTTAATCAAACGCCTATGCCGGTGCGCTTGCCGAACCCATAGCCCGAAGGGCGTGGTGAGTGCAAGCGCACCGGCATAGGCGTGTAAATCACCAAGTAAACAACAACATCATGCCAAACGAGTACCAGGTGCCGGTCTTGTCGGCGATGCCCGAGGTCGCGAATTTCGTGTCGAACTGGTCGTTGAACGAGACGAAGTGCGCAGCCGCGTTGAGATCGAGGAAAGTTTTCTTGGGCTTGAGCGTGAGCTCGAACCCCAGTCCTGCGTTGAAGCCCACGGCTTGCTCTTCTTGGATGGTTCCGCCCGTCGTGGTGGCTCCGGTGCCTGAGCCGATATTGTCGGTGCGTTTGTAGATTCCCGCTCCCGCGAGCAGGTGAGGGCCGACGAACGCGAGCGGCGCCGAAAGATCGTGCGTGTCGAAGTAGTATCGAATCTGCGGGATGAACCGAAAGAGATTCACGCTGGTCAAGCCGTCGGGCTGAACGTCGTAACTATGTTTGCTGTTTTGAATCCCGAGCGAGAACGCGAAGTGAAAGTCGAACCAGTAGACGAGCTGAAAATCGAGCGTGGGAAAGCCGCCCTGATAAAGCCTGCCGGCGTTGCCGCTCGCCGACGTGAACCCTCCGCCGAGCCCCACGCCGAAGAACCGGCCATACTGAAAAAATTTCTCGTCCTCGGCCTCTTCCTCGGCCGATTCGAACTCGCCGTAGCCCGAGTAGGGGCTTTCGATGATTTCGTTTTCAGGGGGCGTTGCGGTTGGATTCTCGGCCGCGCGTGCCGGCGCAAGCGCGGGCGGCGCGGACGCGGCGGCCGCCGCCAGGATCGCGAGCCAGAGACGTCCGCGCCGGAAACGCTCTGAGATCTCAGAAATAGAAGTGCATCCCCGCTTGCAGGAAAGTGAAGCCGACGGTTTTAATCCCGAACGATCCTGTCGCGTTGTTCGCGCTCACACCGGTTTCAAACGAGAAGCCGAGGCTTTCGATTCCCGGTATGAAGAACTCGGCGCCCAAGAGGCCCAGCAGCTCAACGCCCGAATTCGTTCCCTTCACGTACGCAAGGCCCAAAGCCGCGTAGAAGTTAAGGTTCTGTTCGAAAAAGAGGTTTCGGAAGAGCTTTCCGCCGAACGTCGCGGCTGTCGGCACCGAGGTATTGAAGCCCAGGATGCCCGAGACCGCGAGATCCTTGGACAGGCCGTATTTGAGGCTGATCGCGGGCACGGTGCGCGCTCCGCTTGAGTTCGAGAACTCGTCGACGAAACCGGCGCCGAGCCTTGCCGACATATCGCGCGCGCGCGCCGCCTGCGCCCATCCCAAAAGCAGAAAGACCAGGAGCGGGCAAAGGCACTGGCTTCTGGAAAAGCCCTTGAAAAGGTTCATGAAAGCAGGTTACTCGTAAAAGGGATACGCTGCAAGGGGGAACCATGTCGACTTCGCATCTGGATCGCAAGGAACTTAAAGCACCCGACGCCTTTCTCGCGAAAACGGGCGCGCTTTTCAAAGTCGTGCGGCAGAACGCGCGCGCGCTGTTCGTGGCGGCGGCGGTAGCCTTGGTCGGTTCGGCTGGTTATATCCTTTATCAAAACGCGAAGGCTGAAAAAGAAATGAAGGCCGAGAACGAGCTCTATGCGGCCAAAAAGAGTTTCGTCGAGACGATGTCGAAGCTTCCGAAGGGCGATGCCAAAGCTGCCCAGGATTGGAAGGCGAATTCCAAGGCTGATTTCGAACGTTTTGAGGCGCTCGCGCGAAAGCTTCCGAACACGGCGGCGGCCTACGATGCGTGGATGACCCTGGGAAACATCAACTTTGAATTGGGCTCATCCGATGCGGCCGCCGCGGAAAGAGCCGCGCAATATTTCGAGAAGGCATCCACGATCGCGCAGGGGAAGAGCCTGCAGGCGACCGCACTTTACGCGAAGGCCTATGCGCTGGAGACTCTCGGGAAGTACGACGAGGCGATCGGAGCTCTCTCTCGCCTGCTGGACTCCGATTTCAAGGGACTCAAAGCCGATAGTCTGATCGCGCTGGCCAGAAATAACGAGCTCAAGGGCGACAAGGCGAACGCGGTGAAACTCTACGAACAGTTCATGAAGGATTTCCCGGATTCCACCATGAATAAGAGCGTCGAGGCGATCCTCGCGCGGCTGAAGAAATGAAATTATTTTTTAGGCTTCTCGCCGCGTCGGCGGCGCTTCCGATTCTTGTCGGGGGCGCTGGTTGCGGCGCGCGCAACATCTACCGGAATGCCAAATTCCAAAAACCGCCGCTGATTCCGGGTTACGTCCACACGACTCGCGACGGAACTTTCGAAGCCGGCGTCGAACCGGTCGAGGGCGGGCAGGTTCTCGCGACGGCCGACTCGATTTACGTCGCGAGCGAAACGAACGGCATCGAAGCGTTCGACCGCGCAGGTCGAGCGCGGCGCTGGCGGTTCGCCGTGAAAAACGGCGTTCCGGGGCAAGTGGTCCTCGAAGGCGGCACTCTCTATTTCGGCGCCGAAGACGGCGTATTCTACGCCGTCGACGCCGAGTTCGGCCGGCTCAACTGGAAATACGAGACGAAAGCGCCGGTGTTCGCCGCGGCTTCGATCTCGGGCGGAAAAATCTTCGTGTCGGCTTCAGACGACGTGCTCTACTGCCTCGACAAGGCGAGTGGAAAATGGATCTGGCATTACAAGCGCGGCGGCGACTACATCACGACCGTGAGGGGAAACTCCACCGCCGCGGTTTTCGAAAATCAGGCGCTCGTGGGCTTCAGCGACGGCTATCTCGTGGCACTTGGCCTTGCCGACGGCAATCTCAAATGGGAGGTGAAAGTCCACTCCGGCACGAAGTTCACCGACGTCGACGCCCTTCCGATGATCGAGGACCGCCGGGTCTACGTTCCATCCTACGACGGCTCGCTTTACGCGCTCGAAGCCGCGAACGGAAAAACGCTCTGGCACGTCGACGTCGGCGGCTCGCGCAAGGTGGTCATCGAGGACAAGACGCTCTATCTCGCTTCGAGCGACGGCCACGTTTACGCGCTCAACAAGGATTCAGGAAAGATCCTATGGAAGTTCGAGCTCGACCGCGGCGTGCCGACCGACCTCGTGCTCCGGCAGAATTACATCGCGTTCGGCGGCTCGCAGGAATATTTCTACGTCATCCACAAGGGCGACGGCTCGCTCGCGTACCGCTTCGACGCGGGATTGAGGAGCGGGTTCGTGTCGTCGCCCGCGCAATCCGGAAACGAGATTTTCATCCTTTCAGGTTACGGGAACGTTTACACGTTTCGCTGGCGCGAGGCCGCGCTCCACGGCCGATATTTTCAGTGGCAGTGAGCTTAAGCGAAGCAGGTTTTATCTCCCCGCCGCTTCCTTCGCGCGTTTTTCCTTGTACGCCTTGACCATCTCTTCCTGCATCGTGCGCGGAACCTGCGAGTAGCGCAGGAACTCCATCGTGAACTCGCCCTTGCCCTGGGTGGCCGAGCGCAGATCGGTGGAGTAGCCGAACATTTCGGTGAGGGGAACTTCGGCTTCGCAGACGAAATATTTCTCGAGCGTCTGGCTGTTCATGATGATGCCGCGGCGCTGGTTGACCTGGCCCATGACCGAACCCTGGAATTCCTCTGGTGCCTGCACTTCGAGCTTCATGATCGGCTCGAGTACGGCCGGAGAGGATCTCTCGTACCCTTCGCGGAAGGCCATGAGGGCCGCCGTTTTGAACGCCTGCTCCGACGAGTCGACGTCATGGTAGGCGCCGTCGTTCACCACGCAGCGAACGCCCACGATCGGAAAGCCGATGAGCGTGCCCTGTTTGATGGCTTCCTGAAAGCCCTTGTCGCAAGCGGGGATGAATTCCCTTGGAATCGTTCCGCCGAAGGTGTCGTTGACGAACTCGTATGGCTCGACGGCATCTTTTGGCAGCGGCTCAAGATAGCCGATGACTTTCGCGAACTGACCCGAACCGCCGGTCTGCTTCTTGTGGGTGTAGTTGAATTCGCCCTTGCCCGTGATCGTTTCGCGGAACGCCACCTGTGGTTTTCCGACCACGACTTCGCAAGCGTACTCGCGCTTGATGCGCTCGCAGTAGATTTCCAAATGCAATTCGCCCATGCCGCTGATGATCGTCTGCGCCGACTCCTCGTCGCGATGAACGCGGAACGTGGGGTCTTCCTTCGTGAAGCGGTTGAGCGCTTTCGAGAAGTTCGCCTGACCGGCTTTGTCTTTCGGCGCGATGGCGAGCGAGATGACGGCGTTCGCGACGTGCATCGACCGCATGGTGTACTGAACCGCGCCGTCGGTGAACGTGTCGCCTGAGGCGCATTCCACGCCGAAGAGGGCCACGATGTCGCCCGCGCGCGCCGATTCGATGTCTTCCATGTCGCTCGCGTGCATGCGCACGAGACGCGGAATTTTGACTTTCTTCTGGTTTGCCTGATTGAAGATGAAGTCGCCCTTTTTCACGGTGCCCTGATACACGCGCATATAGGTGAGCTGCCCGTAGCGGCCGTCTTCAAGCTTGAACGCGAAACCCACGAACGGCTTGCCCGGGTTGCTCTCGAGGATGACCTTTTCTTCCTTCTTGCTTTGGTCGAGGGCCTCGTTGGTGACATCCATCGGGGCGGGAAGATAAGAGCAAACCGCATCGAGAAGCGGCTGAACGCCTTTGTTTTTGAACGCCGAGCCCATCATCACCGGAGTGAAATTAAGTGTCAGCGTGGCTTTGCGGATCGCCGGACGGAGCTCGTCAGCCGTCGGCTCTTCGCCGTTGAGATATTTTTCGGCGATCCCGTCGTCGAATTCGCCCAGCGCCGCCACGAGCTCCTCGCGGCGCTTCTTCGCTTCAACCATGAGGGCCGCGGGGACATCCTCAACCCGGATGTTTTCGCCGTTGTCGCCGTCATAATAGAAGGCCTTCATCGACACGAGATCGATCGTGCCCTGAAACTTGTCTTCGTAGCCGATCGGCATCGTGATCGCATGCGCGTTGTGGCCGAGCTTTTCGCGCAGCTGCTGGATTCCGCGCCACGGATTGGCGCCCGCGCGGTCCATCTTGTTGATGAAGCAGATGCGCGGAACCTTGTAGCGCTTCATCTGGCGGTCGACGGTGATCGACTGCGACTGCACTCCCGCGACCGAGCAGAGAACCAGGATCGCGCCGTCCAAAACACGCAGCGAACGTTCGACCTCGATCGTGAAATCGACGTGGCCGGGAGTATCGATGATGTTGATGTTGAAACCGTTCCAGAGGCAGTAGGTTGCGGCCGACTGAATCGTGATGCCCTTTTCGCGCTCGAGATCCATGAAGTCCATGGTGGCGCCCACGCCGTCTTTGCCTTTCACCTCGTGGATGGAGTGGATGCGTTGGGTATAAAACAAAACGCGCTCCGTCAGCGTAGTCTTGCCGGAATCGATGTGGGCCGAGATTCCGATGTTGCGTACGCGTTCAAGAGGGACAGTTACAGACGTGGGGGCAGCCATTTTGCTCTCCTTCGAAATAGCAATTGAGGGTAATGTACTAACTTAATCCGGTTTTGACCGCAATCCTAAAAGCACGAAAAAGCGCG
This sequence comes from Deltaproteobacteria bacterium, assembly GCA_016186905.1. Lineage (GTDB taxonomy): Bacteria > Bdellovibrionota > UBA1018 > UBA1018 > UBA923 > JACPKS01. Next base: position 23,935 of record JACPKS010000084.1, read on the forward strand.
GCAAATCGTGCGCTTCGGTCAGACATTCTCAAGCATTTCGGCAACAGTTCCTAAGATGCGTTTCTTGGCGATGCGCTCTCAAAATCAGAGATACGCGAAAATCCGGCGGCCGTGAGAAAAGCCAGGCCGTAGAGGGCGGCGGCGACCATGAACGGGGTGCTGGCTCCCAGGCGATCAAAGACGACTCCGCCGGCCAAGGGGCCGAGAACACGGGCCAAAGAACCCGCCGATTGGTAAATGCCCATCGTAACGCCTAAGCGAAGCGGGGGCGCGCCCTTGGAGGCGAGGCTTGAAAGCGAGGGGTTATTGAGTCCGTTTCCGATCGCGACCACCGCGATCGCGGCAATCACGCCGGTCAGGTGCCACGCGAGCGAGATTCCGGTCAGGCCGAGCGCCATGAGAATCGTTCCGCATAGAATGAGCTGAAGTTCGCCGAAACGGCGCGAGAGTTTTCCGACCAAACCGCCTTGGATGAACGCGCCGAGAAGGCCCATCAGAGCCAAAAGCCAGCCGGCTTGTTCGGGCCCGTATCCGAACCGGAAGAGCATGAAGAGCGCGAAGCTCACCTCGACCTGGGTAAAGGCAAATGTCGCGATGAAAAAGACGATGACGGCCGCGGCCGTGCGCGGATCGGCGAGAACCGAGTCGCGGAACGCCTCGCGATCAAAACGCCTGCTGAGATTCGTGGCGCGCTTGAATGCGCGGGATTTTTCGCTTGCAAGCGGTTCGGGCAGGCGCACGAGCGCGAAGAGCAGGTTGAGAAGCGCAAGGCCGGCGGCCGCGAACATCGGAGCCGCGAATCCGAACTTCGAGAGCACGCCGCCGATGGCCGGGCCGAAGATGAATCCAAGCCCGAAGCTAGCGCCGATGATGCCCATTCCCTTGGTCCGGTCTTCGGGTGTGGTGATGTCGGCGATGTAAGCGCTCGCGGTGGAAATGTTCGCGCCGCAGATGCCGGCCAGCAGTCTTGCCGCGAAAAGCCACGCAAGCGAATGGGCCAGCCCCAGCATGCAGAGTGCCGTGATCGTGCCGGCAAGACTGACAAGAATCACCGGGCGGCGGCCGATGCGGTCGGAGAGGCGCCCCCAGAGCGGCGCGAAGAGAAACTGCATCGCGGAGTACGAGGCCATGAGCCAGCCAAGCACGGTTGCCGACGCGCCGAACGCGCGTGCGTAGTAGGGCATGATCGGAATGACGATTCCGAAGCCGACGAGGTCGATGAAGACGACGAGGAAAATGATGAGAAGCGGGCTCTTCTTCATGGTTGTGCCCGGTTTTTTAGCTTTCTCGCGAAAAATTTGCTACCTTTTACGCAACACATGTCTGACTTTCTTCAGCTGAAATCCACGGCCGACCGGCACGGCGAGTCGCGGGCTTTGAGTGCCTCGCATGCGTCGCCGCAGGCCTTCTCGGTCGATCTCAACGCACTTGTCCGCCAGGGGGACGAGCGGTTTCAGTGGATCAAGAAAAACGCGTATTATTACGAGGATCTGAGGCGCTTCTTCACGTTTCACGTCGAAAAGGGAAAGCGCGTGCTCGAAATCGGATTCGGCACCGGGCGGCTTCTGGATGCGTGCGGTCCTTCAAAGGGGATGGGGCTCGATCTTTCCGAAGCCGTTTGCGAACAGGCGCGCAGGCGCCACGCGGGCCACGCGTTTCATGTTTGGACAGGGCAGGGGAGGCTTCCGGAAGAGGTGATCCATGCTTTCCCGGGCGGCGTCGATTACATCCTGCTCGTGAACGCGGTGGGTTTCTGGCCGGATATCCAGGAAGCGCTCAAACTTCTTCAGCCCATTTGCAATCGCGACACGCGCATTCTCGCGACGTATTACAATTTTCTCTGGGCGCCGCTTTTTCGCGTGGCGCAGGCGTTGCGTTTGAAAATGCCGCAGCCCGAGCAGAACTGGCTTTCGGCTGATGACGTGAAGAACCTCATGAGTCTATCGGGTTATCGCGTTTTGAAGCAGGGCTACCGCTGTCTTCTGCCTAAGAAGCTTTTCGGCCTGGCGGATTTGGTGAACCGCTTTTTTTCGCCGATTCCGGGATTGAATCGCCTGGGATGCACGCATTTCGTCATCGCGCGCGCGCCGTTTCGCCACAACCCCGAAGAGCTGCTCGTTTCGGTGGTGATTCCGGCCCGAAACGAGAGGGGGAATATCGAGGGGGCCGTGCGCCGCATGGCCATTGTCGCGCGCTCCAGGCGCGAGCGCTTCGAGATCATTTTCGTCGAGGGAAATTCCACCGACACGACCGCGGCCGAAATCGACCGCGTGATCGCCGATCCGTCGATTCCAAAGCCGTTTGCGGTTTCGGTTTTTAAGCAGACCGGCAAGGGGAAAGGCGACGCGGTGAGATTGGGTTTTTCAAAGGCGAAGGGCGATCTGCTGATGATCCTCGACGCCGATCTCACCGTCACGCCCGAAGATCTTCCGAAATTCATCGACGTGTATTGCGAAGGCCACGGCGAGTTCATCAACGGCTGCCGTCTCGTGTACAAGATGGAACAAGAGGCGATGCGGATCATCAACCTCATGGGCAATAAATTTTTCGGGGTGGCGTTTAGCTGGCTTCTGGGCCAGCGGTTCAAAGACACGCTTTGCGGAACGAAGGTTGTCTCGCGCGCGAATTACGCGCGGATCGCGGCGGGAAGGTCTTATTTCGGCGACTTCGATCCGTTCGGCGACTTCGATCTGATCTTCGGCGCCTCAAAGCTTGATCTTGAAATCGCCGAAGTGCCGATCCGGTATCGCGAGCGCGTTTACGGTCAGACCAACATCAGCCGGTGGAAACACGGCTGGCTCCTCCTCAAGATGTGCGTCTATGCTCTGGGCCGGATCAAGTTCGTTCCTTAGCCGCGCCGGCAGAGCGAGCAGATCCGCCGCCTCGTGCCAGGTCACGAAATATGCGCTCTGAAGACAGAGTTCCGGCCATTCTCCGCGACCCGATCGTGTGGGGAAATCTTCTATTGCGCGCGATGCTTTTCGCGCTCGCGGCCGGCGCTTGGCACTGGCACAGCGGCGATAGCGGGCATTATCTCCTGTCGGCCGAGCAAGTCTGTCGCGGCGAGTGGGGCGGCGAGCCCATCCGTGTACCGCTCTATGCCTGGTATCTCTGTCTTTCTTCTTTTGGCGCGGTTGCCCGAGGCGCGGGGGAGCTTGGCGGCTCAGGCGTCGTGCTTCCTCTTCTCGGCCAAACGCTTTTGCTCTTCGCGTGCGGGATCGTGTTGTATCGGCGCTTTGGCCGGGCGATCGCGGCGTGCTGGCTCTTTGATCCGGTGCTGCTCGTGTACGGATCTTTCGTCATGACGGATGCTTTTTTCGCGGTTTTCGTTCTGGCGATGGCGCTCACGGTATCAAGGGCATTGGAGGCACGTGCTTTGCCGCGAATCCGCGCGCGCACGCTGTATTTTTTCGGAGCGGCTCTCGGAGCGGCCATTTTGACCCGGCCGGTGGGTATTCCCTTAGGCGTCCTTTCCGCGGCGGTGCTGGGAATCCTCGCTTTGCGCGGCCGTTTCAAGGCACGAGAGATCGCGGTGACGGCGTTGATCGTCGCGGCGTTGCTTGCGCCGCGACTGTATTGGAATCAGACCCGGCACGGCAGGCCCTTCATTGCCGAACAGGGAAGCGACTGGATCAAGACCGTCGCGGGCGCGGTGGAATACCACGGCACGGGCCTGACGTTTCATGAGGCCGAGGAGAAATGGATGCGCGAACATCCCGCGCGTCCCGTTGCCGAGGCGTACGCCTCGATTTTCGCGCGGTTTCCGGCATGGGCGTGGCTGACATCGAAGGGCATGGCGCGCGTGCTGGTGGGCCACGTCAACGTGGAGTGGACGTATCTCTTCACGGGGCGCACCGTGCTCGGTCCGGGGTGGTTCAAAGTGGGAGAGGGCGGCGAGGGCTCGCCGGTCTCTGGAGTGTGGCTGGTTCCCTGGTTGTTCGGAATCGCGCTGGTTGCCGGCTATTACGCCTGGCTTTACCTGCGTGCGGCGCGGTCCGCGCTACCCGCGCTGAAAATGGATCGCGGATTCGCGGCGTTCGCCGCATGGAGCCTTCTGTCCGCCGCGTTTCTGGCTTTTGCTCCGCAAGTTTTCGGAGACGCGCGCTTTCGCGCGCCGATCGTGCCGATCGTGCTGGTGCTTTGGGGAGCCGCTCTGGAACATATTAGGAAAGCGCGCATATGAGGGATGCGCGCGTGATTTTCGGCGTGCTCGTCGTTTACATCCTCTCGGTTTACGGCTCGATGGCCGTGATGAGCGTGGGCAGTGGCGTGGTGTTTGCTGCGTGGATTTTTCTCTTCGCCAGGCCGCGCGTGTTTGCAGGCGAGGTCGCGGGGTGGACGCGTTCGCCGCTTTGGCGGCCGACGCTGGTTCTTTCGCTTGCTTGCGTCTGGTCGCTCGCGTGGGCGCGGATTTCTGGTCTTGAGTTTTTCGGCGCGCGGCCCGAGATCCGGTGGATCGAGGACACCCGCAAGCTATGGCATATTTTCTTTCCGTTCGTACTGAGTTCGTTTTTGATGCGGCTTTCGGATGAGGACTTCCGGAAAGCACTTTGGCTTTGGCTAGGAGCAGGCGCGGCGCTCGCGTGCTTCGGAATTCTTCAGTACTACGTTCCGATCTATAAGTCGCAGTACCTTCCGCACGTCACCTACGACACGTACGTGCGCGGAAGCGGGGCTCTCGATTTTCTGCGAGGCCGTTACCACGCGACCGGGCTTACCGGTTTTCATTTGAGCTTCGCCTCTATTTTCGGGTTCCCGACCGGCGTGTGGTTCGCGCTTGCGGCGCTGCGGTGGCGCGAAGAAGGGTGGACGCAGCGCACGCGCTGGCTTGCAGCAGGCGCGATCTTGTTTTTTATCACCAACATTCTTACGTATTCGAAAACGACGTGGGTTGCCCTTCCTTTACTGGTGCTTGGTGTCGCGTTCGTGGCGATGAAGGGGCGCATTCGTTACATTTTGACCGCGGTCATGATCGTGTTCGCAGCGGTTGGAATGCAGACCTCCGAGTTTCGGCTGCGGTTTCAGGGGACGGACACGATTAAAGAGCGTCTTGAGGTCTGGTCGGCCAATCTCGAGATGCTCAAGCAGCATCCGTTATTCGGAGTGGGCTGGCATCACAACTCCGATCTTTCGGAAGCGTATTACAAAGCGCGCGGGATGCACGGCTTCGTCTCGCATGCCCACAATAATTTTCTCGATCAGCTCGCGTCGACGGGCGCGTTCGGACTTGCGGGCTTCGTGTGGTGGAACTTCATCGTGATCGCGGCTGCGTACCGGTTGTTTCGGCGGGGAGGAGTCGTTTCCCCGTCCGCCGACTCCGAGACGCGGCTTCTTTACCGCGCGCTGGGGCTGGGATTCTTCGGCGGTTGGTTTCTCTTGCACTTAAGCGGCATGACCCAAACCAATTTCTGGGACGCGAAGGTGCTGCACCAGATCGGGCTTGTCGCGGCGTTTACGTGCGAGGCGTGGCGGAGGACTTCCGCAAAGCGCACCTGACTTTCTTATTCCATTCCTAATGTGATCTCGCGGCCGTTCGGCCTCCGTCTTGCATTCCACGTCATTTCAGTGGGTTCGGAAGCATTCCGTTGTGGATATGCACTTATACATATATGTATGATATTATCTATGAAGGGTTTGAGTGGTCGTCTAGCAAAGAGGAGCTCAATATCCTTAAACATGGCGTGAATTTTACCGAAGCGTCGACGTGCTTTAGCGATCCGAGAGGATTTGGGTTTGATGATCTGAAGCATTCCGATGTCGAGCGACGAGAATGGTGGATTGGCATGTCGGAGCGGAAAAGAATTTTAATCACCTGGTTCACGCCTCGTGGGGAACGCATTCGGATTATCGGATCTGCGTCATTTCGTAAATTTCGGAGACTCTACAATGAAAGAACCTGACCTTAGAAAAATGAGATACAACAAGGAACTCACCCAACAGATCCGCAAGTCCTTCGCGGGAAAAAGGAAGACCCGCATCACGATTTACATCGACGATGATTCGCTGGAGGAGTTGAAGCGAAGTGCGGCTGACACCGGTGCGGCCTACCAATCACTGTTGAACCGTATGCTTCGCAACGCGCTTTTCAATGCCGAGGCGAACTCTACGGAAACTCGTTTGCGGCGGATCGAACGGGAGCTCGCTCGGTTGAAGAAAAAGATTGCGGCGTAGGTAAGGCGAATCACCAGGTTTAGGCCATATTAATTCCGTGCAGGAGAGCCCAATCGTGACGCCTGAGTTGATGGTTGGAAGCGCCGGCTGGACATATGCAAGACGAACAACAAGGCTATCTTCGCGCCACGAGCTTTTTGATGCTGATCCGGCAATACCCGTCGAAGACTTCCGCTTCGTCGAAAATCTCGGAAATGGAGCGAACCTGCGCGACATGATCGTTTGTCCCCAGGAGTAAGCTTTCAAACGACATGCCCAGCGCCTTCGCCAAGCGCGCGATCGCGCGCAAGTCGTGCGGATTCGCGCCGCTCACCCAATTCTGAACCACGCTGGTGCTCACGTCGGCCATCTCGGCGACATTGCGAAGAGTGAGATGGCGCTCTTTCATCACGGTCGAGAGAATCTTGCTGAACGGGAGCTTGTTCGTTCCGGCGTTTTTGCTCGGCATGCGTCCCTCTATGTTCGTATCGCATGCGCAGACGAGAAAGAGGTTTGCCGAAAACTGTACAGTTACGTTTTGCAGTATTTGAGGCCGGCTTGGAAAGCGGTTCATCGAACGCATCGCGCGTGCAGCGATGCAAACGGTGTTCCGAGTCGCGGAGCGCCGTCAGTCTTGCCGGATCGTTACGGGATAGAGAACGGGCTTGGCTTGGCCATCCTTGGGCTTAGGAAATTCAATTCGCCCAAGCGTTTTAAGAAGGCAGTACTGCAGATCGGGATCGGGGTCTGACATTCCAAGAACTTCAGCCTTTGAAGCGCGGCCATCGGGAGTTACGGTAAATTTCAGTTTTACGCGTTGCACGGAGCCGGTCTGAACCGAAACGCTGTCGCGTCCGCAGCGCGCGAAGCTCTCGGAGTGCCGGTTCATCGTGCGTCCGAGCGGGCCTTCGGAAGGCATGCCGGTCGCCGCCGCGTCGGGCGAGGCCCCGATGTTGGCGCAGCCCGGAAAACCGTATATGGCAGCCAATATTACCACTGCGCCGGTCAGCAGTGTTCGCGGCTGAGCTTTAAGGAACATTTGAATCATTCTGAAAGCGTAGCATATTTTCCGCGTGGTTCCAGATCCTACGGAAGTCATGTACATGTCTTTTCCGCGCCTCGCGCAGAGGTTAAATCACGTGCGCATCTCTATCCGCGCCTCGCGCCCGCGCTAAATCGTGAGACGGCCGTTTCGGATGAAGAATCGCCTCACCGTCCCATTGGCGGTCAGCAGTTCGATGCCCTCGCCCTCGAAAGCATTCTTCGTGAAGTAATGGTGCAGACCGAGCAGGTCTTTTCCCCAGTTCACGACGCGGGAGTAGGCGAGGGAGTCCCAGAATTTCCGTTTTACGTCGCTTGCGTGCCCGTGTTCGCCGGCGGCATTCCTTCCGGCGAGATTCACGCCTTCGGTCCGCGGCGCAACGGCCTTTCCTTTCTTCGCCCCGGTGACGCGCGTGGCGATTTGCGCCGGTACTGTGCGCATGAACGACTGAAAATCTCCGCGACGGCTTGCCCGCACCAGCAAATGCACGTGATTCCCGACGTTTTCAAAGTGCATGACTCGCACCCTGAATCGGTGCGCAAATTTATAGACGATGCTGTCGATCGATTTCTTGTGCGCTAGGCTCAGAAGTGACCATGAACCGCGTGCTCGCGAGGAGCGCATGACGATATGGACCGGGCGCTTCGTGTCGAGCGGGCGAAACGTCTTGCGGCGTCCGCGTTCCAATCCGCCAAAACACTAACAGGGCAATAGAATTTTACGCGCTAGCGGCCAATTCTCGATTGAAGTGCGACAGGAGAAAGGATCAGCCGGCGGTAAAATCAGGGAGTGCCGCTAAGGGAGGAAGCTATAGCGTCATTGAAGACGGCTTAATGGGCGAGGGAACGGCCCCAGAGTGCTCTAAAGGGAGATCTGCACGGGCGCGGCGAAGTTCAAGGCCGAATCGCCCCGCGAAGGTCAGTTCACCGCGCTACCCGCGCCCGTGCCGCCGGCGTCGGGCTTGTTTTTGCTCAAGATAAGGGCTGCGGCGCGGAATTTGTCCATCGGCAGGCCCAAGGCTTTTGAAAGAACTTCCTCGACCGTCTCGACGAGGACGATACTGAGGTCGCGGCGCACGTCCTCGGGCACGTCCTTGAGGTCGGCCTCGTTACGCTTCGGTAGAATCACGGTTTTGTTTCCCGCGCGATGGGCGGCGAGCACCTTTTCCTTGATGCCGCCGACGGGGAGCACGGCTCCGCGCAGCGTGATCTCGCCGGTCATCGCAAGTTTCGTATCGACGGTGCGCTCGGTGAGAAGCGAGGCGATCGCGGTGAGGAGCGCCACACCCGCCGACGGTCCGTCCTTGGGGATCGCCCCGGACGGCACGTGGATATGAAAATCCTGCCGTTCGAAATCGAGGCTCGGGTTGAGTGCCGCCGCCGCTGAGCGCGCGGTGCTCATCGCGATTTGCGCGGATTCCTTCATCACGTCGCCGAGCTGGCCGGTGAGCGTCAGCTTTCCCGTGCCCGGCATCGAGGACGCTTCGATGAACAGCAAATCGCCGCCGGTGGGCGTCCACGCAAGGCCGGTCACCACGCCGGGGCGCACGACACGATCCGAAATTTCAGGATGGTACTTCTCGTTTCCGAGAATGTCGCGCGCCTTCACGGGGCCGATCACGATTCGTCCTTGCTCGACCCGTGCCGCGGCGTCGAGCTCGCGCTCGACGATCTCTTCGGCCGTCGCCCGGCACAGCGCCGCCACGCGACGGTTGAGCTCGCGCACTCCCGCTTCGCGCGTGTAATGCGTGGTTATGAGCTCGAGTGTCGAGTCGGTAATCCGAACCTGCTCAGGCTTTAGCCCGTGTTCGACGAGCTGCTTTGGAATAAGATAGCGGCGCGCGATGTGCAGCTTCTCGGCCGTCGTGTAACCGGTGAGCTCGATGATCTCCATGCGGTCGCGCAGCGGCGAGGGAATCGTGTCGACCACGTTCGCGGTCGCGATGAAGAACACGTTGGAGAGATCGAAGGCGACGTCGAGGTAATGGTCGACGAACGTGTCGTTTTGCTCCGGATCGAGCACTTCGAGCAGTGCTGCGGCCGGGTCGCCCTGAAAGCTGGCGCCCAGCTTGTCGATTTCGTCGAGCATGAAAAACGGATTGTTCACGCCCGCTCTCTTTATGTTTTGAACGATGCGGCCGGGCATGGCTCCAATGTACGTGCGGCGATGCCCGCGAATCTCGGACTCGTCGCGGATGCCGCCGAGCGAGCAGCGGATGAACTTGCGCCCGAGGGCCCGCGCGATACTTTGGCCGAGACTCGTTTTACCGACGCCCGGTGGCCCGACGAGACAGAGAATCGGCCCCGAAAGGTCGTTTTTGAGTTTCGCCACGGCGAGATACTGCAGGATGCGCTTTTTGACCTGCTCAAGGCCGTAGTGGTCTTCATCCAAAATCTCGCGAGCGCCCTTCAGATCGATGATGTCTTGCGTGGATTTCTTCCACGGCATCTGCGCGAGCCAGTCCAGGTACGTGCGAATGACGTGGTACTCGGCCGCCGCGGGCGGGAGGTTTTCGAGGCGCTGCAGCTCCTCTTCGGCGATCTTGCGCGCTTCCTCGGGCATCCGCGCGTCCTCGATCTTCTTGCGCAGATCTTCGTTGGCGGTGCCGCCTTCCTCGCCGAGCTCTTCTTTGATCGTGCGCAGCTGCTCGCGCAGCAGAGCTTCGCGGTGGGCCTTCGAGAGGCGCTCCGACATTTTCTCCTGGATGTTTTTCTGGACGAGCAGAACTTCGCGCTCTTTGTGCATGATCGAAAGGAGCTTTTCCATGCGCGAGTCGATCATGAGCTCTTCGAGAAGCTCCTGCTTCACCGGAGTGGAAAGATTCAGATACGCGCTGCAGAGGTTCGTGAGCTGCGAGGGATCCTCGACCTTCTCGACAAGTTTCGCCAAAGCTTCGCCCGGCCCCGGAACGAGGGCCAGAATCTCGCGTGCAAGCAAGGAGAGCGAGTTATACAGTGCCTGCGTGCGCACGCTATCGCCGGAGGGTACGTCGGCGACAGTCTCTCCGCGCACCGAGAGAAAGCCGGCGTCAGGGATGAACTCGGCGATGCGATAGCGCAGCATCCCCGTGATGACGACCTGAAACGCGTTGTTTTCGGTGGCGACGACGTTTTCGATTTTGCAAAGCACGCCGACGCGAAAAATGTCGTCGACGGCGGGGTCGCCCTGCGACATCACGCGCTGGGCGGCGACGACGATAAGGCTGTTTTTTTCCTGCGCTTCTTTGAGCGCGCCGATGCTTTTGGGGCGTCCGACCACAAGCGGCATGGATGCGCCTGGAAAGACGACTGCGTTGCGTATGGGGAGCAGGGGTAAAGTCGTAGGAATTTCCATATCTTTAAGTTGGGGACGAATCCCGCGCGGTCAAGCGAGAAATCCCAGCGCCTCTTTGACGTGTTCCATGGTTTTGGCCGCTCGCACGCGTGCCGCGTCCGCCCCCTTTTTGAGGATGCGATCGAGCTCGCCGCGATCCGCCAGAAGCCCCTTGAACTTTTCGCGCAGCGGGCGGATGCATTCCACGACGATTTCAGCCGTCTCAGCTTTGAGGTGCCCGTACTGCTTTCCCGCGTAGCTTGCCACGATCTCGTCGGGAGCTTTTCCGGTAATCGCCGATTGAATCGAGATGAGATTTTTCACGCCGGGTTTTTCGCCGGTGTAGGCGATCTCAGTGCCCGAATCGGTCACGGCTTTTTTGATTTTTCTTGAAATCTCGTCGTCGGAATCGCCGAGAAATACGGTCGCGTTGGGAATCGGATCCGACTTCGACATCTTGGCCGTCGGCTCCTGCAGGCTCATGATCCGGGCGCCCACCGCCGGAATGAACGGCTCAGGAACGACGAAGAGGGGAAGTGCCTCTTTGACCTCTTTGTTTTGCGTGACTTGACTGGGCCCCGGAAATTTTTCCGCATACATCCCATTCATCCGGATCGCGATGTCGCGCGCGAGCTCGATGTGCTGTTTCTGGTCGTGTCCGACCGGAACGAGATTGGCCTGATAAAGCAGGATGTCGGCGGCCATGAGCACCGGATAGAAAAACAATCCCGCGCCCACGCTTTTTTTCTTGGCACTCTTGTCTTTGAACTGGGTCATGCGCTCGAGCTCGCCCAGCCAGGTGTGGCAGCCCAAAATCCAGGCCAGTTCGGCGTGTTCCGGAACCTGTGACTGCACGAAGATGAGGCTCTTGCGCGGATCGATTCCGGACGCAAGATAGATCGCAAGCGTCTCGCGCGTGCGTGCGCGCAGTTCCGCCGGGTCTTGCGGCACCGTGATCGCGTGAAGATCGACGATGCAGTAGATGCACTCGTGCGTCTGCTGGAGTCCCGCCCAGCTGCGGAGCGCGCCGAGGTAATTTCCCAGCATGAGGTTTCCCGAGGGTTGAATCCCCGAGAGCACGATCGGTTTTTTCGCGGAAGCGCCCATCGAAAGAGGTTATTTTTTCTGGACGAGCTCCTGCAGCTCGCCGCGCTCGTACATCTCGCACACGATGTCGCAGCCGCCGACGAATTTTCCGTTCACGAAAATCTGCGGCACCGTCGGCCAGTTCGTGAGCTCCTCGAGCGCGCCCCACATGGGATCGTCCGAGAGCACGTCAAACGCGCCAAGGTCGGCGGCGCCGGCCATCTTGAGCACCTGTACGGCGCGGGCCGAGAACCCGCACTGCGGAAAGTCGGGCGTGCCCTTCATGAAAATGAAAACCGGCTTCGACTTCGAGAGCTCTTCGACTTTGGAAACGAGGGAATTGGCCATGTTCAGCTCCTCCTTATGCTTTTTGCGTTTTTTCGTACTGCGCGGGCGTAAACGTTTTCAGCGTTAACGCGTGGACTTGATCGGACTTGATCTCCTTGTCGAGAAGCGCGTAAACCATGCGGTGCCGCTCAACCATGAGCATTCCTTCGAACGCCGGCGAGACGACGATCGCCTGCCAGTGGTCTTGGGTGCCGGTGAGATCGATAAGCTCGGCCGTCGTGCCTGGGGCAAGCTCCTCGATGCGGCCTTTAAGCTGTGTTGCGGTCATGGCGCCCTCTTAAGTTGGAAACTGAGCGTGAGTCTGTTAATCGTTATCGTTATCGTTCATAACACAGCCACAATGGGAATCGAAGCGCGGAATCAGGGTGAGTGCAATGGAAGAAAAAGAATATCGTGAACTTGTTTCTCGCGAATTTAAGAAAATCGAAAAGGCCTTCGATGACGTCGATCCTGACCGGGCCGAATTCGACCTCGCGCAAGGGGCGGCAACGATCGTGTTCCCGGACGGGATGAAGCTGATTCTCAGCCAGCAGCCCTCCGTGCGGCAGATCTGGGTCGCCGCCGCGACAAAGGGTGTCGCGCACCATTTCGGGTACGATGCGACCGCGGAAAAGTGGATGGACGACAAGGGGAAGGGGATCGAGCTTCTCGCGTTCGTGGGCGAGATGGTGCGGGACGCAGCGGGAATCGCGCTGACGTTCTGAGCCGCGCTCTCAAGCCGGCCGAGAGCGACGGGCTTCAAGCATCGCTTTAAATCTCGCGCGCAACTCTTCGGCGGCAGTGGGGTTTTCCTCGATATGCTCCAAGACCTCGGCCACCGATTCGAGGGACGAAAGACATTGCCTGCGCGGCTCGCGTCTTAATTTTCCGTATTGTGAGGGCTGAGCCGGTTTTAGGAGAAGGCGATTGAGTTTCAACATCCATGCGTTTCGCCACCAAAGCGCTTTGGCTTGCGACCAGTTTCCGTCCAGTACGATGATGCCCTCGAGACGAGCCTCTTTAGCCGAGAGAAGCTCGCCGTTTCGGGTTGATATTAGAACGGTTCCTTGCGGTGCTTTCTTGATTTCTTCGAGTGCCGGGCCTTTGAGAGATCCGAGAAAGAGCACGGCCCAGCGTTTCGGATCCGCAATGTGACCAACTGCTTTAGCGAGGTTGGGCCACGAAAGACCGGTGCGCACGGTGATGTGTGCTATCGACTCCTCAAGAACGGGAACGCTCGCGAGCTCCACGCCTTTTTCGCGCGGATGCCGCAGAACGAGAACCTGCAGGCGGTTTTGAATCCGGTTACTCGGATTTGGTCGTGAGGAGGTCAAACGTCTTCTTTTTTTATTTTAGTTTCAAAAGAAATGCACCTAGCGCTTTTCGTTGTTCCGCCGTTAGTTGCGGCTTCCCCCATAAAAACCGTTCTGAGGTTTACTTAAACAAGCTAAATGTGTTACGTTCAAGAGCTATAGCTAAGGATGACAAGGAGAACGTAATGCTAGGACACCAATCCCACATCAGAAAAATATTGTTCACCGGAGCTTTTCTGGGCTTCTGGACCGCTGGCAGCGCGTTTGCCGATGCGGGGCCGGGGACGACGCCTGAGCGTGTTGCCCAAGGCCAGGCGCTTTATCAGGCGAAATGCGCCTTTTGCCACGGGGATAAAGCCGACGGGAAAGGCCCCGCCGGCAAAGCCATGAAGCCTGCTCCCAGGAATTTGCTGACAGGAAAGTTCGAAAAAGGCGACCAGCCTCAAAATATTTTTCAGACGATTACGAAGGGACTCCCGAAAACCTCGATGCCGGGGTACCCCAACCTGTCTCCGGACGAGAGTTGGAATCTCACTTATTACGTCTCGTCACTGAGAAGCAAAAAAGCGAAAAATAAGAAATAAAGAAAACCAGGAAGAAGATCTTCATTGAAAGCGAATCCCGATTTTCTTCAAAACGCGTTCAGCTATCTGCCGCTTTCCAGTAACGGGCTTTTCAGCTTAGCGTGCCTCCTTATCGCTTTCGCGCTGCTTGATTTGTTTTTCACGAGAGCGATAAGGTTCAAGGCCGTTCATGGATTGGTGCTGCTGGCCGGTTCGGCGCTTGTCGTTAAAATCGCCGTCGGAGAAGCCGTGTTGTTGGGCAGAAGCCAGGGGTACGAACCTGACCAGCCGATCAAATTTTCGCATCGAATCCATGCGGGCGAAAATAAGATCAACTGCGTTTATTGCCATACCGGAGTCAATGACAGCAGGTATGCCGGAATACCGCCCGCGAGTTTATGCTTGAATTGTCACAACGTCATCCGCAGCGGCACGAATACCGGCAAGACAGAAATAGACAAGATCCACCAATCTGTCGACTCGGGGACGGCGATCCGATGGGTTAAAGTGCACACGCTGCCGGACTTCGTGTATTTCAGCCATGCGCAACACGTGAACGTGGGCAAGATTCAATGCAAGAAATGTCACGGTGACGTCGAGAACATGGGCCGCATTCAGCAGGTTTCTGATTTAAGCATGGGTTGGTGCATTCAATGCCACAGGGAAACCAACGTAAATTTCGACAATAAATATTATGCTAGTTACAAACAGCACAAAGCTTTGGAGTCCGGCAAAATTTCAAAAGTAACTGCACAGGATATTGGAGGCAATAACTGCTCCAAATGCCACTACTAGTGAATTACTGATCAGGAATTATTATTTTTATGAGTACAAACGAGTACAAAAAACACTGGGGCAGTATTGAAGAATTCGAAGTCGTTGCAGGTGTAAACACTCAAACTGAAATCAATGCATCGGATAACTCCAGGAAAATAACAAAAGAGAACGAATCAATCAGCAGGCGTGATTTTCTGAAGGCAAGCGGGTTTAGTCTGGTTGCCGCAAGCCTGACCTTATCCGGATGTAAAAACGCGATCAATAAAGCGATTCCGTATCTGATCAAACCTGAATCGATCACTCCCGGTGTCTCCACCTTTTATGCGTCAACTTTTTTTGACGGCCATGATTACTGCAGCATTCTTGTCAAAACCACTGAAGGCCGTCCGATAAAGATCGAAGGCAACACGCTTTCAAGGGTCTCGACCGGCGGGACAAATGCGAAGGTTCAGGCATCCGTTCTCAGCCTTTATGATGATTTCCGGATCAAGTCACCTCTTAAAGCGAAACAAAAAACAACTTGGGATACCGTTGACGCCGAGATTATTTCGAAGCTCGAAGAGCTGACGAAGAAAGGGAATAAAATCGTTATTCTCACGTCTTCAATCATCAGTCCGTCGACTAAAAACGTATTTAAGGATTTCCTTAAGAAATATCCCACCACCGAAGTCATCTCTTATGACGCTATTTCCTCATCAGGGATGATCGAAGCAAATAAAATGACTTTTGGTAAAGAGGTTCTGCCGACCTATAAGTTCAATCGTGCGGATCTCATCGTCAGTTTCGGGGCGGATTTCCTGGGCACTTGGATTGCGCCGATTGAATTTACAAAGCAGTATGCAAGCAGAAGAACGCCCAGGTCAAAAACAGGCAAGGCAAATGCCGGCATTTCCAAGCATGTTCAATTTGAATCCACTTTATCCCTGACCGGCTCTAACGCCGATTACAGGATCCCCATCAATCCATCCGAGGAAGGGCCGGTCCTTTTAGAAATCTACAATAAGCTTGCGACTCGCGCAGGAAAGAAGCCGGTTGCGGTATCCGATTCGAAGGTCGCCAATTCACAAATCGACGCTGGAACTCTTCCGGACGAACTCTGGGCGAAAAAAGGAAGGGCTTTAGTCGTTTCCGGCTCGAACGATGTTCACATTCAGATATTGGTGAATAAGATCAACAGCCTCATTGGGAGCTATGGGGCAACCATTGACCTTGGAAATCCCACTTATTACAGGCAAGGCATTGACGGCAAGATGGCTGAGTTGATTGAGCGCCTGGAAAAAGGAGAGGTAAAAGGGATGATTCTGTACCATGTTAATCCTGCTTACGATTATCCTCAGGCGGATCGATTCATCAACGCTTTAGCCAAGACGACTTTATCAGTATCATTCTCCGAGACCATGGATGAAACCGCGAGTCTGGTGAACTACATTTGTCCTGACAACCATTTCCTGGAATCATGGAACGATGCCGAGCCAAGAAAAGGGAGTTTTAGTTTAGGCCAGCCCACCATCGGTAAATTGTTTGATACCCGGCAAGCTCAGGAAAGCTTGCTTAAATGGACGGGCTTGACCGGCAGTCAGGGCGGAGAGGCGACTGAAGGAGAGAGTGCTTACTATCTCTATATTAAAAAATATTGGGAAAAGGCTTTATATCCCTTACAGTCAGGTCATCATTCTTTCGCATCGTTTTGGACCGCCGCTCTTCAGAACGGAGTCTACGAGCCGCCGGCGGCCCATTCTAAATCGCCACATACATTCTTACTGTCTGATCATGAGTTCAGCAAAACCGTTTCATCCGTATTATCGGAGAAAACCGAGGGATTTGAGTATTCGCTATATGAAAGTATTGGAATCGGCACAGGCAGGCATGCGAACAATCCCTGGTTGCAGGAATTGCCCGATCCGGTCTCAAAGGTTTGCTGGGATAATTATCTGGCTGTTTCTTACGGTACCGCTAAAAAATTAAACCTCAAACTCGGGGATAATGTAAAAATTAATGATTTGTTCGAGCTCCCGGTTTTAATCCAGCCCGGCCAGTCGGATCATACGGTTTCAATCGCGTTAGGTTACGGAAGAACCCACGCGGGAAAAGTCGCTGATCATGTCGGAAAAAACGCTTACAAATTAGTTAGCCTGCAAAAACGCAAAAACGGCATACAACGGATATATAGCGGTGGCGGGATTACCTTTAAACCCACGGGTCGGAATTATATTTTTGCCCTTACGCAGACCCATCACACGATGGAAGGGCGAAACCACGTAAGGCGCGGACGTCTTTCCGAATATGCCAAAAATCCGTATACAGGAAACGAACAACGCATCGAGGATCTGAAGCATAAAGTCTCGTTGTACAAAGCAAGAGTTTTCGAAGGGCACCACTGGGGTTTAGCCGTGGATCTGAGCCGCTGTACGGGTTGCAGCGCCTGCGTGATCGCCTGCACGGCGGAAAATAATGTTCCGGTCGTGGGTCGCGATGAGGTCCGGCAAAAGCGCATCATGCATTGGCTCAGGGTCGACAGGTACTATTCCGAGCAGCCGGTAAGACCGGAGGTCTATTTTCAGCCGGTCATGTGCATGCAATGCAATCATGCTCCCTGTGAAAACGTATGCCCGGTCGGGGCGACCCAAAATAGCAAGGAAGGGTTGAATGAGATGGCGTACAATCGATGCGTCGGAACCCGTTATTGCATGAACAATTGCCCATACCATGTCAGGAGATTCAACTGGCTCGCATACAGCAATAACAATAAATTTGATTACAATACGAACAGCGAGCTGGGCAAAATGGTGCTTAACCCTGATGTGGTGGTCAGGTCCAGGGGTGTTGTTGAAAAATGCACGTTCTGCGTTCAGCGTATTCAAGAATCCAAACTTGTGGCCAAAACAGAAAACAGGGAACTCCTTGACGGCGAAATCAAGACAGCGTGCGTGCAAGCCTGTCCGGCCGGCGCAATGGTGTTTGGTGACCTGAACAAAAAAGACAGTGCAGTGTCCAAAGCTTTTTTAGACGAGAGAAATTATTTCTTACTCGAAGAATTACACACCGTACCTGCAGTCGGGTATTTGACAAAAATTAAGAATGACGAGCCTCTCGCAAAATCCTGACATCAAATATGTACGACACAAGAATCAGAGGTGAACTAGTCGAGGGGGGAGTGACGTATTCAGATATTACCAGGGATATCCTTGCCCCGATAGAGCAGCCCGCGCCGGCATGGTGGTATGCCGCCATGTCGGTCAGCCTCTGCGCCATCGCTTTCGGCGGCTGGGCAGGCTACATGACGATCAGTCGCGGGATAGGAACCTGGGGGCTTAACAATACGCAAGCCTGGGGTTGGGATATCATCAATTTCATCTGGTGGATCGGTATCGGGCATGCCGGTACGGCGTTTTCGATTTTCCTGCTGATCTTACGGCAAAAATGGAGAACTTCGATCAACCGCGCGGCTGAGGCGATGACGGTTGCCGCGGTCATGTGCGCGGGAATTTTTCCGCTTATTCACATGGGACGCCCATGGATGGCATTTTACGTCATACCTTATCCCAATACCCGCGGGCCGCTCTGGGTTAATTTCAATTCCCCTTTGTTCTGGGATGTGATCGCAATCAGCACTTATTTGACTGCTTCCGCGACGTTCTGGTACGTGGGAATGATTCCTGATTTCGCCACGGTTCGGGATAAAACAAACTCTAAAGTAAAAAAACTGATCTATGGAATTCTCAGTTTTGGCTGGGTCGGCTCAGCGAAAGGCTGGCTGAGATTTGAAGCGTTATCAATGATCCTAGGCGGACTCACCGCGCCTTTGGTCATTTCCGTCCATTCCATCGTCTCAATGGACTTTGCCACCTCTGTAATCCCCGGCTGGCACACGACCATCTTTCCCCCCTATTTCGTCGTAGGCGCTATTTTTTCCGGCTTTGGCATGGTGCTCACCCTGATGATCATCATCAGGAATATTTACAACTATCATCACTATGTCACTGACGGACATATCGATGCCATTGCCAGAATCTTGGTTTTCATCAGTTTGATCATGGGCTCCGCCTATGCGACTGAAATTTTCATCGCATCGTACTCGGGCAGTGAATATGAATACTTCACTTTCTACAACAACCGGATTACCGGCGACCACATGATCGGATTCTGGGGAATGATCCTTTGCAATGCCGTCATTCCACAGTTGTTCTGGTTCAAGGCAGTCAGGAGAAACACCGCGCTCGTATTCATCATTTCCCTGTTCGTCAATCTTGGGATGTGGTTTGAGAGGTTCACCATCATCGTCACCTCCCTGTCGAAGGATTATATGCCTTCGAACTGGACTGACTATTCTCCGACACTAGTTGAAATCGGTCTTTACGTCGGAACACTTGGAATATTCACAACGTGCATATTATTGTTTTTCAAAAATATTCCCATGATCGCGATCAGTGAAGTAAAGGGAATTTTAAAACACACGAGCATAAAAAATGCTAAAAACTGATACGAATGAAAACATAGTGGGCGTTTTCGATACAGAGGAGGCTTTGATTAATGCCATCAAAAACATTAAGAAAAGCAGCTTTAAAATCAAGAATGTTTTTACTCCGTACCCGATCCATGAAGTATTTCATGAATTGGGTCTGACCACGCGGCTGCCTTGGCTCGCCTTTTTCTATGCCGTAGGCGGGACGATCCTGGTTTTCGCGTTTCTCTACTGGACGTCAGTGATCGATTATCCGATTTCCATCGGCGGCAAGCCGGATTTGTCCCCGTCGTTCATCATCGTCATGTTTGTCATGACGATTTTATTCGGGATCGTATTATCTTTAGTGACGTTTTTCACCGTCCAGAGGTTATATCCGGGAAAAGTTCCAGTCATTATCCATGAAGACATCGTGGACGATAAATATGTAATCGTCATTGAAAAGAGTAATGCAATGACTGAACGTGATGTCGTGGCAATCAATAAATTATTCGTTTCAAACATGGCGATCGAAATAGGCCTTAAAAACGATGTCGAGGCGATATAAACTTGAAAGACTTTAATTCAAAACATCTTTTGTTTTGCTGCCTGCTCTCAGTGTCTCTGGGGGCTTGTCAAAGGGATAGAAATCATCCGGGTTATAGATACCTGGATGATATGGTTCATTCCCCGGCCTATAGGTATTATTCTGAAAACCCGAACTTCAAAGACGGCAAAACCGCGCAACCTCCCGTTCCAGGCACGATTGCGCGGGGGGCGGTTCCTTATCCCTATGCGAATACGATCGACGAGCAGAAAAGGGCTGGAAGAGAACTTGTCAATCCCATCGGCCATTCGCCGGAAGATATAAAAATAGGAAAAGAGAAATACGCAGTATACTGCGCCATGTGTCACGGCGCTAAAGGTAAAGGGGACGGGAATCTGGTTCAGAGCGGGAAATTCGGAATGCCCGCTCCGCCGTTAGTCGCGGACTATGTTCAAAATGAGCCTGACGGCGCGATCTTTCACACGATCACTGTGGGTACGGTTTCCGGCTTGATGGGTTCGCATAGTCTCCAGCTAAAACCCTATGACCGTTGGCGTGTCGTAAAATACATTAAAACCGGGCTAAAAAACGAATGAACTCCTCCGTGACCATGGACGATTCACGATTCAAAATCCCGCCTAAGTTAACGGCGGTATCCGTAATTTTGTTGGGTATCGGGATTGTTTCGGCCATTTCCGGATTTGCCAGTGACCCTGTCAGAATCTGGGGGAATGTTCTGATCTGCAATTACTATTTTATATGCCTGGTGATCGGAGCCACTTTTTTCGCGGCAATCCAGCGGATCACTCAAGCAGGCTGGTCAGCAATGTTTGAAAGAATCCCCGGGGCAATAAGCGGTTACATGCCATTCGCGGCCGTTCTTACGCTGCTCATGGTTTTCTTCGGTACTCATTCCATCTATCATTGGTCGCCGCATAAAGCCTGGTACTTGAATTTTCCGTTTTTTTCGCTCAGGGCGGTCATTTTTCTCGGGGCCTGGCAATTCTTCATGCGCTTGCAGAGAAAGTTCTCGGTCAACGAAGATAAAGTGGGCGGACTGCAGAACTTCAAGAAGGCTGAATTCTACTCGCGAGTATATATTTTTGTTTTAGCGCCGACCTTTTCTTTAGCCTCGTTTGACTGGATCATGTCCATCGACAGCCACTGGTTCAGCACCATCTTCGCGATTATTAATTTTGTATCCGCTTTTTTACATGGTTCCGCTGCCATTATTTTAATAACGCTTATTTTACATAAAATGGGCTATTTCCCGCAGCTCAACTCCGCTCATCTTCACGACTTCTCCAAATATTTATTCATGTTATCCATCATGTGGGTTTATGTTTGGTTCAGCCAATATTTTCTGATTTGGTACGGTAATATACCCGAAGAAACTATTTATTATGTTTCAAGAACCAGCCGTGAGTGGAATGCGACGTTCTTGGCCAACGTGATCATCAACTGGTGTTTTCCGTTCCTGTTTTTGATGAATAACCGGGTCGCGGGAAACATCAACGCGCTGATCGTGACTTCAGTGGTTTTACTCGTGGGCATGTGGCTTGATATTTATATGCAGGTTATGCCCGGTTTAACAGGCAAGAACTCTTTCGGTATGATTGAATTAGGGATGTTTTTAGGCTTTTTGGGGATTTTCATCTTTGCTGTAACAAGATCATTGAGTAAGGCTAATATTATCCCGGCAAATCACCCTTACCTGAATGAAAGTTTTTTGCATAAAGCACACTAATTAATGTGAACGATCAAAGGATTCAGGGTGTTTCATGATGAACCATTTAATCAGAATTTTTTTTATTTGCACCATGTCTTCGTCGCTTGCTTGGAGCGCGGGCGGCCCTTCCCTGGATCAGCGAATCGGGAATACGCTGCCGGGCGACCTGGCCTTCCACGACGAGACGGGCGTAAACGTGAGGTTCCGCGAGCTGCTTACGAAGCCGACCGTCTTTGTGCCCGTCTATTTGACCTGTCCCCAGATGTGTCCGCTCATTCTGAATGCGGTCGCCCAGGCTCTCGGCAATATCAAATGGACGGTTCCGGGGCGAGACTTTCAGGTGATCACCGTGAGCTTCAACGACCGCGATACTCCCAATGACGCCCGGACAAAAAAGAAAAATTTCCTGGCGGCAATCGGGAAACCCTACCCCGAGTCCGCTTGGAAATTTCTGACGGGAGACCAACAGAACATCCAGCGTTTTCTCGACGCCGCCGGGTACCAGGTTGCGAAAAACGGCATGGACTTCGAGCATCCTGCCGCGATTTTCGTGACGTCGGACAAGGGCCGGATCATACGCTACTTACACGGCGTCAACTATGGCTCGTTCGATCTTGAGATGGCGGTCGGCGAGGCGGCGCGCGGTCGACTGGGGCTGGTTACCAGCCGGATCATCGGATATTGCTTCACATATGATCCAACCCGGAGGGCTTACGTTTTTAATATCCTTCAGGCCGTTGGTCTGGTAATGGGTGCACTTTTAGTTGGGTTCATCGGATATCTCCGATTCGGTGCCTCGAAGAAGGGTGCGGCGGCATGGAAAAAATAGAAGCGAGTTACCTGTCGGCTTACGGGCAAAGGAAGGGGCTTGCAGGGTGGCTTACCTCTACTGACCACAAACGCATCGCGCTGCTTTATATGAGCGCGATGTCCGTCTTCTTCCTCGTCGCGACCTTTCTGGGAGTATTGATGAGACTGAACCTCATCGCGCCGGGTTCCCATGTCGTCTCGCCTCGCGCCTATAATTCCTTATTTACGGTTCACGGCGTGATCATGATTTTTCTGTTCATTATTCCCGGAATCCCCGCGGTGCTGGGCAATTTCGTGCTTCCTCTGCAGCTGGGCGCCAGAGACGTTTCTTTTCCAAGGCTCAACCTGTTCTCCTGGTATTTTTACATGGGCGGCGCCCTGTGCGCGCTTTTGTCGTTGTTCACCGGAGGAGGCGCCCCCGATACCGGCTGGACTTTCTACGTTCCCTACAGCGTGAAAACCGGGACGAATGTTTCACTCGCCGTTTTTGGGGCTTTTTTGCTGGGCATGTCCTCGATGCTGACTGGGTTGAATTTTCTCACAACGATTCATCGCATGCGGGCTCCTGGAATGACATGGTTTCGCATGCCGTTGTTCGTATGGGCTCTTTACGCCACGGGTTGGGTGCAGCTTCTGGCAACGCCGGTTCTTGGCATCACTTTGCTGCTGGTCATTTTCGAACGTGCCTTTGGAATCGGGGTGTTCGATCCGGCCAGAGGCGGCGATCCGATTCTTTTCCAACACCTCTTTTGGATCTATTCCCACCCAGCGGTGTACATCATGATTCTTCCCGCCATGGGAGTGATTTCAGAGATCATTCCCGTTTTCGCGCGCCGGACGATTTTTGGTTACAAGGCGATCGCGTTTTCCAGCCTCGCGATCGCGATCGTGGGCTATATCGTATGGGGACATCATATGTTCACGAGCGGGATGAGCGATATGGCCCGCGTGGTTTTTTCGCTTCTTACCTTCGTTGTCGCCGTGCCCAGCGGAGTGAAAATCTTCAACTGGACGGCCAGCTTGTACAAGGGTTCGATTACGGTTAGTTCGCCGCTTCTTTTCGTGCTGGCATTCATATTCCTGTTTTCAATCGGGGGGCTCACGGGGTTGATCAACGGCGCCCTCTCAACGAACATCCAAATTCATGGCACTTACTTCATTGTCGCGCATTTTCACTACGTGATGTTCGGCGGGACGGGCTTCGCGTTTTTCGCGGGACTGCACTACTGGTTCCCGAAAATGTTCGGACGGATGGTTGATGAGAAACGGGCGAAAGCGGCGTGCATCCTGATGTTCGTGGGTTTCAACGTGCTGTATTTTCCGATGTTCATTTTGGGTTGGCAGGGAATGCCGCGACGATATTACGACTATCCGGCCCACTTCCAGCCGCTCCACTCGCTGGCGACCGTGGGGTCGTGGATCCTCGTGGCCGGGTTGCTGTTGATGCTCCATAATCTGATTCGCACGATTCGCCATGGCCTCCCGGCTTCGGCAAATCCGTGGCAAGGGACCACGCTGGAATGGCACGCGAGCTCGCCGCCCTCCATTGAGAATTTTGACGTTATTCCCACGGTGACGACGGGCCCTTACGCGTATCCGCAAAACAACGGAGTATCGTCATGAGTACTTCCGTTGCTTCCCATCATTCCGATTACACGGGTGCAAAAATCGGGATGTGGCTTTTCCTTTTCACCGAGATTTTGCTGTTCGGAGGTTTGTTCCTGCTTTACGCGGTTTACCGGGCGAAAAGTCCGGCGGAGTTTCACGAGGCGACCAAACACCTTCATTTGGCCCTGGGTTTGAGCAACACGCTGATTCTTTTGACGAGCAGCTTGACGGCAGCACTTTCGGTTTCCGCGATTCGAAGAGGACAGAAGTACTGGGCTCTCTGGGGGATAGGCGTTACGGTCGTCCTGGCGCTTGCGTTTCTCGTGAACAAATATTTTGAATGGAAAGAGCATATCGGCAACGGCATGTTTCCGGGCTCCCCAGCCCTCACGTCGCTCTCCCATGGCGAGAATCTGTTTTTTGGCCTCTATTACACGATGACGGGGCTCCACGGCGTTCACGTTTTGGCCGGGGCGGCCTTGCTTTGTGTCGTGTATGTTTTTGTTAATCGAGAAAAAGTGAACCAGCACAGCTATTCGCTTTTGGAAAACGCCTGTCTTTTTTGGCATCTTGTGGACCTGATTTGGATTTACCTTTTTCCGCTTTTTTATTTGGTGACTTGAAAATGGAACATGACACTCATCCGGCCGTACGGAATAAAACATTTATTAGCGTGTGGGCGATTCTTGTCGCTCTTACGATGGCTTCGGTAGGCGCGTCGAGTGTCCACGCGGGCACGGCGAGCCTCTTGGTTCCCTTGTTGATTGCCACCGTTAAAGCGAGTTTAGTGCTTTGGTTTTTCATGCATTTGAAATACGAACGCGCTCTTTTCAAGGTCATGCTGCTCTTCCCGCTGGGTACGTTGGCCGTTATCATGGGTTTGACGTTCGTGGACACTTGGTTCAGGTAGGAGAACATGATTACCGGGTGGCCAAATCTCTGGAATTCGACCGATAACGCCTTCTATTTCATCATTGCCATATCCATCGTTCTTTTGCTCGGGATCATGGCAACAATGATTTTTTTCGTGTTTCGATATTCTCGCAGCCGAAACCCGCGACCAACCAACATCGAACACAACGCCTGGCTTGAGATCTTGTGGACGGCCATCCCCACGGTTCTGGTGCTCGCGATGTTTTGGGTCGGCTGGAAGGGTTTCATTTACAAAAGGACTGTTCCCGCGGGGGCCATGCAAGTCAAGGTAACCGGACGGATGTGGTCGTGGTCGTTCGAATACGAAAACGGCAAAATCAGTTCGGTATTAAAGCTGCCATTCGGAAAGCCCGTAAAACTTCTGATTACTTCGGCGGACGTGGTGCACGGCGTTTTTATTCCCGCGTTTCGCGTAAAAGAAGACGCCGTTCCCGGCAGAGACACCTACTTGTGGTTTCAACCCGATAAGACCGGGGAGTTCGAGCTTTTCTGCAGCGAATTTTGCGGGACTGGCCATACAAAGATGGTGAGCACAGTAGAGATTATTCCCGAAAATGAGTTTGCGGTCTGGCTTCAGCAAAAAGAGACCCCCGCTTTGGCGCAAGGCTTGTCGCAAGCGGGGCTCGGTGCCGAGCTGGTGCGCGCGAAGGGTTGCGTTGCTTGTCACAGTACCGACGGAACCGCGGCCACTGGCCCGACGTTCAAGGGGCTATGGGGCAAGAAGGAGACCGTGCTCAGGGGATCTCAGGAAGCGCAGGTGACCGTGGATGAGAGCTTTGCGAGGAGCAAGATTTTTTCTCCTGAAAAGGAGCGCATCAAGGGATTTCCGCCCATCATGCCGTCGCAACGGGGCGTTCTATCCGAAAAAGAGGCGGCAGCGATCGTGGAGTATTTCAAAACACTGCGATGAGGAACCTTCTCGTTTTCACCAAAGCCCGCATCTCCTTGCTGGCCGGGTTCTCGGCCGCGACTGGGTACCTTCTTTCTCCCGGGAGATCTTCAGGCGATCTATTCTTGCTCTTCGCGGGAGTCGTGATCCTGGCGGGCGGCTCGTCCGCGCTCAATCAGTGGCAAGAATGGCGAACGGACGCTTTGATGGAGCGGACGCGGAATCGCCCGATCCCAAGAAAAGCGTATTCTCCTGATCATGGCTTTCTGGTCGCGGCCGTGTTTTTGCTGCTGGGAATCTCGCTCGTCCAGATCGTGAGCGCGGGAGCCGCCACCGCGCTCGGCGCATTGGCGGTTCTTTGGTACAACGGCGTCTACACTCCGTTGAAACGCGTGACCGCGTTTGCCGCGGTTCCCGGGGGATTGGTCGGCGCGATTCCGCCGGCGATCGGTTTTGTCACGGGCGGCGGCGCCCTTGGCGATCCACGCATTCTCGGCGTGGCCGCCGTTCTTTTTATCTGGCAGATTCCGCATTTCTGGCTGTTGCTGCTGAGATTCGGCCCCGACTACGAGCAAGCCGGATTTCCGACGCTGACTCAGGCGCTGGGAGAAAATGGCGTGAAGCGGGTTACCGTGACGTGGTTGTTCGCTACCGTGGCTTTCATGTTCGCGCTCCCGCTTTTTGGAGTCGTGCCGGCGGGTTATTTGCTCGTTTCAGTCAGTCCGGTTGCCATCTGGTTATTGGTCAGGGCTTGGAAGCTCCTGCGCGAAACCGAGGAAATGTCCGCGAAACTGGGTGGCCAGGCGTTTCATGCCATTAACCTGCTGCTTCTGGTACTGATGGGATCGCTGTCTTTGTCGCGGTGGCTTTCCTGAAAATAGATGATTTCGTCTTAACTGTCGTGGTAATGATTTTCCATGCCTTCAGAGACGCATCTTGCTCAAAAGCTTGTTCAAAAGAGTGTCCGAAAATTTCTCCAGACCGAACTGCTTCCCAATGTTGATCAGTGTAACGAAGAGGGCATTTTTCAGGAAAAGGCCTTCCGCGATTTTTTTAAAACGGGTTTTGGCGCGTCTTTCATGCCCGAGGAATGGGGCGGAGACGGCGACCTTCTTTCCTATCTGGATATCGCGACGGAAATGGGCCGGGTGGATCTCGGATTCGCCCTGTCGGTCATGGCCAGCGCCGTGCTCTTCGGGAACAACGTGCTTCTGCACGGAACCTCGGAACAGAAAAGGAAATACCTGCCCGGAATCGTCGACGGTTCGAAGATCGGCTGCTGGGCGCTTACCGAGCCTTCGGGCGGCTCTGACGCCGTCGGCATCAAAGCCACGGCGGAAAGGAAGGGCGATCATTATCTGATCAACGGAGCAAAGACCTTTATCACCAACGCGCCGGTTGCCGATTACTTTATCGTTCTCGCGCGTCTGAAGGGAACTGAGAACAAAGGAATCGCGGGTGGCTGCGCCTTCATTCTGGAGAAAGGGATGAAGGGCTTGAGCACCGGAAAGCCGCTCAAGAAAATGGGCCATAAGACGAGTCCCACGGGCGAAATTTTTCTGGAAAACGTGGAGGCGCCGGAAAGCTCGCTCCTGGGCGCCGAAGGCCAGGCTTTTCAAGACATGAAGCGTTCGCTGGATCTCGAGCGAGCCACTTTTTCACAAATCGGCTTCGGGTTGATCGATGAACTGCTCTCGATCATGGTGAAGTATGCGGCCAGCCGAAAATCTTTTGGCCGCGCGATCCTCGAGTATCAGCTGATTCAGGAAAAAATCGCGCGGATCGGCGCGGAGTTTGAAGTGCTTAAAGCCTATGGCATCCAGCTTCGCGAGAAGCTCGTTCGCGGCGAGAAGATCACCAAGGAAGCCGCGATCATGAAATTGCTCCTTTCGAAGCTCTCGGTGCGCGCCGCCGACGAGGCGATTCAGATCCTGGGCGGCTACGGCTACATGACGGAATACCGGGTCGAGCGGTTTTATCGTGACGCCAAACTCTATGAAATCGGCGGCGGGACGAGTGAAATCCAGAAGCTTGTCATCGCAAAAGAGATCGCAAAGGAATACCTCGCATGACCGCCGGTTTGTTTAAAATGGAAGCGCTCAACCGGATTCAGGAAGAGAAAAAGAGAAATCTCAAGATGGGCGGCGTTGATGCGGTCGCAAGGCAAAAGGCGCATGGAAAACTCAACGTGCGTGAGAGGATCGATTTGCTGGCGGACCCCGCCTCCTTTTTGGAGTTCGGCCTGCTGGCGGATCATGCTTCTTCGAATCTCGAACTGAGCGGCAAGCTCGCCCCTGCCGACGGGGTCATCACCGGCACCTGTCTGGTCGAGGGACGCCCGGTCGCGGTGGCCGCTTATGATTTTACGGTGCTCGCGGGTTCGATGGGAGAAGTCGGCGAACGCAAAGTGGAACGCATACGCAGGCTAGCACTTGAGAGCCGCATTCCCATGGTCTGGCTTTTGGATTCGGCGGGCGCGAGAATTCAGGAAATAGCCGGCGCGCGCTTCGCGGAAACCGGCGGCCTCTTTTACGAACAGGTGGAACTCTCGGGCGTGGTCCCCCAAGTCGCCGCGGTCATGGGGCCAACTGCTGCCGGCACCTCCTACATCGCCGCTCTGGCCGACTATACGCCGATGGTCAAAGGAGCCGGAAGCATGGCGCTTGCCGGGCCTCCGCTCGTCAAAGCCGCTATCGGCGAGGACGTCACCACCGAGGACCTGGGCGGTTCCAAAATCCACTGCCAGATCAGCGGCTGCGCCGACGGCGAGTTTCAAAGCGACGGGGATTGCATCGCCGCCGTGAGGAAATATCTGGGATTTTTCCCCTCCCACTGCAAAGACAAGCCGCCGGTTCGCAGGGATGTGCGCGGGCTGAAACTGCCGATCGCCGATGACATCTTGGCGGTCCTGCCGGAGGAGCCGCGCAAGGCGTACGACATGAAGAAGATCGTGGGGCTGATTTCCGACCACGGGGATTTCTTTGAGATCAAACCCGACTTCGCGAAAAACATCATCACCGGTTTCGCCCGGATCATGGGACATCCGATCGGCGTTTTGGCGAATCAGCCTTCGCAGATGGGCGGAGCCATCGACGTGGATGCGAGCGACAAGGCGACCCGGTTTTTACTCACGTGCGACGCATTCCGGATTCCCGTGCTCTTCCTGCATGACTGTCCCGGATTTCTCGTGGGTTCCAGGGCCGAGAAAATGGGAATCATCCGGCACGGCGCCAAGTTCCTTCACGTGGTCGCGAGCCTTACCGTGCCCAAGCTCAGTGTTGTCGTGCGCAAAAGTTACGGCGCGGGCTACTATGTCATGTGCGGCAAGGGCTTGAAGCCGGACTTGATCGTGGGCTGGCCGAGCGCGGAAATTTCGCTGATGGGCGCGGAAGGCGCGGTCAACATCGTCATGAAAAACAAGAATGACGCCGATGCCAAGGCCGCGAAAGTCGCCGAGTACAAAGCCAATATCGGGGGACTCCTTTCGGCAAGGCAAGCCCACATCGATGACCTGATCGACCCTCGCGAAACGAGACAAGTCCTCTTTCGCGCGCTCACGTATACCTTGAACAAGCGGCAGCCCCGGTCCTGGCGCAAACATGGCGTGATGCCGGTATGAAAAGCGGCCTCCAAATATGAGTGCCGGCGATAAAGTCATTCTCACCTGCGCCATTACCGGAGTGCTCACGGATCCCAAGTTTCATCGAGTCCCCGTCACTGCTGAAGAAATGGCCGATGCGGCTGAAGAAGCCTACAACGCTGGCGCAGCCGTGGTGCATTGTCATTTTCGAGAGCAGGAACCCGGTCAGGGGGCAAAGCCTACGTGGGACGTCCCGGTGGTAAGCGAGATTTGCAGCGCCATCCGGCGGCGAGTTCCAAAAATCATTCTCAATATGTCCACGGGTGTCGTGGGGCCCGATATCTCAGGGCCAGCGGCCTGTCTGAGGGAAATCAAACCCGAACTAGCGGCGCTCAACGCGGGTTCCTTGAATTATCTGAAAACCAGAAAAGACGGAAGCTGGGCTTGGCCTCCGATTCTCTTCGATAATCCGATCGAGAAAATTTCGTCTTTTCTGAAGGTCATGAAAGAAAACGGGATTCGCGCGGAGTGCGAATGTTTCGATACGGGGATTTTGCGCGGTGTCGGCATGATGAGGGCGAATGGTTTATTGGAAGATCCGCTTGAGATCTCGCTCGTCATGGGCGTGAGCAGCGGGATGCCCGCCAAGCCTGCCTGGTTGCCGCTGCTTTTAGAGGAAATGCCGGAGGGCGCGCAGTGGCAGGTGATTGCCATAGGTCAAAAAGAAGTTTGGGATCTGCACCGCAAGGCCTGTGGGCTTGGCGGAAATTTGCGGACCGGGGTTGAGGATACGTTTTATCTTCCGAGCGGTGAGAAAACCTACTCCAATGGAAAGTTGATCGAGGCCCTGGCCGAAGTCGTAAGAGAGCAGGGGCGCGAGGTGGCCACCGCGGATGAAGCACGGAAGCTTTATCAGTTGGCTTAGGGTGACGCATGCCCGCTGAATTGGTTTTCGAAATCAAGGATTCCACCGCATTCCTGGCCTTGAACAGGACGGCGAAGAAAAACGCCCTGGATGGCGCATTGCTGCGGATGCTCCTTGACCGCCTCGATGAAATCGAAAAAAACACCGAAATTAAAGTTGTGGTTTTAAAATCCGCCTCGCGCGATTTTTTCTGCGCGGGCGCCGATTTAAGTGGGATGAAAAACATGGAGCAGGCCGCGGCCGATCTGAAGCTCTTTGCCGCCGTTCTGAAACGACTCTACGGCTTGAATAAACCGAGCATTGCCCAGGTGAGCGGCGTCTGCATGGGCGGTGGGTTGGGGCTCGCGTTGGCCTGTTCGCTCACGGTCGCGAGCAGGGATGCGGTCTTCAGCACGCCGGAGATTCATCTGGGCTTGTATCCTTTGATGATTTCCCCCCTGATCCATGCCCATTGCAACAGCCGAAAAAAGGCCGATCAGTTCATCATGACCGGAGAGAGATTTTCAGCGGCGCAAGCTTTGGGTTTGGGAATGTTAAATGACGTCGTCGCGGATATCGATCTGGAGCGCCGGGTTGATGAGCTGATCCAGGCGTTGGGGAAAGCCGATCCGGAAGTCATCGATCTCGGGAAAAAAGCGGTCCGAGATTCGGAAGGGCGTTCTTTCGGTGAAGCAGTTGACGGGCTTTGCTTGAGACTCCAGGACTTGCTTGCGCTTCCCGGCACTCAAAAGCGGATCCTTGCATTCTTGAAACCAGGGATATCGTGAGCCAGAAAATCTGGCGGGGCGGATTACCGCAACGGGATGGCAGGCAGGCCGTTTCCGAGCGAAAGAGGCGTTAGGCCGATATTCTGGCTGTGTCCTAATCCTAGCTGGCCGTATCCATTGTAGCCCCAGCATTTGATCTGGTTGTCGTCGAGAGTCGCGCAGGTGTGGTGTGTGCCGGCCGCGATGTCGATGGCTTTGAGCGTTCTGCCGCCCGCGGCGGTTCCTGCGCCAGTATCGGTTCCGAGGTCCACCGCGACAAGCCGGTCACCCATGTCGCCCGAGTAGTAGCCGTGGTTTTGGCCGCCGTCGGGAATGCCAAGTTGGCCGTTAACGCCGTAGCCCCAGCACTTCACCCGTCCGTTGTCGAGCAGCGCGCAGGAATGGTAGAAACCAAGTGCTAGTTTTTTGGCCGTACGATTCGTGCCGAGATCGACATAAGGAAGAGAATCGCCCATCTCGTGGCCGGACGTCCCGCTATCGCCGCGGTTTACCGAATTGCCGGTTCCGAGCTGACCGTAGCCGTTGTATCCCCAGCACTTCACTTTGCTGTTGCCCAAAATCGCGCAATTGTGCCCATACCCTGAGTCGACTTGAACCGCGGTAAGCGCGCCTCCCGTGCCGTCGCCATTTACGGTGCCGAGATTAACGTACGGAAGGTTATCGCCCATCTGGTGGCCGGCGGCAGCACTATCGCCGCGCGGGGTGGTATCGCCAAGGCCTAGCTCCCCGTTGGAATTGTAGCCCCAGCACTTCACGCGGCCATTGCTCAGGATCGCGCAGTTATTGAGCACGCCGGAAGCCTGCACGGCCACGAGCGCGCCGCCCGTGCCGTCGCCGCCCACCGTTCCGAGGTTGACGTATGGAAGATTATCGCCCATCGTGCCGCCTTGGCCGCGATAGTCGGTATTTTCGTAGCCAAGCGAGCCCCAAGCGCCGTAGCCCCAGCATTTCAGGTGCGAGCCGGAAGCACTGTCATCCAAGATCGCGCACGCGTGATAAGCGGTTTGCTTGATGGACTTCACCGTGCGCCCGGTTCCGAGATCGACGTAGGAAAGCGCATCGCCCATCTGGTGGCCCGCGGCCGGCGAGTCGCCGCGGTTGGTTCCGTCGCCAAGGCCCAAATTGTAATATCCGGTGTTGTAGCCGAAGCATTTCATTTTTCCGCTGTTCATCAGCGTGCAAACGGATTGGGCGCCGGCTCCCATTTTCACGTCGATGGCGTAATCAGTGCTCGAAAGATTGATGGACTCAAGGCTTGGCCCCATCTCGCCAGGCTCATCGCCGACCCATGGATTGCGCGAAACCGAGTGGTAGGAATCGTTGCCTGAGGCCTGACCCCAGCACTTCACGCGCCCGCTCTGCAGCAGCGCGCAGGTGTGGGAGTTGCCGGTTGAGATCATCGCTGGTTTGTCGTTTACGCCGCTGCCTAAGTTTATTTGCGGAAGGTCGTCGCCCATCAGGTGCCCGGCGCTCATGTTGTCTCCGCGATTGACGGTGTCGCCAAGGCCTAGCTGGCCGTAGGCGTTGTAGCCCCAGCACTTCATCCCCCCGTCATCCAGAATCACGCAGCTGTGGTTTGCGCCCATGGCGATCGCGGTGGCCGTGCGCCCAGTGCCCAGGCTCACGTACGGAAGATTATCGCCCATCGTGCCGGCGGCATTTCCGTAATTGGTGGTGTTGCCAAGGCCAAGCTCGCCGCTTCCGTTGTTGCCCCAGCATTTAACGAGATCATTGTCGAGAATCGCGCAAGCCTGGAGGTGGCCTACGGCAAGATGCTTTGCCGTGCGCCCCGTGCCAAGGCTCACGTAGGGGAGGTTGTCTCCCATCGTGCCCAGGCTACCGCCGCGATCAGTCGTATTTTCGTAGCCAAGATTGCCCCAGTCGTTTCGGCCCCAGCATTTCACGCGCGAGCCTGCTGCGCCGCTATCGAGGAGCGCGCAGGTGAAATCGTAGCCTGCCGCGATTTCGACCGCGGTGCGGCCGGTTCCAAGATCGACGGGGCCTGTCGGAGTGGTGCGGGTCGCGGTGTCGCCAAGACCTAGCTCACCGTAGCCGTTGTAGCCCCAGCACTTCACGGTGCCGTCATCCAGGAGCGCGCAGGCATGGAGGCGGCCTACGGCAACCTGGACTGCCGTGCGTCCGGCTCCCAGGTTCAAAAACGGCATGTTGTCGCCCGAAGTGCTTAGGTAGTAGCCGTAAGCCGTAGTGTCGCCCGTGCCAAGATTGCTGTAGTAGTTGGGACCCCAGCATTTCACTTTCCCGGCATTTGCACCCGAGAAAATCGCGCAGTTAAAACCGTTGTAGTCGTTGGTGAGACTGCTTTTGATCGAGGCCACGGTTTTTCCGGCGCCAAAGAGCGCGAAGGGAAGGAGATTTCCCATGCTCCAGAGACTCGCACCGTAGCTCGTGGCATTGGTGGCGTTTGCTAGAGCGCCGTAGCCGTTGTAGCCAAAGCATTTGACATTTCCGTCGGTGAGCACGGCACAGGTGTAGTATTGGCCGGCCAGGATGGATGTCGCAAGCCACGGGTTGTTCAAGCTATCCGTGCCGAAATCGACTGCCGGCAAATTATCGCCCATTTGTGAGGACTTTGCTCCGAGATAAGCTTTCTCGTTTCCGAGCTGGCCGTAATTATTTCGGCCAAAGCATTTCGTGTTGCTTGAAGTCGAGGAAGTCGGGTCGACAACACACGTGGAAGCGTCGCCGGCGGCGATTTTTCGGGGAAGAAAAACGTGGATCGTGATGGTCGTCACGTGACTGTTGGAATCGGAAACCTGCACGGTAGTACTCGCGGGGCTTGAGGTGAGGGTCGCGGGCGCCGTGAATTGCGCCGTGTTTGTGCCGGTGTTGAGTGTGCCGCCGCCTGCGAGCAGCGTGAACGAGTAGGGCGCGCTCCCACCTGAAAGCTCGAGGGTAAGCGTGCCTCCAGCCACGAGCGAGCGGGCGGTGGTGACAGGCTGATCGAAATCGTAGACCAGATTATCGCTGCTGGTCGCGCCGGCATAGACGTTGTCTTGCGGAACGGTGGGGGATAGCGTGTAAGGAAGATAATCGCCCAAGGTAAGCGGGTTGTCGCCCGTGTTGGCTGTTGCCATTCCGATTCCAAGCTGGCCCCAGGCGTTGTAACCCCAGCATTTGACGCCATTGTTGTCGAGAACGGCGCAGGTGTAATAGTTACCGGCGAAAACGTCGAGCGCGGTTCTTCCGGTGCCAAGATTTACGGCACGAAGATTATCGCCCATCTCGCCGGCCTGATTGCCGATGTTGTCGTTATTGCCGCTCTTATCGCCAAGGCCTAGCTGGCCCCAGGCGTTGTAGCCCCAGCACTTGATCTGATTGTTGTCGAGTACGGCGCAGGTGTGATAAATGCCGGTCACGACTTTTTTGGCGGTTCTTCCGGTTCCGAGATCGACAAAGGGAAGGGCGTTTCCCATCAGGTGGCCGGCGGCAGTGCTGTCGCCGCGATTGACGGTGTCGCCAATGCCTAGCTGGCCGTAGATGTTGTAGCCCCAGCACTTGATTTTGCCGCCCGCGATGAGCGCGCAAGAGTGGGTATAGGAGGTGGAAAGCTGCGTCACCTGCCAGGGATTGTTCGAGCCATCAGTGCCCAGATTCACGAAAGGAAGGTTGTCGCCCATCGTATTAGGAGCATTACCTCGTGGGTCGCTGTTGCCATACCCGAGGTTTCCCCAAGGATTCGGACCGTAGGGACTGTTGCCCCAGCACTTCACACCTCCGTTTGAAAGTAGCGCGCAGTGATACGCGTAATAACCGCTGCTGACTTGCTTTGCGACCAGGGGCGTGCCGCCGATTCCGTCCACCGTTCCGAGATTCACGTAGGGAAGAGTGACGAGATCTTGAAAATAATAATAACCATTCGTGTTCTCAAGGCCTAGCTGTCCGTATTCGTTTGCGCCCCAGCATTTCAGATGCGAATTCTGGCCTGCCCCGTCGTCTAGAATCGCGCATGTGCTTGAATTATTGGACGCACCCGTGGCAACCTGTTTTACGGTGCGGCCAAAACCCACGAACGCGGTGGGGAGCCCGTCGCCCATCGTGCCTAGCTTGTCGCCATGGTAGGGAAAGCTGTTGGCTGGCGGCTCGCCGCCGGTTCCAAGCTGGCCGGCGCTGTTTGCGCCCCAACATTTGAGTTCTCCGGTGTTGAGAATCGAACAGGTGTACTGGTCGTTGCTGGAGTTGGCTTCGATGTCGGTGGCATAGCGGTTTGTTCCAAGATTGACCGTCTTGCTGCCGGCCATCTCGCCGGGTGCGTCGCCAAGTGTCGCGTTCTCATTGCCAAGCGCTCCGTAGTCGGTCGTGTCGGTTTGCACCGAGCCCCAGCACTTGACCGTGTTGTTGTCGAGAAGCGCGCAGGTGTTGTCGTGCTGGGGAGCGATGTCTTTGACCGTACGGCCCGAACCGAGGTCCACGTAGGCAAGGTTGTCGCCCATATTGTTTAAGCTTCCACCGACGTTATTTAAGTGGCCAAGACCTAGCTGGGCGAAAGTATTGAGGCCCCAGCATTTCAGATGCGAGTTTAAGCCTGCGGCGTCGTCCAGAATCGCGCAGGTGTGGTGGTTGCCCAGTTTTATTTTCTTCACGGTGCGGCCTGTACCCAGGCTTACGTAGGGGAGCTGATCGCCCATCTCGCCGGCTACCGCGCCGATGCTATACCAAGGGCTCGGGTACTGGGAGGAGCTGGAATTGATGCCGCTTCCAACCTGCCCGTAATTGTTGTTGCCCCAGCATTTGAGTTTATCGTTATCGAGGATCGCGCAGGTGTGCTCGGAGCCGCATGAAATCGCCTTAGCCGTGCGGCCCGTCCCAAGATCGACAAACGCAAGCGCGTTGCCCATTTCGCCGGCTTCGTCTCCGATGTTGGCTTTGCTTGCGGAATTATCTCCAAGACCTAGCTGGCCGTAGTTGTTTCTTCCCCAGCACTTGACCTTGTCGTTGTTCAAAATCGCGCAGGTGTGGCCAAAACCCGCGGCGATGGCTTTGGCGTAGTAGGGATTGCCGCTTCCATTTCCGGCATCATCGCCGAGATCGACGATGGGCCCTGGCGAGAAGCGGTTGGCCGTGTCGCCGTATCCAAGCTGGCCTTGGTAACCGTTGTACCCCCAGCACGTCACGCGCGAGCCTGAGGCACCGCTGTCCAGGATCGCGCAGGCATGAAGCGAGCCGTAGGCCAGGTCCGTTGCCGTGCGGCCCAAGCCGAGATTTACGAACGGGATATTGTCGCCGCTTATGAAAGGATAATAACCGTAACCGTAAGAGTAATACCAACTGGTGCTGTCCCCAACGCCTACGGTTCCGTAGGAGTTATTGCCCCAACATCGCACCTTGCCAAGATCGGTGCCATTCAAGATCGCGCAGCCGCCGCTGCCCTGGGGATTTGCGGCGATTTTGAACGCCGTTTTTCCGGTTCCCAAAAGCAGATACGGAAGATGATCGCCCATCTCGTTGGGAAAGAGTCCGAAGTTCCGGCCAGAGCTGGCGTTTCCAAGCGCGCCGCTACCGTTGTAGCCCCAGCCCTTGGCCGTGCCGCTCGTGAACTTCACGAACGCTCCCGCATACCCGCCCACGATTGAATCCGGCACGAGGCCTGTGCCGAGTTTTATGGGAGAAAGCGCATCCCCCATTTCGCCCGCTTGATCGCCGATCGCGAAGGTTTCATCCCCGCGCTGGCCATACTGGGAACGTCCCCAGCAGTTGACCGTGCTTGACGTGAGGCTCGCGCGCGTGAGCGCGCACGCGTGCTCGGAACCCAGTGCCAGTTTTCTCGGAACGAACGCGTGGACCGTGGTGTCTGAGGTATTCCCCCCGCCGTCGGTTACGCGAATCACGCTGTCTCCCGGAGCGGCGCCGGCGGTAAACGTCGTGCTTGTAGGGCCCGAGCTCAAAAACCCGCCGCCCAGCACGATCGAAAACGCGTAGGGCGAGATTCCGCCGGTCACCGCAAACTGCGCGTTCTCGCCCACGGCCACGTATTTTACCGCGGGAGAGACGGCCGGCCCCTGATAACTGTACACGGTGGCGTCGGCTGTGGAACCCGCCGCATCGGTCACGCGCAAAGCCGAAGTGGACGTGGCGGCCGCCGCGGTGAAAAGTCCGCCTGAGGCCACGGTGCCGCCGCCCGCGACCAATGTGTAGGTGTACGGCCCCGTACCTCCGGTAGCCGCAAACTGCGCGGTCTGGCCAAACGGCACGTAGCGCGGAGTCGGAGAAATCGAGAGCACGGGTGTTACCGCGACGTTTGATGAGGCAGAGGCTCCCCCAAAATCGGTCACGCGAATGACGACACTGCTGCTGGTTGCGGGCGCGGTGTACGCTCCGGTGTTCGGATTAATCGCGCCGAGGCCTGAAACGACCGTAAACGTATACGGAGCAAGACCGCCGCTTGCCGTGAACGTGAAGCTGGCGTTCGTGCCCAGGGTTTTCGACGTGGGATTGATGGTCAGAAGCTCGCCTACGTAGACGACGGCGTAAGCCGTGTTGGCGGCCGCGTCGGCGACCTTGATCATCGCCTGTCCCGGATTGGCCGGCGCCTGGTAAAGACCGGCGCTCGAGACGGTTCCGATGCCCGAGGAAATCGAAAACGCATAAGGAGGGGTTCCTCCGGTGACGACGAATTGCTGGGATTGATTGACCGAAAGATTCCTGGCCGCGGGCACGATCTGCAGAAGAGTGACGGTGACGGTTGCTTTCGAGGATGATCCAAGATTCCTGGTCGAAGCGGCCGAGGGGGAAGAGACGCTGGTCACCTCATCTTGTGTTGCGAGGCTGCAAGCTTGAAAGAGCGTTGCAATCATGAGGACCGCCGCGATGGCGGCGCAACGCGTATTCATAGCCCCTCCAGCGCCGGCAGAAAGTCGCCGATGCCAAGCGGGGTCGTTCCCCTGAAAATCGTGTCTCCAAGTCCAAGCCTTCCGTCGGCGTTCCATCCCCAGCACTTGACCGAGTTGTCGTCGAGCACCGCGCAGGTTCTGCTTCCGCTGCTTGCGAAAATATCGAGAGCGGTTCTTCCGGTTCCGAGATTGACGAAGGGAAGGTGATCGCCGATCTGGGCGGCCGCGCAGCCGCGGTTTGTGGTGTCGCCAAGACCTAGCTCGCCATAAGAGTTGTAGCCCCAGCACTTTAGCTGGCCGTTTTTTTGGCCGCCCGAAGTGATCGCACAGGCATACGAATTGCCCGCGGAAATTTTTGTCGCAAGCAGCGGGCCTCCCGTACCGTCGCCGTTTATCGTTCCAAGATCGCCGTAGGCAAGATTAGCGCCCATATCGCCTGCTTCATCGCCGATAGCAGCTTTGCTTGCGCTGCAGTTGCCGAGGAGGCTTGTGTCGTAGCCGTTGTAGCCCCAGCATTTGAATCTGCCGCTGTCGAAAAGGGCACATGTATTGTAGTAACCCACGGAAAGCTGCGTGACCTTAAGCGGGTTGCTCCCATCAGTGCCAAGATCGACAAACGGAAGATTGTTTCCCATTGTGCCGCTAACGTGTCCCATGTAGCTATTCGTGGTTCCGATCCCAAGCTGGCCGTAATTATTGTAGCCCCAGCATTTCACGCGCTGGTTGTTCAAAAGCGCGCACGTAAAGGCGCTGGTGCCCGAGCCGATCTGGGTGGCGTAGTATGGATTTCCCGTTCCATTTCCGGCATCATCGCCAAGATTCACAGTGTCTAGATAATCGCCAAGCTGGTTTCCGTAGGTGCGGTTATTCGTATCTTCATAGCCAAGATTGCCGTAGCCGTTGTAGCCAAAGCACTTCACGCGTGACTTGGCCGCCCCGCTATCCAGGATCACGCAGGTGTAGCTACCTGCTGTCGCGACCGCTTTGACCGTTCTTCCAGTCCCCACCAGGGCGATAGGCAGCGCGTCCCCCATGTCTCCTGTGCCGGGGCGGTCGCCACGGTTATTGGTGTCGCCCGTCCCGAGATTGCCGTAACTGGCGTTGTAGCCCCAGCACTTCATGTTCCCGTCATCGAGAATCGCGCAGGTTGAATACACATCGCTTTTAATCGAAGTGGCGTAGCGACTGGTTCCCAGATCTACTGTACTCAAACGCGCCATTTCGCCCGGAGCGTCTCCCATTGAGAGCGCTTCGTTTCCCAGGTTTCCGTACTGGGGACCGTCAAATCCGCCCCAGCATTTGACCGTGCGGTCGTTTAGGAGCGCGCAAGTGTCGAGGCCGCCGGCCTTGATGTCGAGCGCGGTTTTTCCTGTTCCTAGCTCCACGTACGGCAGAAAATCCCCCATCGTGAGCGGACTCGTGCCCATCGAGGCGTTGTGGCCAAGGCCTAGCTGGCCGTAGTAGTTGTAGCCCCAGCATTTGGCTTTGGAGTTGTTCAACGTCGCGCAAACGTGGCTCACGCCAGCGGATATTTTCACGGCGTAAAGAGATCCTCCCGTGCCGTCGCCGTTTATCGTTCCAAGATCGACGGTGGACAGAGCATCGCCAAGGCTTGCCGGTGAATTGCCGTGATCGTTACTATCCCCAAGGCCAAGCTGTCCGTAGGGGTTGTAGCCGAAACATTTCACGCGCGAGCCTCCCGCGCCACTGTCGAGAATCGCGCAGGTAAAACTGTTGCCCGTCACAAGCTGGACTACGGTTCTTCCCGCGCCAAGATCCACGTACGGAAGAGCATCGCCCATCTCATGACCGACAGCACCGCTGTCGCCGCGATTTACAGTATCGCCCGTGCCGAGATGACCATAGCCGTTATAGCCCCAACATTTCATTTTTCCGTTCGTGAAGGCGGCGCACGAGTGATTGCTACCCACGGCGACTTGGACGACGCTGAGATCTCCGCCCGTGCCGTTGCCGTTCACCGTTCCGAGATTGATACCGGGAAGATTGTCGTCCATCTGGTGGCCGGCGGCAGTACTGTCGCCACGGTTGGTGGTGTCTCCAAGGCCTAGCTGTCCGTAACCGTTGTAGCCCCAGCATTTGGCGCGACCGTTGTCGAGTGCCGCACAGCTATGAACGCCGCCGACTGCGATGTCGATAGCCGTGCGGCCAGCTCCCAGATTCACGAATGGCATGTTGTCACCGGTGTTGGCTGGAATGGCACCGTAGTGCGTCGTGTTCTCGGTGCCAAGCGAACCGTAATCATTGTAGCCAAAGCACTTGACCTTTCCCGCATCGGCGCCACCCAGAATCGCGCAGCTATGAGAGTTGGCGTTGTAGCTGGGGCTGCTTACGAGTTTGGTAACTGTCACTCCGGTGCCCAGATCGGAGTACCAGAGGTTATCGCCCATCTGGTCTGTATAGGCTCCGCGGTGCTGACTTTCTGAATCCGGTGGATGCGCGTAGATGCCCTCGGAGCCTTGCCCAAGCACTCCGTAGGAATTGTAGCCCCAGCACTTGAATCTTCCGTTCGAGAGAAGCGCGCAGTTGTTTTCGTAGCCCGCGACAATCGCGGCAACACTTACTCCCGTGTCGAAGTTTCCGAGGTTGATCGGAGCAATACTGTCTCCCATTTCGCCGGGTGCGTCCCCGACGTAAAGATTGGCAGTGCCGAGCTGACCGTAGGTATTTCGTCCCCAGCACTTTACGGTGCTTGAGGTGGGACTATCCCAGATGAGCGCGCAGGAGTGGTAGTAGCCAAGCGCTAGACTTTTGGGAAGAAACACGTCCACCTGCGCGTCCGAAATATACGAATTCGCGTCGGTCACGCGAACGGTGACCTGGGCGGGCACGGCAGGCGCGGTGTACGCGCCGGTTCCCGCATTGATCGTCCCGCCGGAGCCGATGATCGAATACGCGTAAGGGCCGGTGCCGCCGCTGGCGCTGAAGGTAAACGAAGTGCCCGCCGCGAGTTTTTTAGCCGCGGGCGAGATCTGCGGGCCGGCATAGACGTTGACGGTGGCGTCGGCTGTGAGGTTTTGCGAATCGGTTACGCGCACAAGACTTGTTTGTGGCGTGCTTGGCGCGCTGAAGACTCCGCTAGGGCTTACCGTTCCTCCGCCGGCAACCAGCGTGTAGATGTAGGGAGGAATTCCGCCGGTCGCCGCGAACGTGACGGAATGGCCCGTCGCTGCGTAGGTGAGTGCTGGCAAAATCGAAAGCGGAGCCGCGATGAGTGCCGAGCCGTAGGCACGGTTGCCGGCCGAGTCGGTGACTTCGATGATGTCGGTGCCGGCGGTACCCGGCGCGGTATACGCTCCGGCCGCGGTGATCGTGCCGGTTCCGGCGGCGACTTTGTAGGTGTACGGGGACATTCCACCCGTGGCGCCGAAGGTGAACAGCGCGCCGGCGGCCAGCGTCTTCGAGGTTGGCGAAAGAGCAAGGGTCGTGGTGATGCTGATGACGGCAAACGCGCTGTTTGCGCGCGAGTCGGAGATGCGCAAAACCGTGATGCCGGCCACATTGGGCGCGGTATAGATCCCGCCCGAGGTGATCGTTCCCAAACCGCTGTCGACGGAGTAGGCGTAAGGGGCGCTTCCGCCACTAGCCGTGAAGGTGGCGCTCTCGTTTAAGTAAAGTGTTTTTGAAGCGGGAGTGACCAGAAGAAGGCTGACCGAGAGGCTTGCGTCGGTGGTGGCGGGCTCCTGGGTCGAAGTGGCGGAAGAAACACCCGTTACATTATTCAAGTCAGTTTGAGACGGGGACTTGCACCCTTGTAAAAACAAAAGCAAAAGCGATGTCATCGCAATGAAAAGGGTGGGATGAATGGAGCCCATTGAAAAAAGCGCCTCCAGGTACTTAACTATCGGTCTTTTTATGTAAATACTTGATATAAACACTGTACTATTTTATCTGCAAGCGATGTGGAATCTCAAAAAAACATGACTTTGATACTCAAAGGGTTTTTAAAATTTGTTAATTTATATGAACTATCACCGTGCTTCGCCCTGAAAAACCAAGAATTGCACTTGAAGGCGAGTTTGATATAATCTAGACAGGCTAGCTGTTACCGGGAGGTTACCGATGTCGGGAATATGGCAACTACAGGATGCGAAAAACCGCTTTAGTGAA
The DNA here is from genome assembly GCA_016186905.1 of Deltaproteobacteria bacterium. Classification (GTDB taxonomy): domain Bacteria; phylum Bdellovibrionota; class UBA1018; order UBA1018; family UBA923; genus JACPKS01. The sequence goes on from JACPKS010000084.1 coordinate 65,710, forward strand.
GTCGTCGACAAGGCCATCGATGAAGGCCCGCAGACCGTCACGCGCAGAGGCGAGGAGGCTGTTGTCGTGATCGCGGCGCGCGAATTCCGCGATCTTGTTCGCCCCAAAACTCCGCTTGCCGAGTTCTTCGCGCGTTCGCCGCTCGTGAAATTCGCGGTCGAGCTGGAAAAGGAATTGCAAAAGGAATTGCAGAGGAGCCGTGATGTGGGAAGGAACCTGAAGTTTTGAAATACCTGCTCGATACGTGCCTCATCTCGGAGCTCATGCGAACCCGCCCTGATGCAGGGGTTTTGGACTGGGTTCGCAACCACGACGAGATCGCGCTCTACTTGAGCGCGCTCACGCTCGGGGAGATCGAAAAGGGGATCGCAAAGCTCGCTGCCGGTCAGAAAGCTGATCAGAAGGCCAAAAGAGCAAAGCTCGAGACATGGTTGCGCGATGACCTGCGAATGCGTTTCGAAGGCCGAATCCTGCCGGTTTCGGATGAGATTTGTCTTCGTTGGGGGAGAGTCTCAGCCGACGCCGAACTTCGAGGCGAGAAGATACCGGTCATCGACGGCTTGATCGCGGCGACAGCGCTGGTACACGGCCTTACCGTAGTCACCCGCGACGCCGCCGATATCGAGCGCGCCGGCGCGAAAATCGTCAATCCTTGGCGCTAAGACACTGAGGCGTTACGGTTTAGGGAAATACTTCACGCATCGACGCGGCGAATGCATGCGGTGAGTTGGATTGCTTATTTCGGTTTTGAGGGAGTCAAGGCTAGACTTCACCACTGTGAAGTCTAAGCGAGGTTGATTTCAGTGGTATAGGCTAGGATTTTTTCTGCAGACGTCGAATATTCAAAATGTATATCGAGCCCTATTGCTGCCCGTCTCTTGGGCAGGTGACCGGTACGCGGGATTCCACCATTGGATCGTGGACACTTCGTTTCTCACTCGTTGGATTTCGATCGAAATCCCTTCTTTTTCATCAATAAGTAATTTTTCACCGTACAACACATGGGGATTGTCCGACGGTAAATCTTTCAAGATAAACCGAGCTAACCCGAATCGAGCACGCGCGAACTCCGGAACTTGCTCCGGTTCTCCAGTATTCACGATCCATACCTTTGCAACCAAGCTCTGAG
>JACPKS010000087.1 GCA_016186905.1 Deltaproteobacteria bacterium
CCGTCCCCGTGGCGACGTCGGTTGATCCCGCCGGTCTTCTCACGCTCAAAGGCCCGAAGGTGAATTTGTAATACCCGATGTTTGAGAAAAGCCCGGAATTCTTTTCGGGAAAAACAGGGTTATTTTTCCCGATTCCAACTCCAACCTGCAGGCTTTGTGGGTATTGTTTGTGGGAAAGATTGTACAGATACGTCAGATTTAAGTTCGCCGCTCCCCCGTTCATTGAAACTTTCGTGAGTGAAGCGACGCCGGCGCCGTTACTCGAAGTGAGATCACGAGAGGACTGGTGAGCTGAAACAACCGGAACCGGCGGCGAGCTTGAATTGAGACAGGATGCAGCAGAATTGAGCTGGGAACTAAATCCCGAGAAGTTCTCGACGCAATCAACCCAATTTACCGAGGTTGCGTTGCTGGTGGAGAGCACGGTGTTCGGCTTAAGCTGATAACTAAAATAGAAATTCCCCGGCATGGTGGCGCTGGAATAGACGTACGGAGGATTTTTGTTCGCCTCGGAGTCTTCAACGTAGGCGGGGAACTGCGAATTATCGAGTGAGAGATCCCATCTCACGTATCCGACGTCGGTAAAAACGTTGGCTGGTGGAATCGGCACATCAACGGGATCGTTCGCCGTGCCGCCACCGTCGGATCCGTCGGAAAAAAAACAAAGAACGGGATTCAAACCGCCGAAATTCGGGCAATACCGGTTTCCCACCGAGAACCCTGCCGAGAGAATCGGCGTCGACGTGTCGTCCTGCCCAGGCGTGCCGGCAAAGGTCGTCGGAGGTGCTGAGTCCACGCACTTGCACGCGGCGAAGTCGGGCGTCTGGCCCGAGCCGCAGACGAGGCCCGCGCACGCGGCGCCGCCGGTGGCGCCGGAATTCGAATGCACGCATTTGGCGAGTGTGGTGAGATCCGCACTTCCGGTGCTCGTCACGCAACCGAGGCAAAGCTGATAGTCGCGCGAGTTCGTCGAAAAAATCGCGCAGCTCGTCGCCGAGGAACTCGTAGTGCTCGTCGCGGCGCTGCTTGACGAGGATGAACCGGCTGATGCGGAACCGACGGCTTTCGGCCGATCCTCACAGCCCGAAGCCATCGCGCACGCGGCGATCAAGAATATGGAAAGCCGAACCCCTCTGGCTTTTTTTTTGGCCTTTTTTTTGGTCATTTTTTTAGCCATTCCCCTAATACTCTTCGTAATTCCGACTGAATTACTCAACTAATTATTGTACGTTATTGGGCACAAATGTCCATGTCTATAAAAGTGCACATTTTGGCACGGTCCCTGAACGCTAACTCCGCGTGGTTACTTTATTTTCCCAAAAAAGGAGGTTTTCGTGGTCGAAACAATTGAGTCCTGCGCCTTGGTGGGTATCGAACCTTATCCGGTCCTTTGCGAGGTCGATCTCGCAGCCCAGCTTCCCTCAGTGAGCCTTGTCGGGCTTCCCAGTTCGATGACGCAAGAAAGCCGCGACCGCATCCGCGCGGCGGTGACCAACTCGGAATTTGAGTGGCCCGCGCGCAAGGTGACGATCAATCTCCTGCCGGCGAGTCTTCCGAAATGGGGAAGCCACTACGAGCTCGCGATGGCGCTCGGCGTGTTGCGCGCGTCGGCCCGAGGGATGCGAATTCCGTCGAGCGTGCCGGATGCGCCCGCCAATGAGGTGGCGACTTCGCGCCACGCCAGTGTCTTCGCGATCGGGGAACTTTCTCTTTCCGGGCAGGTTCGTCCGTGCGGATGGCTGCCCAGCATCGCCGCATGGCTGCACCGGCATGCTTTAGAATCGTGGACGAAAACGGGCGTGAAGATGGCGCTTGTGGCGCATCCAAACGATATCCGCGCGCTGGAAGGCGCGATGCCCTGCCTTCGCGAAACGGCGGAATGCGTTGCCGCCGATTCGCTGAGCGCGGCGATGCGCGCCCTGCGCGCGATCGAGGAACGGAATCCCGCCAGCGATTCCTCGGTTCTTCCCGTGCGTATTCCTGGCCCGGCCGTCGCGAAAAAGGATCCGCTCGCGCTTCTTAAGCGCGTGGAGGGCGAACCGCTTGGCGTAGTCACGGCGCTGGTGGCCGCGGCCGGCGGGTATCACGCGCTCTTCGCGGGCCCGCAGGGGCGCGGAAAATCAATGCTCGTCCGCGCGACGTGCGAAGCTTCAAAACCCGCGACCGGCCCTGAAAAATCCGCGAGAACGGCGGTGCTGGGGCTCTTCGGCGAAAACTACCTCACCGAATCCGGCGATCCCCGCCCGGTGATCCGCTTGCAATCGAGTGTTACGCGCGCGGCGCTCGAAGGCACGATGCTTTCGACCGGCCAGATCGTTCCAGGCGAGCTTACGCGCGCGCATCTCGGAGTGCTCGTGGCCGACGAGTTTCTTGAGCTTCGCCGCGACGTGATCGAGGCGTTTCGCCAGCCTATCGAAGAGCAGGCCGTGCGCCTTAGCCGCGCGAAGATCCGCGCGGTGCTGCCCGCGAAGTTTCAGTTGCTCGCGAGCACGAATCTCTGCGCGTGCGGATACTTCGGGCTCACACGCCGCGACTGCCGCTGTTCGAGAACGTTTCGCCAGGATTATCGCCGCAAGCTTTCCGGCCCGATCCTCGATCGGTTCGATTTGATCGCCCTGATCGGCCACGATCATCCGCCGGATCTTCCGCCTGGACTTACGCCGATGATCGGAGCGTTGACCGACCCTTCGAAGTGGATCGAGCGGTTGGAACGCGTGTGGGGGGCGAATCCCACCGCTGAAAACTCGCCCCCACTCGTCGCGCCAGCCGGCGTGTTTCCTCCCGAGTGCTCACCTCGTGCGCGGGAGAAACTTGTCCGCGTCGCGAGCACACTGGCGGACCTGCTTGATGAACCCGCGGAAAAGCGTCATCTCGAACTTGCGCTCTGCCTTCGCCAAGACCTGGATCGTGTTTTTCGAGACGCGGAGGAACGAGAAAACTGGAGTTATTCCGTACTTAAATACTCGCAACAATAGGGAGTTTTAATATGTTTGCTGTGGCCTATCTATTAAGCTATAATAGCTATATGAAAAAAGCTAATATAGCTAATGTTAAAAATAATCTTAGCAGGTACCTTGAGTACGTCAAAAAGGGGGGGAAGGTCCGAATTTTCGACCGTGACACTCCGGTCGCTGAAATTCTGCCTTTTAAAAACGAAGGGCCTCCAGCCGCCCAAGACGACCAGCGCCGGCTCAAAAGCCTCGAAGAGAAAGGAGTGCTTTCGCGCGCGTCCGCGCGGCTGGAAGCGTCTTTCTTTCAGTCCATTCCTTCAATCGGTCCGGATCAGAATGTCGCCGGAGTGCTCGATGCGTTACTCGAGGAAAGGAGAAGCGGCCGATGATGTTCTGGGATTCGAGCGCGATCGTTCCGCTTCTCGTGCGGGAACCCTTTACCGAAGATGCCGTGAAATTCGCGAAATCCGACGGTGAAATGATTCTCTGGGCGTTTACGCCGGTGGAATGTCTTTCGGCGATTTACCGCAAAAGCCGGGATTCCTCGATGGACGTAAAAGAGCTGAGCCTCATCCGGGAAAGGCTCCGGCAAATCCAAAAGGCGTCGCATGAAGTTCCGCAGTTCGACCTGGTGCGCGCGCGCGCCGAACGACTGATCGCGGTTCACGCTTTGCGCGCGGCGGATTCGATGCAGCTTGCCGCCGCGTTAGTGGTCACTGAAGACAATCCGGCAGCCCTGCCCTTTGTGACGTTTGACAAAAACCTCGCCCTTGCCGCCTTAAAAGAAGGCTTTAAAATCCTTTAAAGTCATTATCTTATATAAACTTGAGTTTTTTACTCGGAATTCCGATATCCTATACTGTGGGAGTCCATGTGGGGAAGGTACGGGATCAAATGGCATCCGAGACGAGTCTATTAAAGGACGAGGACGGACGTGCGTTCGGCTCCTGTACCTTCCTCTTTGTGCTGACGACATTGCCGGCGTTGCTAGTACTCGCGGCCTGCGGTTCATCCAAAAAAACAACCGGACAAAGCGTTGTTACCGCGTGCGTGCTTCCAGACGACCAGGCGAATTCGCTTCAGGGCCATTGGTCCAGTCCGCCGATCAAGATCGCGTTTCACGCGGGCGAGTTTTCGGCGGGCGAAAAGGGGATGATCCAGTCGGCGGTCTCGACCTGGAACACGTTCTTCTCGATCTCCAAGGGGCTCGCGATTTTCGAAGTGAGTGCTGCCGAGTCGCCGGTCAACCAAACCGGACCTACGTGCGTCGGCTCGACGATACCCGACGGCATTGTTCTCTATAAGCGCGGGTCGAGCTGGACCCGCAGCGCCTCGGCGGTAGCGCTTACGACGTTTTGCACGACCAGCGCCCAGGGCGGGATCCCCAAAATGTACAACGCGATCATGGAATTCAATTACCGCGATTTTTTCAACGGCGCGAAGAACCCGGATCTCGAAAGCATCGCGGTTCACGAACTCGGCCACCTGCTCGGGCTCGATCACTCTTGCGGCCCTTTGCGCAGCAACGCCGCCAATGTCGCGTGTCCGGGTCCCGGTTCGGGAAATTTTCTGCTGAGCACGGTGATGTTTCCGACGGTGTTTTTCGATTCGGGCGGGAATGGGGAAGTCAAACGGGCGTTGCATGAGAATGATCAAGGACGGGCGAATTGTCTGTACTGAGCGCCGTGCCGGGCGCGTTCAGGCTTCCAGAAATTTTCTCGCTTTCAGCAGCTCATACGCCGCCTCGTTGGCGTAGACGTTTGGGATGAAATTCACGTAACGCGAGAGTTTCGCGACGAGCGAGTTCTCGCGCTCGACGAGCAGCGTGGGCCTGCCGTTTGAATCGACGACCTTGATCGGGTCGCGCGCGGAATAGGGATTTTCGGCTGCGCCGCCCTTGCGGATCGAGTGCGCGTCTTTGGTGAACATGACGTCTTTGACCGGCACGTCGGCGATGATCCACTCTTTGCCGCTTCCGTGTTCGCGAAAGAGCTCGTTGATCTCGCCGATCTTGTCTTGAAGTTTCTTCACGACCGGTATTTTCCAGTGCGTGCCGCCGTCGCTTTCGACCTCGAGAATCCGGTGCTCGCATTCCGGAAAGCGCAGCGTGCGCGGCGGAATGCGGTAGATGAGCATCCGAAGCTGCTCGTGGAGCACGGTATCCTTCACCTTCCCCGACCAGTAGAGATCCTGCGCGCGGCTCATGAAATAGACGTCGTTGAATCCGAAGAAGCGCTCGGGGTCTTTCACGACGAGATCGAAGAGCTCGGCGTAACGGTAGATGAGGCCCTGCTCCAGAAGATAGTGCGCGATGTGCGCGGCCAGGATGTCGTATTTCGCCGAGCTTGAGTTGCGCACGACCTGCGAGTACCACGAGAATCGCGCGATCAGAAAATCCTCGACCGCGTGAAGCGCGTTTTCCTTCACCGCGAGCACTTCGCGCTTCGTTCCCGGCTTTCCGTCGTGCAACTCGAACGTGCTCAGGTGATGCAAGATGTAATCGCGGTCGATGTGGCCGTATTTGATGCCCGTATGATGGGCGTCGCGAAGCAGGTAATCCATGCGGTCGGCGTCGATGTCGGAATGCAGAATCTGATTGGCGAGGAGGTCGTCGGAATCGCCCTTGATGATTTTCGAAATCGTGGCGGAATCGAGGTTTGCGTCCTCAAGGATGCGCGAGATGCCGCCTTTGAAGCCGGTGTTCTTGATGATGAACGAGCCCAGGTGCTCGTGATTGCTCGGAAGCTGCTTTCCGGGAAGTTTTCCGGAATTCCGCAGCGACTCCCCGTACCGGATGTACGCCCCTTCGATGGAGTGCGAGAAGGGGAACGTGCCGATGTCGTGCAAGAGGGCCGCGATGCGGATGCTTTTGTGAAAGAGCGTCGCCCTATCGGCTGCGTCGTCGAAGAGCTTCTCGTCGGAAACGTTTTTTCCGAGCGAGCGCACCATCTGATCGGCCGAATGAAGCACTCCGATCGCGTGGGCGAAGCGCGTGTGTTCGGCGCCGTCGAAAATATAGTTCGCGAAGCCCAGCTGCTTGATCCATCGCAGGCGCTGGTAGTAGGGGGAGTTGATGATCGCCTCTTCGGTTTCGGTCAGGCGGATGAAACCGTAGAGCACGTCGTAGATCTGGCCCTTGCGCCGGCGGTTGTTTCGGCCGCTTTCTTTGCGAGTGACCGTTTTGCGGCTCATCAGGACGGGTTTCCGGCGTCGCGCCCGGCAGGCGCGCCCATGTCGCGCCCGGCAGGCGCGCCAACAGAGTTTAGACTCACCATCATGTCGCGCAGCTCGCCCTGCTTGAACACGGTGCTGGCCTTCTCGGAATATTTCCTGAGCGCGAACGTTCCGCCCTCGACTTCGCGTCCGCCGGCCACGAGCATCATCGGAATTTTTCGCATCTGCGTTTCGCGCGTCTTGAGGCTGATGCTTTCGTTGCGGTCGTCGACCTCGGCGCGGACGCCCGCCGCGCGCAGCTCGCGCGCGAACTCGTGGCAGTACCGCGCGTGCTCGGCCGCGATGGGCGCCAGCACGCACTGAACGGGTGCGAGCCAGAACGGAAAAGCGCCGGCGTAATGCTCGACGAGCACGCCCATGAAGCGCTCGATCGATCCCAAAATCGCGCGATGGACCATCACGGGCCGGTGCGCGCTGTTATCCGCGCCGATGTATTCGAGCTCGAAGCGCTCGGGCATGTTGAAGTCGAGCTGAATCGTTCCGAGCTGCCATTCGCGCTTAAGCGCGTCTTTGACGATGAAGTCGATCTTCGGCCCGTAGAACACGCCGTCGCCCTTGCTGATACTGTATGGGCGGCCTTTGTTCTTGAGCGCGAGCTCAAGCGCCGCTTCCGCTTTATCCCAGAGCGCGTCGTCGCCCGCGCGTTTGGGCGGACGGGTGGAGAGATACGTTTTCACTTCCCTGAAGCCGAAGAGATCGTAGCTTCGCGTGATCATGTCGATGAGCGCGATGACCTCGGCTTCGATCTGCTCGGGCGCGCAGAAAATGTGCGCGTCGTCCTGACAGAAGGTGCGCACGCGCGTGAGGCCCGAGAGCGCGCCGGATTTCTCGAAACGATGAAGCCTTCCGAAGTCGGCGAGCCGCAGCGGCAACTCGCGGTACGAGCGGCGCCGCGATGAATAAACGAACGTCGAAGCCGGGCAGTTCATCGGTTTCACAGCGAACTCGCGCTCTTCGACCTCGGTGAAATACATGTTCTCGCGGTAATTTTCGTAGTGGCCCGACTTGTGCCAGAGCGAAACGTCCAAGACCTGCGGCGTGATGATCTCTTCGTAATCGTAGATTTTGTAGAGATCGCGCATGTATTGCACGAGCCGGTTGTAGACGATCGTGCCCTTGGGATGAAAAAACGGGCTTCCGGGCGCCACGGGATCGAAACTGAAGAGGTCGAGCTCTTTTCCGAGCTTTCGGTGGTCGCGCTTTTTCGCCTCCTCGATCATGAAGAGGTAGTCGTCGAGATCCTGTTTTTTCAGGAAAGCGGTGCCGTAGACGCGCTGGAGCTGTTTGTTCTTCTGGTTTCCGCGCCAGTACGCGCCCGCGATCGAAAGCAGCTTGAAGTGCTTGGATTTGCCCGCGTGCGAGACGTGCGGTCCGCGGCAAAGGTCGATGAAATCCCCTTCCTTGTAAATGCTGTACGAGGCGTTTCCGAAGTCACGGATGATCTCGAGCTTAAACGGCTGGTCGAGTTTCGCGAAAAGGGCGCGCGCATCCTCGACGGGAAGTTCCTCGCGGATGAAGGGCTGGTTTTCGCCGGCGATCTTTTTCATTTCCGCTTCGATGCGCGGAAGATCTTCGGGCGTGAGCTGCACGTCGAGATCGATGTCGTAGTAGAATCCGTCTTCGATGGTCGGGCCGATTCCGAATTTCGCCTGCGGGTAAAGGCGCTTCACGGCGTGGGCCATGATGTGCGCGGTGCTGTGCCGGAGGCGATCCAGGTCGCTGCTGATTTCGCGTTCTTCGAGGCCTTCCCTGCTAAAAAGTTTGAGGAAATTCCATATTCCGCCGGCACTTCCAAAACAACTTCGCCTCAAGATTGAGAACGAGGTGAACGCGATGAGAATAGGAAAAAACACACTGATTTTTTCGGCCGTACTTTGGCTTGCCGCCGCTGCGACCGGTACTTCGGTGCTTTGGGAAGATGCCGATGCCGACAGTCCGGCTTTTGAGAATGCGGAAGAAGCCGGCCCGGTGGTATGCCATCCCCATGGAAGATACTCTGACTGCGTTTTCTTTCCGGCTGGCGACACCGGATGATCTGTCCGCGGTCTTGGAGATTGAGAACAAGAGCTATCCGCTTCCTTGGAGCGAGGAATCGTTCCGGCAGGAGATGGAAAAGCCGTTCGCGCGATTTCTCGTGCTGACCGACGACGAAACCGACAGCGTGATCGCCGGCTACATCGTGTTCTGGGTGATGTTCGACGAGTGTCACATCTTGAACGTCACGGTGCACCCCGGCTGGAGGGGGCTCAAACTCGGCACGCGCCTTGCGCGGCAGACGATCAACGAGGCGGTCAAGCGGCGCGCGAAGAGGGTCTATCTGGAAGTCCGAAAATCCAACGCGACCGCGGTCGCTTTCTATCAGTCGCTCGGTTTCCATATCGACCACATTAAAAAATCCTTTTATTCGGATGGCGAAGATGCGTACTTCATGCAAATTTTCCTCGATAAACCGAATACCCTCTAATTTGCCGCTTTGCGGCATGCGCTGGGCTGACTTTTGCCACAAAATCCGCTAAAGTCCGCGACGATCCTATGAACAAAGAACGTGTCTTCGGAGTGAAAGTCATGCTTGAGTTCGCGGCCGCGCACCACATCCGCGGCTACGACGGGGAGTGCGCTCGTCCGCACGGCCATAACTTCAAGGTCGAGGTCGAGGCGCAGACGCGGGGTTTGAACCCGATCGGTTTGTCGCTCGACTTCAAGGAACTCAAAAAACTCGTCAAAGCCCTGATCGAACGCTTTGATCATCAGGATCTCAACACCGTTTCGCCGTTCGACGACATCAATCCCACCGCCGAGACGCTTGCGCGGTATTTTTTCGAGGAGCTCGAGCGCGGAATCAGCCGTGAGGCCGCGATGAGCGGGCTACGGCTGCGCAAAGTGACGGTTTGGGAAAACGACCGCTCCGCCGCGAGCTTCGGATGAAAAAAACCGGAACCGCCGTACTTCTCGTTTCGGGCGGGCTCGATTCCGCCGCGAACCTCGCCCTGGCGCCCGCGATCGGGTTTCACGCCGGCGTGGGTCTTACGGTCGATTACGGCCAGCGGAGCGCCGCGCGTGAAATCGCCTGCGCTCGCGCGCTGTGCGCGCGTTTCAAGATCGAGCACGTGACCTGCGATCTGCGCGGGTTTTCGAAACTCGTGAGCGGCAAGAGCGCGCTCTTGGAAGATTCGGCGGCGCTTCCGAGCCCGGCCGATCTCGACGCGCTTTCGGTCATCGAGAAATCCGCGAGAGCGGTGTGGGTTCCCAATCGCAACGGCGTGTTGCTTTCTCTCGGCGCGGCGCTTGCCGAAGCCCGCGGGTTCGATGCGGTGCTGGTGGGCTTTAACGCCGAGGAAGCGGTGACATTCGCCGACAACACGCCCGCATACATGGACGCGATGACGGGGTCGTTGCGCTTTTCCACCGCCAACGGCGTTGAGATCGCCAGCGCCACGGCCGCGCTCACCAAAGAAGAGATCGTGCGAAAACTTACGGCGGATTTTCCGTTCGAGCTGCTCTGGAGCTGCTATCGCGGCGGCGAAAAACATTGCGGGGAGTGCGAGTCGTGCCTGCGCTTGAGGCGGGCGCTTGCGCGCGGACTCGGCCCCAGCGCTTCCGAAGCCATCCGCGCGCGGATTTTCGGGTGGCCGTCATGATCGCGCCCGTTCAGTTTCGCGTGCTCGACGAGACGATCGCCTACACGGGGGCCGAGCTGCGGCCGCACTGGGGTTTGGAGCGCACGCGCGTGTACGGCTCGCTTTTGACGGCCTTCATCGGGCCGTGCGAAGTCGCGACCGAAAAGCTCGTCGATATGGAAGACCGCCTGGCCCGCGACCATATCCGCGCGCGGTCGATGCTTCATATCCTCGGCGAATTTTTCGGGATGGAACTTGAGAGCGGGGTGTTTTGCCAGCGCCTTCTCATCGCGCATGCCGAGGCGCTGCTCAGAAAACACGGCTGGACCGCGATCGAACGCGAAGGCGACGATCTTTTCGTCGACGGAAAAAAACTTTCGGTCTCGATCGCGACGGTTTCGAGCGTGTCGGTACTGGTCCATTGGGGATTCAACGTCGATCCCGAGGGCGCGCCGGTTCGCGCGATCGGCTTAAGCGAGCTGGGCTGGGGCACGGCGCGGGTTTTGGATTTTGCCAAAGAACTGCTCAGCCAGTACAGCTTGGAACTGGAAGACATTCGCATTGCCCAGTGCAAAGTGAGGCCGGCGTGAAAAAAGGCCAAGCGCGCAAGGGTCTCATCGTCGCCATCGATGGGCCGGCCGGCAGCGGGAAGAGCACGGTCACGCACCTTCTTTCGCTCAAACTCGGCTACACCCACATCGACACGGGCGCCCTGTACCGTGCCATCGCGCTGCGGGCGATCGAGCTCGGGATTCCGCTCGCCGACGGCGCGGCGCTGGGCGAGCTCGCGGCGTCTTCGAAGCTCGAATTCCGGGAACGCGATCAGGTGCTGCTCGACGGACGCAACGTCTCCGCGCTTATTCGCGCTCCCGAGGTGAGCATGGCCGCGAGCCGCATCTCAGCGCACCCAGAGGTTCGGTTAGCGCTTCTGGGCTTGCAGCGCCGGCTCGGCGAAAAAGGCGGCGTGGTGCTCGAGGGCCGCGATATCGGAACCGTCGTTTTCCCGAGGGCGCACGTGAAATTTTTTCTTACGGCAAGTGTCGAGAGCCGCGCGCGCCGGCGCGTAATCGAGCTCGAAGAGAAGGGCACGTATCTCGACTTCGAAGAAGTGAAGAAGCAGGTCGTCGAACGCGACCGCGGCGATACCGAGCGCAAGGTCGCGCCTCTTCGCAGGGCCGATGACGCGATCGAAATCGACACGACGGGGATGACCGTCGAGGAGGTCGTGGCGCGGCTCGAGGCCGAGGTGGTCAGGCGCGGGAAAGACTTCGCTAGTGCCTCGACAACTTAATTTTTGCCGGTTATAACGCGAATATGCGGCCTGCGACAAAAATTGAGTTGCCGAGGCACTAGTGGCGGCGCAAGGGCTCAGCGAGCGAATCACCGGAATTCCAAGGCTGCGCAAAACGCGCGACAAGAAAATCAAGTTCCTCGTCGTTCGCCCGGATCGCATCGGGGACGTCGTTCTCTCCACTCCCGTGCTTGAGGCGCTCAAACAGAATTATCCCGCCGGAGAAATCCACATGCTCGTGCGCGACTCGGTCGTGCCGGTCGTGCGGCACAACCCGCATCTCGACCGCATCATCGTTTATCGCCCGAACTCGGTGCATTGGGGGATCGCGGGTTTCATCCGGCTTTGGAGGGCCATCCGCCGCGAGCGCTATGACATCGCGATCGTCCTGCAGGTTCAGGCCAAGCCCAGTCTTGCGGTCTTCCTCGCGGGAATCCGTTACCGGATCGGGCCGTACTCCAAATGGTATTCGTACCTCATCTTCAATCGCGGCAAACGCCAGAGCCGCTCGTCGGTCGCGATGCACGAGACCGATTACAATCTGATGCTGCTGAGAAGGCTCGGCATCCGCGTGCCGGCGCGCAAAATTTCTCCTCATGTCACGGTCGACGCGGACGCCAAGGACAGAATGCGCAATCACGCGCGCGCGGCGGGGCTCGGAGAAGCCGAGCCGTTCGTCGTCGTCCATCCGGGGATGGGGGGCTCGGCGATGAACTGGCCCGAAGGGTATTATGTCGATCTCATCAAACGCATCGCGGTACGCGGCACTCACGTCTTCGTGACGGGCGTCAGCCGCGAGCGCGCGCTCGTGGAGCGGGTGGCCGCCGAGGCCCGCGCGCTTGGGCCGTCGCTGCCCGTTCATCCGTACGTCGGAGAAGACACCGACTCCGGTCTTTCGGATTTCATCGCGTTGCTTTCGCTTTCGAAAGTCGTGGTGGCGCCGAGCACGGGTCCGCTTCACATCGCCACGGCGCTGGGCAAGCGCACGGTTTCGTTTTTTTCGCCGATCAAGGTCCAGAGCGCGCTCAGATGGGGGCCCTATTCGCCGGAGGAGGGGAAGCACTCGGTTCTCGTTCCCGATGCCCTCTGCGGCCAGGACTTCAAGTGCGCGGGTCCCAAGTGCATTTTTTATTTTTGTATGGAAAGATTAGGCGTCGATGAAGCATTGCAAAGCGTGCTGCATCAGCTGGAGAGCGAGAAGACATGATCAAGCGGCTGAATCCCGCGCACGTCCGGAAAATCGGCGCGCAATTCGCGAAAAAGAAGATCCTCGTTTTCGGCGACGTCGGTGTCGACAAGTATACCGTAGGCCGTGTGTCGCGCATCTCGCCGGAGGCTCCGATCCCCGTCGTGGAAGTGGTGCGTACGGTGCTCAAGCTCGGGCTCGCGGCCAACGTCGCCGACAACATCAAGGCGCTGGGTGGAAGAGTTTCGATGGTGGGCCTGGTCGGAAAAGATCGCGGCGCGCAGGATTTCGCGGCACTGCTGAAAGAACGCGGAATCAAATCCCGGTACCTCGTGGCGGATGCCAGCCGGCGGACCACGCTCAAGGAGCGCGTCGTGGCGGAATCCCAGCAGGTCGTGCGCATCGATTACGAGACTCCGGCAAAGCCCGATCCGTCGATTCTCAAGGAAGCCTGGGGCAAGCTGCAGAAAGCGGTCGAAGAAGCCGATGCCGTCATCATCGAGGATTATGCCAAGGGTCTTGTCGAGGTTTCGCTTTGCCGCCAGCTCGTCTCCGCGGCGGAGGAACGGAAAATCCCCGTCTTCGTCGATCCCAACGCCCGCGGCTCCATCCAGCCTTACTACGGTTGCACGGTGCTCACGCCGAATACGGCCGAGGCCGAGGCGCTGAGCGGCATCCGCATCGTCGACCAGGAGACGCTTTTTCAGGCCGGGTACCGCCTGCTCGAGGAAGCGCACGCGAAATTCGTGATCGTCACGCGCGGGCGGGACGGCATGGCGATTTTCGGAAGAGGCGAGGCCGAGCCGATTCTCATTCCGACCTTCGCGCGCGACGTCTTCGACGTGTCGGGCGCGGGCGATACGACCATCGCGACCCTTGCGCTCGCGATGACGGCGGGCGCCGATATCGTCGAGGCGGCGTGGCTTGCGAATTACGCGGCCGGCGTCGTGGTGGGAAAGCCTGGCACGGCGACCACCAACGTCCAGGAAATCACCGATTACATCGAGATGATCGAAAATCTTCAGGCGCGCCGAAAAAAATCGCGGGTCGCATGATCTAAGTCATTGAAACTACAGCTAGTATCTGTTTTTTTATATAGTTGAGTAAAATCATCTACTAATTTATAATTTGAATGTTGGGAATCTCGCGCAACTTCGCGAGATACGAGGAAGCCAATTTGCTCAGCGGTACGTATGTGAAAACAACAATTCTGACCTTGCTCGTCGTGTGCCTTGGCATTCTTGCCGAAGGCTGCTCGTCGGAGTTCAATGCGGCCAAGCGTTCTCCGGCGACCAAGACGCCGGAAGGTCCGCAACTTGTGTCGGTTAACCCCGCGGCGCTGGCCAATAACAATACTCCGTACTTGATCGGCACCGCGGATGAAAAGACCTCAGTTGAGATTTACCTCGGAAGCGACTGTACCGGATTTTTGGCGGCGGTCGGGACGGCCGAAGAGTTCGCTGTGCCCGGCATTCAGGTCAGTGTCGCAGACGACACGACGACGACGTATTCGGTTCGAGGCGTGAACGGCTCCAATCGTTCCGCGTGTTCAAGTAGTATCACTTACGTCGAAGATTCCACGCCGCCGGTCGCGCCGTCGCCGATTGCCGTTACGCCGACCGGCCCCGCCAACAACAATTCCCCGCAGATCAGCGGCCTTGCCGAAACAGGATCCACGGTCAACATTTACGCCACGAACAATTGCGGCGGCGCGATCGTCGCGACGGATAGTGCGGTCGCGTTCACGACCGGCATAACGGTTGCCGTCGGCGACGACACGACGACCTCGTTTACCGCAAAAGCCGTCGACCTGGCGGGAAACGTTTCGGCGTGTTCCGCGACGGTCAGTTACACCGAGGATTCCACCCCGCCGGCGGTGACCGGCGTCACGTCATCCACCGCCAACGGGTCTTATGGTCCGGGTTCATCGATCTCGATTCAAGTCAATTTCTCTGAAACTGTGGTGGTCACAGGAACGCCGCAGCTCACGGTTGAAACCGGCGCAACGGACGCGGTCGTGAACTACGCTTCGGGCAGCGGCACCTCGACGCTCACGTTCACGTATACGGTCGGCGCGGGGCAAAATTCCCTGGATCTCGATTACGTCGCGACGACGTCGCTTGCTCTGAACGGCGGTACCATCAGGGATCTCGCGGCCAACGACGCGACACTCGCTCTTGCGGCACCGAGTGCCGCGAACTCGCTGGGTGCCAACAAGGCTATCGTCATCGACACGATTTCTCCGACGGTGACCAACGTCACCTCGAGTAAGGCCGACGGCACCTATCCGATCGGAACCGTCATCGCGGTGCAGGTCACGTTTTCAGAAATCGTCAACGTAACGGGCACTCCGCAGCTCACACTTGAAACGGGAGGGACGGATGCGGTCGTCGATTACAGCTCAGGCTCGGGTACGAACACGCTGACCTTCAACTATACGGTCGCTGCCGGACAGAACAGTTTAGATCTCGACTACGTCGCGACGACGTCGCTTGCGTTCAACAGCGGCACGATCAAAGACACCGTCACGACCAATCCGAATAACGCGGTTCTGACGCTTTTTTCGCCTGGCGCTGCCGGCTCGCTTGGCGCCAACAAAGCGCTCGTCATCGATACGACCGTTCCGACGGTGACCAATGTCTCTTCGAGCACGGCCAACGATACGTACGGCATGGGTGCCGCGATTTCGATTCAAGTCAGTTTTTCGGAAGCGGTTACGGTGACGGGAATTCCGCAGTTGACGCTTGAAACCGGCGCAACGGACGCGGTCGTGAACTATGCCTCGGGCAGCGGCTCGTCGACGCTTGCGTTTACGTACACGGTCGGCGCCGGACATAGTTCAGGCGATCTCGACTACGCCGCGACGACGTCGCTGGCGCTTAACGGCGGCGCGATCAAGGATGCGTCGACCAATGACGCAACACTGACCCTGCCGTCGCCGGGCGCTGCCGGCTCGCTTGGCGTGAATAAAGCGATCGTCATCGATGCGGTCGCGCCCACGGTCACGAACGTCACCTCAAGCACGGCGGATGGAGTATACACGACTGGCGCGGTCATCGCGGTGCAGGTCACGCTTTCTAAAGCCGTCAACGTCACCGGCACGCCTCAATTGACGCTTGAAACGGGCGCGACGGATGCGGTCGTCGATTACAGTTCGGGAACGGGAACGAATACTCTGACGTTCAGTTATACGGTAGCGTCCGGGCATACGACCGGTGATCTCGATTACGTCGCGACGACCTCACTTGCGCTCAACAGCGGCACGATCAAAGACACCGTTGCGAATAATCCCAATAATGCCACGCTGACGCTTTCTTCGCCGGGTGCCGCAGGCTCGCTCGGCGCCAACAAAGCGATCGTCATTGATACAAGTGTTCCGACGATAACCAGCGTCAACTCATCAACGGCGGACGGTACGTACGGCACGGGCTCGACGATTTCAATCCAGGTAAATTTCTCGGAAGCGGTGACGGTCACGGGAACTCCGCAGCTGACACTTGAAACCGGCGCTACGGACGCGGTGGTGGACTACGCTTCCGGCAGCGGTACCTCGACTCTGACGTTTACGTACACGGTCGACAATGGCCACGGTTCTTTGGATCTGGATTACGTCGCGACGACGTCGCTCGCGCTGAATGGCGGCACGATCAAGGACACGGCAACGAACAACGCCACGTTGACGCTTGCTTCGCCTGGAGCTGCGGGATCGCTTGGAGCCAACAAAGCGATCGTCATCGATGGTGTGG
This sequence comes from Deltaproteobacteria bacterium, assembly GCA_016186905.1. Classification (GTDB taxonomy): domain Bacteria; phylum Bdellovibrionota; class UBA1018; order UBA1018; family UBA923; genus JACPKS01. Next base: position 16,026 of record JACPKS010000087.1, read on the forward strand.
CGCCAACGGTGACCAATGTCACTTCGAGTTCGGCCGATGGCTCTTACACGGTTGGTGCAGTCATCCCCGTACAGGTTACGTTTTCGAAAGTCGTCAACGTCACCGGCACGCCTCAACTGACTCTTGAAACGGGAGCGACGGATGCGGTCGTCGATTACAGCTCGGGAACGGGAACGAATACTCTGACCTTCAATTACACCGTGGCTTTGGGCCATACTTCATTGGATCTGGATTATGTCACGGGGCCGCCGTTCGCATTGAACGGCGGCACGATCAAAGACACCGTCGCGAACAGTCCCAACGACGCGACGCTGGTATTTGTAATTCCGGGCTCCGCGGGTTCACTGGGCGCGAACAAGGCCATCGTGATCGACACGACGGCTCCGACGCTGACCGTGAACCAGGCGGC
>JACPKS010000088.1 GCA_016186905.1 Deltaproteobacteria bacterium
AATTCCACACTCCAGAAGAGATTCATTTCAGTCGACAGAGGAAATTATTTCGAACTAAAATCTTTTATCGAAACATAATAATTCAGCAGAAAAGAGAAGAGCTTCTTGAGTTGACTCGTGCATTTGGTGGTTGAATCCGCCATTTTTATCTTGGGGCAATAGAATAATAGCGATTCAACCCTGGATTTGTGGCGGGCCCAGCGGCGTTGAATGCGGATTGCCTCGCAAATGCGGGATAAATCGGCTTCTTTTGCTCCAATCAGCAATACAGGCGGAGCGGTCGGCAGCTGTACGCTGATTGGCTCGTTACCCACTGAGTTGGCTGAGTATCTCTTCGGCCTGTGTGCTTAGTGGAACTCCGGCAGGGTCCACAGTGCCGTATCGTGGCTGGAAGACAATCAAGTTTCAGGCTAAGGCCGGGGCGCAGCCAGTAACTCAGACGCTGACCATCAGCATCAACGTCGTACAGTAGGCGACTTCCGCGGCTTGGTGCCGGCTCGGTAGACGCGCGGATCTTGTCTGTTTCCACTCCCGCTACAGTTCCATCCAGTTGTCCGCCGCCGAAACTTCGACGGAAAGCGGCACCGCGAATTCCACGACGCCTTCCATCCCGGAGACAAGGGCTTTCTTCGCGTCTTCCACGGCGCTTAACGGCGCCTCGATCACGAGCTCGTCATGCACCTGCAGCACGAGCTTGGCCCCCATCTCGCGGCAGGAGCGCGCCACGCGGATCATCGCGAGCTTCATGATGTCGGCGGCCGTCCCCTGCACGGGCGCGTTCATCGCGATGCGCTCGGCGTTGCCGCGAACGGCGAAATTCTTGCTGTCGATGTCGCGTATCGGACGCCGCCGCCCGAAGAACGTGGTCGCGGTATGGTGCTTGCGCGCGTCGGCGAGGCACTGGTCCATGAACGCCTTAACCCCTTTGTAGCGCGCGAAGTAGCGTTCGATGTAGTCCAGCGCTTCGCCACGCGGAATTCCCAGTTCCTGCGAAAGTCCGAACGCGGTCTTGCCGTAAATCAGCCCGAAATTGATCGCCTTCGCGGCCGCGCGCTGGCGGCCGGTCACCTCCACGGGCTTGACGTGAAAAATCTCGGCGGCCGTCGCGCGGTGCACGTCTTGCTTTTCGTTGAAAGCGCGGATCAATGCCTCGTCGCCCGCCAGGTGCGCGACGATCCGAAGTTCGATCTGCGAATAGTCCGCGCCGACGAGCCGGCAGCCTTTTTCGGCGACGAACGCTTTGCGGATTTTGCGTCCGGATTCGGTCTTGATCGGGATGTTCTGCAGGTTCGGATCGGAGCCCGAGAGCCGCCCGGTCGCCGCGACCGCCTGGTTGAACCGCGCGTGAACGCGCCCGTCTTTCTCGATCAAGCCCGGAAGCACGTCGACGTAGGTGTGCTTTAGCTTCGCGAGCTCCCGATAGCGCACGATCAACGCCGGCACGGGGTGCAAAGGCGCGAGCTTTCCCAGCACTTCGGCGTCCGTCGAAAAACCGGTTTTGGTTTTCGAGATCACGGGAAGCTTCAGCTTCTCGAAGAGAATCTGCGCGAGCTGCTTTGGAGAGTTAAGGTTAAAGGGGCCCCCCGCGTGACCGTGGATTTCTTTCTCGATCTTCTGGAGCTCGATCGAGTATTCCCGCGAAAGGTTTTGAAGAACGGATGGATCGACGCGGATGCCGTTCGTTTCCATCTCGGCGAGGATGAGTGCTACGGGCATCTCGTATTCCCAGAAAATCTTTTCAAGCTTGAGACGCCTAAGCTCTTCTGAAAGCGTGTCTTGGAGCTTTAGCGCCGCGCGCAGAGGGTCGGGCATCAGCTCGCCGGGAAGGTACTTCCCGATCAAAAGTTCCAGTTCGTGTTTTTCGTCGGGTTCGATCAGGTAGTGCGCGAGCATGAGATCAAAGGTTTTTCCGGCCCCGACAGCGCCTTCGATTCGCCGCGCGTCGATTCCGCACGAAAGAAACGCGTGGAACACGCGCTTGACATCGTACGCGACGAGACATGGAGCGCCGTGGCCGCCAGAGCCGAGACCGGAGACAAGGTCGAGAAGCGCTTGCAGCGCGGTCCGCGGCGCAACCGCACCGCCAAGCAGAACCGAAAATCCTCCGGCGCCTTCCACTTCTGCCGCGAGATACAGCGCCTCCGGCACGACACCCGCTGTTGCCTCGCCCGACATCTGTATTTCGCACGCGATGCGCTTGGAACGCGCGAGACGATCCATGCACTGCTCCCATTCGGCGGCGGTGCGAACGGTTTGCCGCTCGGCGCGTGAAGGTTCCTTCCGCGTTTCGTGCTTACCGGCAACGGCTGCCGCCTCGGATTCGCCGAAATATTTTTTCTGAAGCGCTTTGAATTCCATCTCCGCCAGGAAGCTTTTAAACGCCTCGCTGAACTCTTCCGCGCGCTTGAGACCCTCGAGCTTGACGTCCTTGGTTTCGTCGAGCAGATCCTCGCGCACCGTCGCAAGCCGCTTGGAAAGCCTCGCAAGCTCAGCCCCCGCTTCCAGCGAATCCCGCTTCTTGCCGGGCTTCATTTTCGGAACGGCCTTGAGAACATCCTCGATCGAGCCGTGTTCCGCGATGAGCTCGGCCGCCCCTTTGGGGCCGATGCCATCCACGCCCGGGATGTTGTCGGAGCTGTCGCCGGTAAGCCCCAGGTAATCGGCTACGAAGCGCGGTTCCACGCCCAGTTTTTCCTTCACCTCGGCGGCCCCGTAGACGACGTCTTTCATCGTGTCGAGAATGCGCACGTGCTCGCCCACGAGCTGCATCAGGTCTTTGTCACCGGAGACGATCATGACGTCGCATTCGGGAAACTTGCGCGCGAGAGTCGCGATGAGGTCGTCGGCTTCAAAGCCCGGCTTCATCACCCGCCGGATACCGAGCGCTTCCACCGCGCGCGTGATCAGGTCGAACTGCGGTACGAGCTCTTCGGGCGGCGCTCCGCGATTGGCCTTGTAACCCTCGTAGATTTCCTTGCGGAAGGAAGGCGCCGGAGTGTCGAAGACGCAAGCGATGTAATCGGACTTGCGTTTCTCGAGCAGGTTCAAGAGCATCGTCGTCACGCCGTAAACGGCGTTGACCGGCACGCCCTTGGACGTCGTAAGTTTTCGAATCGCGAAGAACGCGCGGAAAATGAGCGAGCTGATGTCGACAAGGTAAAGCGTCGGCCTAGCCCGCATTTCTCACCAGGATTCTACTGCGGCGGCTGCAATGGGGACTAGTCATCCGTTCTTCCTGGCGCCCACCTCGACGACGACGGTGTCCGCCATCACGTCGCCAAGCCGATGACCGCCGGGCCGCGTGACCATCAGATAGATCTCGAGCGCGACGAGAGGGATGCCGACAAGCACCGCCAAAATCCATCCCCAAAACGGAATGATCGCGAAAAAGGTCGCGACGCCAAGAGGCGCGTTTCTCACCGCGCTTTCGCGGATCGTGCACGGCAGGTCGTTTTTGACGTGCATGGCCTTCAATCGGAACAGGCGCTTTCCGATGCTCTGGCCCGCGAACAGCCCGTCATGAACGAGCATGTAGATAAACCCGAGAAGCGCTCCGACGACGACCGGCAAAAGCGCGTTCAAAAGCAGCACGACGCTGAAATCAGCGGCTTTCGCGAGACATCGAACCATCACGCTGGCTTTTGCCGCTGCCGGAGTCATCCGATGTAGTCAGGCGGCAGGAGGAATCGATCCATGAGGTCGACGAGAAGATGGACGACCGTGATGTGCGTCTCTTGAATCATCGAGGCGTGCATCCCCTTCTCCACGTTGAGATTGATGTCGCTCAGTTCCTTGAGCTTGCCCCCGGTTTTTCCAGTGAGGCTCACCACGCGCATTCCGACGCGACGGGCTTCATCGACAGCTCTGAGAACGTTCTTCGAGTTGCCGCTCGTCGAGATCGCGATCGCAAGATCGCCTTTTCGTCCCAGTGCTTTGAGCTGGAAGAGAAAAATGTCGTCGTAGCCGTAATCATTGGCGATCGCGGTGAGCGCGCTCGTGTCGGTCGTGAGCGCGATGGCGGGCAGCGGCTTCTTGCGTTCAACCAACATGCGCCCCGTCATCTCGGCCGCCATGTGCTGGGCGTCGGCGGCGGAACCGCCGTTGCCGAAAATCAGGGCCTTGCCGCCGCTTAAAAACGTCTCGGCCATGCATCGCGACGCTTCGACGAGTGCCGCTGAATGCGTGCGGTAGAACTCCCGCTTGGCTTCGAAACTCAGTTCGACCGACCGCTTGACATGGCCTAAAAGAGCATCATCATTAGATTTGTTCATCGAGCCTAGCGTAGCAGAGAGGCTTTGGGCTTCTCAAACTTTTTTTAACTGCGCCGTTTTTAGCTACTGTTGCGTTTTCAAACGCGCTACGCTTGATTCATTCGCCGCGAGCAAGGAGTGTAGACATGGCATCCCCGAATATCGTCGCCGTTACCGACGGAAATTTCGAATCCGAAGTGCTCAAGGCCGGCACGCCGGCTTTGGTCGATTTCTGGGCCGAATGGTGCGGCCCCTGCCGGGCACTCGCTCCCACGCTGGATGAGCTTGCCGCGGAATTCTCCGGAAAAGTGAAAATCGCTAAAATGAACGTGGATGAAAACCCGGACGTGCCCGGCCGCTATCGCATCCGCGGCATCCCGACACTATTGCTTTTTAAGGGCGGGGAGCTCGTCGATCAGCTCGTCGGCGCGCATCCCAAGGCGGCTATCGCCGGCATGCTCAAAAAAGCGCTGTAGATGTGCCTGGGGGATGGGGTTGTCTCGCCCGCCTATCTGGACTTCCTCTGATGTCGCGCGATGAGCCGGTCTTGGACCGGGCCGAATGCGAGCACCGAAAACCCGTTGCAGAACATGAGCGGAACGAACATCCACGCGAATGCGCGCAGCGAGCGAACGGGCGGCGCGAAAAACAGCATCGCCACGAAATAGAACAAGACGAAAAATATCCACGTCCGCAGGGAACCGCGGAGAAGACTTTTTTTTGCCCAAGCGTTGCGCTCACTGCCAAGTGTTAGAAGCAACGTAAAAAATCCCGCGACAATCGAAACGACGACCGTGAGCGCGATTTCCTCCACGCTCAAGTTGAGTATCCAATTTCCCACCGCGAACGCCATCGCGATGCCGGCAAAGCCGCCTCCAAGCGCGAATCTCAAAGAGCTCTCCTTCGAAGGACTTCGTGACACTTCTTGTTGACGGGCCGCCGTCTCATGCTACGATTTTAATGTAGGCAAGATTTGTACTGTAGTGAAAAGTGCGGGCTCAAAACTTAAGGAGCAAGATTCATGGAAGCATCTACAGGATTTCTGCCGTTCCTCATCTCATCCTTCCAAAAGGGCGGGTCGTTCATGTACCCGATCGCGATTACCCTCGGGTTTTCGATCGCGTTCATACTGGAAAGGCTGATCCGGCTTTTCAAGACGTACAGCGTGGGAAGTGCCGAGTCCTTCATGGTCGAGGTGCAAAAGCACATCCTCGCCAACGACATCGACGGAGCGATCCGGGTCTGCAACGGCGCAGGCCAAGCGAGCCTCCCCCGCGTCATCAAGGCGGGGCTCACGCGCGCAAGCCGCGACGAAACTCAGATTCAGAACGCGATCGATGCCGCGAGCCTCGAAGTGATCCCAAGGCTTGAAAAGCGCCTCGGTTACCTGGCTCTCATCGCGAACATCGCCACACTCTTGGGCCTCCTCGGCACGATCGTGGGTCTGATCCACAGCTTCGGCGCGGTAGCTCTTGCGGACGCAGCCCAACGCCAGGCGATTCTCGCCAACGGCATCGCCGAAGCGCTCAACTGCACGGCATTCGGCCTGATCGTCGCGATCACGACGATGGTCATGCACAGCGTGCTGACCTCGAAGGCCTCGACGCTCACCTCGGAGGTCGACGAGTTCGGCGTGAAGCTTTTGGATCTGCTCTCGGCGCGCAAGTATCAGCACAGCTCCGAGAAGGCGTTTTAACCGGGAGCTCAAGGAGCGAGTAAAACCCGATGTTCAAGCGACCCAGCAATAGGCGCAGCACAAGCCCTCGCGAGATTCAGCTCAACCTCGTGCCGGTCCTCGATGCGCTCGTCACGCTGATCGCGTTTCTGCTTTTCACGAGCGCGTTTCTCGCGATCGTCGCGATCGACACTCCGGCTCCCATGCTCGCCCCGCCCGACGAACAACTTGAGCTTCTGAAAGAGAAGCCGCTGCAGCTCACCGCTTACATCCAGGCCGAACAGATTCTCGTCTCGGATTGGTCGGGCAGCCGCGAAGCGCACAAGATCCCGAGCGTGCCCGACCCGAAGACCGGCGAGCTTCGGTACGACATCGAGAAATTTCACCAGACGCTGCTTGAGATCAAGTCGAGGCATCCTGACGAAGCGAAGCTCATTGTCAAGCCCGAGGGCGGAGTTTCGTACGAGTCACTCATCGGGATCATGGACGCCGCGCGGGCTTATGAAAAATCGGACGCGCCGCTTTTCAGGAAAGACCCAAACGGCATGGACATTCCCGAAACGAGACTCTTTCCGGAAATTATCTTTGGGAACCTGCTGGGGTGAATGCATGAGACGATCGATCGTCGACAGGCGAAAACGGCTGCGCATCAAGGATCGCTTCGATTTGCAGCTCACCTCGATGATGGACATGCTCGTGATCATCGTCGTGTTCCTGCTCAAAAGCTATTCGGCGACGTCGGTCGCGTTCGCGACAAGCGCGAAGATCACGCTTCCCATTTCGACGGCGGAAGAGATCCCCTCCGACGCGCTCAACCTCGTGATCGAACCCGTGGGAATTCTCTTCGACGACAAACGCGTCCTTGAGTTCAAGACGGAGCCGGCGGCACCCGGCGCGCCGGCCACCGAACCCAAGGCCGAAACCGCGGCTTACGAAGTCGATCCGAAGCATCTCGCCGACGGCGGCCGGCGCATCCTTCCGCTTTACGATGCCATGGTGAAGGCACGAGAGAATGCGGAGCTGCTCATGAGCAAAGCCGTATGGGTCGCGGCAAAGAAGGCCGGCGAAGCGGCACCTCCCGGTCAACAGGCCAAAGAAATCGTCAAACCGAAATTTCAAGGCGTACTTACAATTCAAGCGGACAAAGCCGTCCGCTACGACCTCATCCGCAAGGTGATGTACACGGCCGGCGCCGCCGGTTATAAAGTTTTCAAACTCATCACGATCAAAAAAGAAATCTGACTCTCGTCTGAAGCATTACTTCCCGCCTTCGGCCTGCGTTGCAACCGCGAACTTCGCGGCCCCGGCCTTCTTCGCCTCATCCATGATCCGAACAACCGTCCCGAGTATGGCCTGGCGATCGCCTTCGAGCACGACGGTTTTTTCAGAGGTCTTGCCGAGCATGACCGTAAGAACCTCGCGCAGCTTTTCGCCGGCAACCTGCGTTCCGTTCACGGAAATCGTGCCCTCCTTGGTCACCGTGACGATCACGCCCGGCGCGGGATTGGCCGACGACGCCTGCGTCGACTTCGGCAGCTGCACCTGCACGCCCATCTGCGAGAGCACGCTGCTGGTCACCATGAAGATGATGAGAAGCACGAGAAAGATGTCGGTCAGCGGCGTGATGTTGATTTCGGCGATGACGTGCGGATCCTCGAAATCGAGGTCGGAAACGCGTCCGCGTCCGTTTTCACTGCCCAGTGTTCCCGAGAATTTTTCGATTTCAGGCGCTGCCGTGGTTCCGCCGCCGCCGAGCCGGATCGCCATTAGACGTCCGCGCTCTTCACGCCGGAACCCGCCACGCCGAAGACTTCGAGCAGCTCTTCCGTGAGGAGTTTGAGCTGAAATTGAAGCTGGCCTACGCGCACTTGAAAGTAGTTGTAAAAGAACACGGCGATCACCGCGACAATGATGCCGCCGGCGGTTGCCACCAGGGCTTCGGAAATTCCGGCGGCCACGACGGTGAAGCCGCCGGCTCCGCTTTCGGCCATGCTCTGAAACGCCTTGATAATCCCGATGACGGTTCCGAACAATCCCACGAACGGCGTCGCGGATCCGATCGTGCCAAGAAGCCAGAGCCCGCGCCGGAATTGCGCCGCCTGCTCCACGCGCCTGCGGTCCACGCGCAGCCGCACGCGATCGTTCAAAGGTTCGTCCGGCATGAGGATCAATAGCTCGCGCGCCAGCTCCGCAAGCACGACGTCAGCGCGTTCGCAAAGTTTCGTCGCGGAGTCGCGGTCTCCGCGCAACCAATGATTCTGGAAGGAAAGCAGGAATTCGCGGTTTTTCTCGCGCCAGCCGCGAAACGACCAGAGCCGCTCAACACATACCGCCCAAGCCACGACCGAGAGCGCTATAATCGGCACCATGACCCAACCGCCGGCCTTGATCAGAGCCCAAATCGACATACTTGAAAAAGCTAGAAGATACCCCATACTCTGTCAACATGCCCGCCTCATTCAACTCTGAACCGCGACGACATCTCAGAGCGCGTACGCGCACGCTCCTCTTCCTCGCGCTCTTTGTGCTGGCTGGTCTGGCTTTTCTCTACCGCGATCTCACGCGCGCGCCCAAAGACGCCCCGATCCTGAAGTTCGGCGCCGTAAACCGGCTCGCGATCAGCCTCGCCGGCCACCAAGTCGAGCTTCGTAAAAGCGAACGCTGGCAGGTCACGACCTTTGACGGAAGCGCTGTGACCGACGCGCGCGCCAACGAAGGTCTCGTCCGCCACCTCATCGACTTGCTCAACGGTCTCCGAGAGCAGCGCAGCGAAAAGATGAACTTGAAGCAGGCAAGTCAGTACGGGATGGCGACTCCAGCACTCGGGATATCGCTCGGCTGGGATGCGCCCACTCCCGGCGAAGACGCGGTTCTGTTTGGGAATAAAGACCTGTCGGGAAGCTTCGTCTACGCCTTTTTTCCAAAAAAGCTGCTCCTGACACTCACCTCCGCTAATCCGTTACTGCTTATGGACGGAAAAACAGCGCTCGATTTTCGCGACCGCAGAGTCACGACGTTTGGCGTGGACGACGTCTACGAACTTCGCACCGCGGGAACCTGCAAGCCGATCTGGCTCGTGCGCGACGGCGATCGGTGGGTATGGCACACGCCGAAGGCGAATGTAGAAAATCAAGACGGCATTGATGCTTGGCTAGAAGATCTCATCGGACAAAAAGCAGACTCAATACACGACGGCGCGACAGCGCCGGCGAATTCGCGAAATTTATGCACGGTCACGTTGCGCGGACTCTACGGAAAGATCGAGAAGTTCGCGTTTTTTCGGGACAGCACTGGACGAATCCTCGTAAAAAACGACGTTCTTAAAGCTTTATACCTGCCGTCTGCTCGGATGAAAAAGATTCTCTCGATTAAGTAGATTTCTAGATATTGTCTTTCGCTTCGCTTGCGCTCAGCATGTTATGCATCATTAATCCCGTCGATCGGGCTCGTCTTCGAAGCTTTCCGCGACGGAATCACGGCTCCAAGCAATACGATCGCGAGCGTAACCACGACGACCGTAACCACCGAATACGCGCTCACTACGACCGGCAAAGTGCGGTCGTAGTAGAAATCCGGAAGCTCAATGAGCGGAAACTGGCGCAGCGCCCAGCAGATCAGCAGGCTCGTGACGAGCCCGAGCAAGATCCCGACGCCGCCGATCGCGAAGCCTTCCCACAAAAACACATTGCCGATCTGCGCCGGCGTCGCTCCCATCGCGCGCAAAATCGAAAGACTCAGTTTTTTCTCCGTCACCATCATTGTCAGCGTGCTGACGATGTTAAAGCTCGCAACGACGATAATGAAAATCAGGATGCAGAACATCGCCGTGCGCTCCAGGCGCAACGAGCGAAAAAGATGGGCGTTCAATTCCTGCCACGATCGCGCCGAAAACGACGGGCTGACCGATTCGACGAGAGCACGTGTCTTTTCGGCGGCGATTCCCGCGTCCTCGAAGCGATCCAAGCGCACCTCGATCTGATTGACGACGCCGGATTGATGCAGAAACGACTCGACACCGGCGATCGGCGCGAATACGACGTGGAGTTCCTGTTCGGGAATGCCGGTTTTGTATACGCCCGCGACCACGAATTTCTTCACGCGCGGAACGGCTCCGAGGGGGCCCTCGGTTTCCACTGGCGAAACGACGGTGATGCGGTCTCCAGGCACGACCGCGATCTCAAATGCCAACTCCTGTCCCATGTAGAGTCTCGACTCCGGGCCGAACCCCGTAAGAAAATCAGCTGGCGCGCGCTCCGTCACGTGCGAGTCGAGCCACTTCAGATGGGCGCCACTCACACCCTTGAACACGCCGCCTGAAACCTTGTTTCCAGACCTCATGATGACTTCGGTCTGCAGAACCGGAAACACGTGAGTGATTCCGGCGAATGAAGATTGGATCCTTCCGAGCAGAACGTCGTCCGCCTTGAAATAGCCTTCGTCGTTCTCAATGAGCACGTGGGTCTCGGCCGCGAACAGTCTTTTTTTGAGCTCGCTTTCAAAGCCTGACATCACCGAAAGCGTGACGATGAGCGTGAGAACGCCGACGGCCACACCGCCGATACTGATGGTCGTGATCAGCGAGAGAAACGATGAGCTCTTTTTCGCGCGAAGGTAGCGAAAGCCGACCTTGCGGCCGAGTCCGTCACTCCAAAACGACATCGCGCGCTTCCGGCCTCAGGAGTAGAAGCTCTTGCCCTGGCGCGCGCGGTCGACGAGCGGCGCGGTGGGTTTAAATCGTGGGCCGAATTTCTTTTCGAATTCCTCGAGCTTCGTAACGATGTTTTTGAGTCCGACGGTGTCGGCGTACCTCAGAAGCCCCCCGCGAAACGGCGGAAAGCCCGTACCCATGATCATCCCGAGATCGACGTCAAGCGGCTCCATCACGATCTCCTCGGCCAGACAAAGCGCTGCCTCGTTGATCATGAGATACGTCATGCGCGGAATCCAATCCGCCTTCCGCGCTTTCGACGGCGCAGACGGCTTGATCCCGAGAGTTTTGTAAATCTCAGGATTCAAGTTCTGCTTGCGTCCGCGCGAGTCATAGACGTAAAAGCCCTGTCCCGTCTTCTTGCCGTAAAGCTTGGACGCGACGAGCCTGTCGTTCAGTTTGCACGGCTCGGCACGAACGCCGAACGCCTCGTGCAAAATCTTCGCGACCTTCACGGCCACGTCGATACCGATCTCGTCGAGCAGGTGCGCGGGGCCCATCGGCAGGCCGAAGTCGAGCACCGCCTCGTCGAGCTCCTCGATCGGCGCCCCTTCGCTCATGATGTAGGACGCCTCGTTCAGGTAGGGCATCAGCAGGCGGTTTACGAGAAAGCCGGCACCGTCGCGAACGACGATCGGAGTTTTTCCCAAACGTTTGGAAAGCTCGAAAATCCGCATCACGGCGCGATCGCTCGTCTTCTCGGCACGGATGACTTCCACGAGCGGCATCCTGTGCACGGGATTGAAAAAATGCATGCCGACAACGTTCTCCGGGTGGGCGCACGCGCTCGCCATCCCGGACACCGAGAGCGAAGACGTGTTCGTCGCGATGGTCGCGCCTTCGCGCAGAAGCGGCTCAACTTCTTGCAGAACCTTCTTCTTCACGTCCATGTTTTCCACGATCGCTTCGATCACGAGATCAGCCCGTCCGAATCCGGAATAATCCGTCGTCGGGCTGATGAGCGCGAACCTGATGTCGGCCTCGCGCCTGGTCATCTTCCGTTTCTTCACGAGATCCGAAAAAAGCCTCGTCGCGGCGCTCGTTCCGATCGCCAGCCCCTTGAGGTCGATGTCTTTCATCCGGACCGGGATTCCCTTGTGCGCCAGAAGCTGGGCGATCCCGCCGCCCATGACGCCGGCGCCCAATAATCCCGCGGATTGAATCTGTTCGCCCGGTTGAAGCCTCGCGCCCGACACGCCCGTTTGCTTCTTCACCTTCTCGGTCGCGAAGAAAAGCTCGATGAGGCGCTTCGAAACATCCGAAAACGAAAGCTCGCCAAACGCCTTGCTCTCGATCTCAAGCGCTTTTCCGCGCGGCTTGCCGTAACTCTTTGACATCACGTCAAGGATTTTAAGCGGCGCGGGATAGTGCCCGCGCGTTCTTGCGAGAATCATCTTTCGCGCCTGCATGAATAAAACCGCGCGGCCGATCGGATTCTCCTCGAGAAGCGCTGAAGTCACCGTCGCGGCAAGCGGCTTTTTGCGGGCTGGACGCGAAATTTTTTCTCCGCGAGCCACCCGCGCGCCGAATCCGAGCGCTTTGGCTTCGAATCCATAGCGCGAAAAACACGCGTCGGCGTATCCGAGCTTCAATGCCTTCGGTCCGTCCATCGTCTTTCCCGTAAGAATGAAGTCGAGTGCGGCCTGCAAACCGATTCGTTCCGGCAGTCGCACCGTTCCACCCCAGCCCGGCAGCAAGCCCAAGTTCACTTCGGGAAGCCCGATCTTCGTACCAGGCGCGTCCGAAACGACAATGTACTTGCAGCAAAGAGCGAGCTCCGTGCCGCCGCCCATGCACGCGCCGTTGACGGCCGCGACCACCGGAAAAGGCATCCGCTCGAGCTTTTGAAGCACCGACTGCCCTTGCTTCGCCAGACGCTCGCCTTCCGACGCCTCCTTCACTGCCTGGATATAAGTAATGTCGGCGCCCGCGATGAAGATGTTTTCTTTTCCTGAAAGAAAAACCAGCGCCTTGATGTCGTCTCTGGTTTTCATCGACTCCAGCAAGCCGTCGAGCTCCATCATCGTGTCGGGATTGAACTTGTTAACCTTCTCGCCCGCGAGGTCGAAGTACAGCGCGAAAAGCCCTTTCGCGAGATCCGACTTGTCGACCAGACGGAATGAGGATGGTTCCGGTTTCATGGTTGCCTGCTTTCCCCTGTGTTCCGCCTCGCGGCGGTTTGTCGTGATTTCCATTTTCTTCTCTTCTTTGGCGTGTTGTTTTTGGATTTAAACCCGTTCGACCACGACTGAGCCGCCCTGCCCCCCGCCGATGCAGAGCGTGGCCAAGCCGAACTGGATGTTCTTAAGCTGCATTTCCTTAAGCGCGGTTAAAACCAGACGGGCGCCTGTCGCGCCGACCGGATGCCCGAGAGCGATCGCGCCGCCGTTCGGGTTGAGCACGTTGTCGGCGATTTCGCCGATCGCGTCGCTCCGTCCGAGCTTTTCCTGCGCGAATTTCTTCGACGCGAGCATTTTGAGCACCGCGATCACCTGTGCGGCGAAAGCCTCGTTGATCTCGACGACACCCATGTCTTTTAGCGTTAGCCCCGCGGCATCGAGCGCAACCGGCGATGAATAGGCCGGCCCAAGTCCCATCCGTTCGGGTTCCACCCCCGCGAACGCGAACGAGCGAATGCGGCCGAGCGGTTTGTATCCGAGCGCTTTCGCCTTTTCGGCGTTCATGAGGACCAGCATGCACGAACCGTCGGTGATCGGACACGCGTTGCCGACAGTCACCGTTCCGTTCCTGCGATCGAAATAAGGTTTAAGTTTTGCCAGCGCTTCCATCGACTGGCCCTTGCGCGGCCCGACGTCTTCCGAAAGAAACGTATCGTACTTGGGCGGAAGAGGAATCGGCGAGATCTCCGCCTTGAAGCGGCCCGATTCGGTCGCGACGACGGCGCGCTCATGGCTCTTCAAGGCGAATCGATCTTGCTCCTCTCGCGAGATATTATTTTCCTTCGCGAGAAGTTCAGCCGTTTCTCCCATGTTGAGTCCGCATACCGCGTCGGTGAGCCCTTCCTGAATCGCGATAATGGGTTTCAAGAATTGCGGGCGGAATGAGGAAAGCACGCCAAGCTTCTGCGGAACCGTCTTGGCCGTCATGAGCTTCGTGAAAAGCTCGGTCATCGGCTTCGAAAAAAGAAGCGGCAGGTTCGACATGCTCTCGGTGCCACCCGCCACGACGACATCCGCGAGTCCCGTCTTGATCTTGATGAATCCCTGGGAAACCGCTTCCATAGCCGAGGCACAGTTACGATGAACCGTATACGCGGACCGTTCTTTCGGAATTCCAGCCTCGAGCGCGACGATGCGCGAGATGTTGGCCGCGTCTTCGGGATTGCCGGTGTTCCCGATCACGATCTCGTCGACTTCTTTCGGAGCGAGGCTCAGTTTGTAGAGCAGATCGCGCAAAACATGCACGCCGAGCGCAACCGCCTTCATGTCTTTTAAAACAGTTCCGGACTTGGCGAATGGGGAACGTAACCCATCGACGACCCAGACTTCGGGCCCTTCCTTGAAAATGCTCGCGTTGGCGTAATCGGACATCGTGCCCTCCCTGGGGTCTTAAGCTTGCGGAACAGCATGATCCGCCTGATTCAAAGACAACCTAAAATCAGCCTTTGAGAATCGGCCACATACTAAAACAAAAAGGGGCAAAGCTCAACGTGGAGTGAAGTATCCGTGCGTTAATCGTCGTGCGTTATCAGAAGGCGATCGAAAGGCCCGCCATCAGCTGGTAGAAGTTATTGTCGGCCAACGCACGGCTAGCCTGGGTGCGCGCGTCGCCGGTGTAACCAAATCCACCGTAACCGCCGGCAAGACCGTAGCCGCCGTAGCTGCCATACCCGCCCGCCAAGCCGTTCGGATTGACGAACGCGTAAGGGCTAACCGGGTTGGTCTGGCGCGAGCTCAGAATGTTGAAGTAGCGCACCATTCCGCTGAGCGAAACCGACTTCGTAATGCGAAGCTCAAGACCTGTTTCGATGTAGCCCATAAATGCCGAGAGTTCGACGTCAAGCTGCTGGCTTGCGCCGTACGGATTGTAGGCACGAAGCATATTGAGCGTCTGGCTGTCGTAGTTCACGTAACCGCGACGATAGCCCACGCCGGCTCCGATGAACGGCCGCATGCGGGCTTTGGGGCCCAGAAAGTTCGCGCGGACACCCATGTCAAAAACGTTGTCGTTCATTTCAAGCTGTTGGAGCGTCACACCAGGGTTGTAGATCGTGTTGCCAGCGGCGAGATTGTACTTCGAAAACGTGTATCCGCCCTGAAAGGAAATGAAATCCGACAGGTCGACTCCAACGCCCAAGCCCATCGAGTAGAGGGACTGAACGTCGTACATCGAGTTCGTGATACCGGACATGCCGCCGCGGGGACTGACCGTGACGCGCGTCTTGTCTTCGTCGAAATCCATCGAAGCCACACTCGCGGTCGCCGTCGATTGACCGATTGAATCGCCGCGCGCGGCAACCGCCGTCGTTTGCGGCGATGTATTGGCGAGCGCCGTATTCGCCCCAGTCGTCGAAGCCTGCGCGACGAGAACAGCCGGCGCCTCAGTAGCCGCCGTGCCTACGCGCTGCTCTTGCAATTCCGCGGGGGCCTTCTGCACACCCGAACCCAGGATCTGGTCGGTGCGCTGCATTTCATCCTTCAGTCGAAGCTCTTCGAGCTTCTGCGTGAGAAGGTCTTCGTTCTTAAGTTCTTCGCGCATGCGCTGCCGGCGCATCTGCTCAGAGCGGGTAACCGTTTCGCGCGCTTCGGGTTGCTGCGCGGCGGGCGAGGCCTGTACGACGGGCAGCGCCTGCGCGACTGGCACTTGCGGCGCGGTTTCGATCGCCCTTGGCGACGCCGTAACCGGTTCGTTGAGATCGGCGACCGGGTCGCGATAGCGGACCACTACGCCCTCCTGGGCCTGCGTGTTCCGCGCCGGAGCTTTAAGCTCGTCTTCGAAAACAAGCTTTCCCTCAGCGGCTTTTAAATTCGCAAGCGAGACACCTACGGCGACAGCCATCGCGGTGGTGAATACATAACGTTTCATGACCAAACTCCTTTGTTCCATACCGGCACACAGCCTTTTTTTGGACCGCTAACGCATTGAGCAACTCCCATGCCACACTCTGCGTTCTTCGTGAGTTACGGAACATCAAGGACTTAGCCGCTTCGCAGCATCATTCCTGGAATGCAAAATTCGGGAAAACCGACTTAAATCATCTAGCAATAATATAATAATAAGCAATAACGTATACTTAGATACGTTGCTTAATCTTAAGTCACCATGAATATTTTACAAGAAGTGGAGCCAGCATGACTCCGAGCACATCTAAGTGCTTGAAGACTCGTCGAAAGTCACATGCTTCTTGCCGCTCACTTGGGCATTTTAAAGGGAAATGAATGCATCGCCCGGGGAGAAAAGAACTGCCGCGTAAGATAATTTCCGATCGTGCGTTCCACCAGGGCGCGAATCCTGTCACGAAAGCTAAAGCCCAACGTAACGATAATCACCACAAGCACTGCGATCAGAACCGTATATTCCGTCATCGCCTGGCCGCGGCGTCTCGCGGTGTGTTTTCGAAGGCGCTTCATCGTCATCCCAATACGCGCTTATAGATCACATCGACGTGACGCAAGTAATTTCGCACGTCAAAAGCCCGATCGAGCTCCTGCGGCTTGAAGAGCTCGCGGATCATGCTTTCTTTCCAGAGTTCCGTCTTAAATGCGCTCCGTTTAGCGAGTGCTGCGTGAGCGGCCTTCTGAAGAATGACGTACGCGGCCTCGCGGGAGAGCCCCTTCTCCACGCAACGAAGCAAAAGCCGGCCCGAAAAATACGTCCCGCGCGTGAGATTCAGGTTCTCGGCGACTCTCGCTTCGTTGACCTTCAGCCGCTGCAGCACTCCGATCAGACGATGGATCATATAATCCGCAAGCGAAGTCGCGTCGGGTCCGATCACGCGCTCCACGGACGAGTGACTGATGTCGCGCTCATGCCAAAGCGCGACGTTTTCGGACGCCGCGACGGCATAGCCCCTCAGCAGCCGCGCGCAGCCGGTAAGATTTTCAGCGGAGATCGGATTTTTCTTATGCGGCATCGCGGAGCTGCCTTTTTGCCCCGTCATGAAGTCTTCTTCCACCTCGCCGACCTCGGTTCGCTGAAGATGCCTAAGCTCAACGGCGATGCGTTCGATTGAAGCGCCCACGCCTGCAAGCGCTGAAAATACCTCGGCGTGACGATCTCTCGGAATAACCTGCGTCGCGACAGGCTCGGGTTTGAGTCCGAGCTTCGCCAACGCCTTGCGCTCGATTTCAGGCGAAAGTTCGCCGTAAACGCCGACGGCGCCCGAAAGTTTTCCGTAACTCATGGCTTCCTCGGCACGCTCGATACGCTTGAGCTGCCGCTGAAACTCGGCATGAAATCCGACGAACTTCAGGCCGAAACTCGTGGGCTCGGCATGCACTCCGTGCGTACGCCCGATGCACGGAAGCGACTTGTAGCGCGAAGCGAGCTTTTCAAGTTCCTTCAGCAGATCGGTAAGCCCGGCCTTGATGAGCTCGAGCGCTGCGCGCATCTGAATCGAGAAAGCCGTATCCACCACGTCCGAGCTCGTCAGACCGTAATGAAAATAGCGGCCGACTTCGCCGACCTGTTCGGAGATGCTGGTCGTAAATGCGATCACGTCGTGCTTGATCGTCTCTTCGAGTTTAAGGATGCGTGCGACATTGATCTTCGCCCGCGAGCGGATCTTGCTCGCGGCGTTTTTCGGAACGCCGCCCTGTCCGCCACCTTTTTCTCCCTGCGCTTGCAGAACGGCGAGCTCCACGTCGAGCCAAATCGCAAAGCGCGTCGAATCCCGCCACAGGTCTCGAAACACGCTTCGTGTATAACGGTCGATCATACGACGCTCCCCGCCTCTTCGGTGAATGTGCCGCGGGCTCCTGTCTGAAAAAAGCGCTCCCGCAGGTCCTCATAAACTTCCATCGCGGAAAGGATTTCTCCGTAAGTGCCCAGCGACGGCCAAATCGGCCGTCCGACGAAATAGAGATTCGGAATTCCAGATTTGACGGCGATGCTCCAGAAATCCTGCGCCCCGCGATGCCCTTGAACGTAATAATGGATCAACTCTTCAGGCATCCAGTCCAGACCGCGAAAGGAGTAGTATTTCCGGATCGCGTCCTCGTCCTTGAGGAAGTCCGGCGTGAGCGAAACGACATGCTCGTCCGAAAACGGCATGACCTCAAACAGCGCGCGCAACATCCGACCGGCAAGCCGCCTCAAATATCGGTAGTCGAGCGAAGACGCGCGATACGGCACCAGAGCGGTGAGAAGAATCCTTGTGACGTCACTCTCGCGCAATCCCGATTCGCTGGCCCCGGCACCCGACCTCAGCTCAGGCACGATTTGAATCGAAATCAGGTTGTCCTCCGAAAGGGGCGCCTCGAAATCGGCGATACGGACCATGAGCGACGTCGAACCGACCGGGATCGCCTGCTTGCGCACGCCGACACTGATCGAAAAACGCCAAAGGCTCGGTTGGATTCGCGTGAGCCCTCGCATAACGGCGCTGTCCCGCATCGGCGGAGGGAGCGTGGAATACAGACGCTTGTGCGCGCAGCCGACCACGACGTGATCGGCGGTGACAATCCCGTCGTGCGACGTCAGCAGAACTCCGAGCAGCCGATCACGGTCGGCAACCAGGGAATCCGCGGAAATACCTTTTTTGATGTCTCCTCCGTGCACGCGAATCACCCGCGCAAGATCCGCCTTGAGCGCTTCCGAGCCCGAACGCAGCCAGTAACGACCCCCGAGAAAGATCGGCAGGCTGCGCAGGCACTGCTCGGCGCCGATGTTCACGGGAACCGAATGCGTAAGCGCGCCCAGCATCGCACACGCGAGCCGGTGCGCGATGCTTTTGTCTCCGTCCGCGAAAAGCGATGAAAAAGGAACGCATTTACGCGCCGTGAGCACGCGGTACTTGCGCCCCCAAAAACTTCGCACGCGCCAGGCCTCCGAGCTTCCCAACCTCACAAGTCTCGTGATGTCATGAGTGAAACGAGGAAGCGACTTCCTCGCCCCATAGATTTTCGAAAGAAAAGAACGCAACTCCTCGCCGCACGGAACCTCCCGCTCGAGTTCCGAGAGCGTCATTTCGAACGAATCGGAGATAACAAACCGCTGATCCTTAAGCAGCACTTGCAGCACGCTCTCGGCTTTTTGCAACCCACTCCGGTCGAAAGACACACCAAGCTTTTCGAAGCACCGCAAGACGTTATCGGACGACTCGAACGAAAAGAGCGACGGGATCGCGTCAAGCAGCGCGCGCGACGGCGCGGAATCGCTTTCAGGCTGCGCGTACCAGTCCAGCAGCAGAACGCTCAACCCCGTTTTCGCGGCGAGCGCGGCCGTTAGGTATGAAGCGAGACTGCCGCCACAGCAGATCAGGTCATACCGGCTCGCGCGCATTATTTCCCGCTTTGCTGGAGATTCTTCGGCGTCACGCAGGTGCCTATCGCCTTGCAGACGACAACCGGCTCCACGAGCGCTCTGGCACTCGACGGCGCGAGATAACCCTTCTCTCCGGGTTTGAGCGGCGCGATGACTTTTCTCGCTTCAAACCGCATTTTACGGGACGTGGTTCCTTTTTCCGTGATCCAGCCCTCTGCTTCGATGTAATCGCCGGCCGTCACCGGCGCGAGAAACTCAACACTTTCATACGCGCGAAAAAGGCCTTCATCGCCGTCAAGACGGATGAGAAGTTCGGTCGCGACGTCGCCGAAGAGCTGCAGCACTCTCGCCCCATCGACCAGGTTGCCTGCGTAATGCGCGTCATGGCTGCCCATGCGTACTCTGATTTTGGCGTTCACCATCACATTCCTCCGTGCAGATATCGACGATCCTTTTCGAGGCGCCCGCATGCTCTTTTACTAATGCGGCCACCGAAGCCTGAATGGCCGGCCCTCCGCCCGCGAAGCGATCAGCAAACCACCTGGCGAAGTTCTCTCCGGTCTCAAGCTCAGCCAACAGACCGCGGCTCCGCAACTCCTGCGACTCCGGAGAGCGTCGCGTTCTCGGCCCGCACGCCACGATCGCTCCCGCCAGCGCCGGTTCCCAGACGCTATGAACCCCCGAACCGAACCCTCCGCCGACATACGCCCTGGCACCGAGGTGGTAGAGTTCGGCGAGAATTCCCTTCTTCATGACAATAATCGCATTACTTGAAGAATTAGTCGATTCGGACAAGTGCAGCCCGCGATCTTCCCTGCCTTCGAACTGATCCCACGAAAAGACCTTGTAGCCTAATTTGGCAAATTCCTTCCCAACGCGTTTCCCTTCGGTTTCATCGAGCTCGTGCGGAACCCAGTAGACCGTAGGAAGTTTCCGGCCACTAGCTCTGAGGCTTTCAATGCCGCGCAGTACGAGGTCAGAGTCTTTGGGCCACATGCTTCCGCAAACCAAAACGTCGGCGCGCTCCGCATTCCCATGCTGGATGCGCGCGAGCTCATCCGTTCTCCTCGCTGCCCTTTCCAGCACGCGTTCCACGCGTGTATCGCCCACGACATGCACGTTGCGGTGGAAGAAGCCCTCCGTCTCCGAGGCATAGCCCGAGAGAATTCCGTCAAGCTTGTGGATCAGCTTTCTATGAAACCAGCCGGGTTTGAGCGCATCGACGAGATATACGCGAATCCCTTCCCGATTGCATTCCCACAGAAGCCCAGGCCAAAGTTCGTATTTGAGCAACAGCAGTCGCCGCGTGCCTTGCTGTTTCACCAGGCGCACGAACTCCTTCATCAGCCCCAGGCCATCGTGCGGAAGTGGCACGACCAACGAGACATTCGGCAGATCGGCCCGCAACCGGCCAACCGCGGACTGCGCCGAGATCGAGTAATACGTGATGAGAACCTTCTTTTTTCTGCGGTTGAGTTCTTGCAGAATGGGAATTGCGTATTCCAGCTCGCCTTGGCTTGCGACATGAACCCAATACTCGATGGGTTGTCCGGCGTTGAACCGCAAACTCAAAAAATCTTTCCACGACCGCAACTCTAGAGTTTTACGGACCTTCCGATTGAATAAGCCATAAATCCGCGCGAGTGAAAACACGAAGGGGTAGAAAACCCAACTGTAGATCCACGTCTTCATACGGAGCCGCCGCTGAGATCAGACGCCACTTTTTGCCCGGCCGCGTTTTGTCGTGCTGTCAGCACTGAAAGTGTGGCCGACCACACGCGTGTAACATCGATATCCATGAGACATTTCCGGCGCTGGATCGGACGGATGCACAGTCTTCCCGTCTTCGAGCACGGCCGGCACCAGAGATCGACTTCGACGATTCGACTCGACGGAAGCGCCGGAGCAAAACCAAGCTCACGGCTTGTCGGGCCGAAAATCGCCACGACTGGAGTTCCCACCGCCTCCGCCAGATGCATAAGCCCACTATCGTTGCAGACCAGCAGCTCCGCGTTTTTGAGCACGGCGGCCGCGTGTGGCAAATCGGTCTTGACCGTGAGATCGATGTCACCACTGCCTTGTCTCGACGCGGAAAGCGGCTTTACGCCCAGCCAAACAACGTCGAGCCCACGATCTCTTAACCCTTTGGCAATCTCGATGAACCGTTGCGCGGGCCACTGCTTCTGCGGCCATGCCGATTCCATTGAAATACAGACGTATTTCCGAGTGCCGAACTTCGGCTGCGAATCCTGGCCGCTACCGACCGTAGGTAGCGCACCTGTTTCGAGCAATGACCTTCTGCCTTCCACATCCGCGCGTCCCTGAGTTGTGCTTAGTGCCTCGGCCGCCCTGCCCAGATCACGTCCGACAATGCGCTTAAAAAGCCTTCGCCTAAAGACAAAAAGAAACCATTCTTGCATTCTGAATTTTCGGATGCTCCTTACGACGGTCGGGGCTCCGAACGAGAGCAAGAATAAAACGATTCTGGATCGAACATTCCGGTGCAAATCGTAGATGTCATTGAAACGTTGCTGCTTCAGAGCAAGAACCATCGCCACCAGCTCCCGCAGCGAAGCATGATTTGAAATCGTGTGGATGTGCAGACCAGCGCCATTCATCCGAACCAGATCCGCGTAGCTCTCCTTGGTTAGGTAATGAATTTCCGTGCCGCCTGCCTGCCGTAACGCGTTCACAGCCGGGAATGTCAGCACAATATCGCCCAAGGAGCTGAAGCGAACCACGAGCGCTTTACGCATAGTTTCTAAATGTCATGTAATTTGTAAAAAAAAAAGCGCCGGTCAACAAAGACCGGCGCTTTTCTTTAAGAAAGGGGCATCGAGCTACCTTTGCACAAGATTACTCTTGCACTAGTCTCGCCGCAGGCGGGCTTAACTTCTGAGTTCGGAATGGGATCAGGTGTAACA
>JACPKS010000092.1 GCA_016186905.1 Deltaproteobacteria bacterium
AAACGGCAGCATCTTTTTGGATGAGATCGGCGACATGCCGCCGATGCTGCAGGTGAAGATTCTGCGCGTGCTGCAGGAGCGGCGCTTCGAGCCCGTCGGCGGAATGAAGACGCTCACCGCCGACGTGCGCATCATCGCGGCGACGAACAAGGATCTCGAGGAAGGCGTGCGGAACAAGTCGTTTCGCGAGGACTTGTTTTACAGACTCAATGTCATCCCGATTCATTTGCCCGCGTTAAGAGAGCGCAAAAGCGATATCCCGGCGCTCATCGGGCATTTCGCCGCGCGGTTCAACAGTGAAAAGAAGCGAAGCGTGCGCTTCGACAATCAGGAAGTCATGGACCTGTTGCTGCGCTACGACTGGCCGGGAAATATCCGTGAACTCGAAAACCTCGTCGAGCGCCTGGTGGTTTTCGCTTCGGATCAGGTCGTGCTTAAAGACCTTCCGTCGAAAATTTTCGAGCGCGTGGAACTTCAGGGCAGCCGCCCCGGCGCGCAGGGGCGCTTCGGGTTCGCGTCGCAGACTTTAGCCCAAGCGCAAGCAGGCGATCTCGCTGTGGGTGGGGCCGCCGGGGGCGCGTTGCGTTTTCCGCGCGTGGCACTGCCCGAAGACGGTGTGGATCTGCGCGAGCTCATCAACGCGTTCGAGAACGATTTGCTTCTGCAGGCTTTGAGCCGCACGCGTGGAAACAAGAACAAGGCTTCCGAGCTTTTACGCATGAACCGCACCACGCTCGTCGAAAAGCTTAAGAAAAAAAATCTGAATCTGGATCTTTAAAAAAGGAGCTAAGGATGTCTCAAAAGACGAGATTGTTGTTGGTGGGTGGGCTTGTCGGAATATACATCACGGCGATGGCGCCGACGGCGAAAGCCGCAGCAACCTATTGCGATAATATTCTAACGAAACGATACGTCGTCGATATTCCCACAAAACCTGTCGGTATCCCTTCACTGAGCAATAGTTCCATTCTTTATTACTCTTCCGTAGGTTTACACTGCGAGTTTTCTAAACTTGATTATTGCAAATATAAAGATCTGAAGGACATGGGTCCGGGTGTGTCGGTAACAAAGGCCCAAGGAGAGAATAGACATGTTTGGTACGATATCCCTGAGACAAAATACGATGATAAGCGACATGTGGACGTTCAGCTCACCCCGCAAGATGAGGACGGCAAATCAGTTGCAACCGTAGTTGTAACGGGGAACACGGATGATTTTGGGCGTCCGATTACGTGGACCACGAAGTATCAGCTTCGAAAAGATTGCAAAATAGTTGGATTTTTCACTGAGGAGCGTTACGATAGCGTCAGGTATCTAAAAAAAATGACAGTCAGCGCGAGGATTTGCGCCGGACTTAAGAATCACCAAAAAGCCTATGAAGAATACCTTAAGAAAGCCGAAGAAACTGAACTTAAAACTGAGCCGCCAAAATCAGCCGTGCCATCCCAAGAAACCGTCGATCGAATCGTAAAAGAAGTGAAGGGAACCTTTGAGAACATGAAGACCGTGGACGACTGGGCCTCGGTGTACCAAGCCTGCCATCACCTGGCCTCCGACTTCGGCGCGCCGCTTCCCGCAGGCGCACCTGCCGGTTTGCCCGCGCGTAAGGCTTCCAGCGTCGGCGGTCAAGTCACGAAATAATGCCCAGGCCAGGATTGATGATAGATTTTTGATTCGATTGCCTTGATCGGTAAATGTGTTTGGCTCACGGAAATGCCGAAGGCAATTCCCGTACCAACAAGGCCGGGCTGAAGCAGCAGTGCGCTGAGCAGGCAGTGCTCAACCGAGCTTTTGAATCGCGGTCAGAATCGCGATGGTCGCCGCGAACATCGTCCCCATTCGAATCGTGAGTTTGGATTCGAGCTTTAACATCGATTGCTGAACTTCAGACCTGAATCCCTGAAACTCTTGTGTCATCTCAGACTTGAATCCCTGAAACTCTTGTGTCATCTCAGACTTGAATCCTTGAAACTCTTGTGTCATTCCGGATTTGAATTCTAAGAACTCCTGCCGCATCTCTGACTTAAATTGCTGAAAGTCCTGCTTCATTGCAACTTTGAATTGCTGAAAGTCTTCCTTTATTGCGAACTTGAATTCCTGCATATCCTGTTTCGTCGCAAATTTGTCGTCCATAATATCCACCAAAATCTTTACAGAGGTTTCTGCTTGCTCGCGCGAAAACCCGACCTCTTCCAATATTTTAGCATATTTCAGGGTGTTAAACATTGACCAGTGCCCTCCTGCGGGAGGCTCCTAGCAATTGTCAGTCCAATCCGGCAGATAGCTTGTTACTGTGAATGCGGGCAACGTCTCGCGCAACTCGACGCGTTTTCATTTAACCGGCAATCCTCGGTTCCGTGATAAAACTTGAATATGAAGACTTTCGGGAAACGCAAGCCCCCCCATGCCGCGACCACGTCTTCGCGGATTCTTGAATTTGTCCGGGACCTGAGAGCCGCTCTAGGATTCAAGAAGTTCATTCCAAAAGGCGTACACCGTTTCAAAACCTTCGAGGAAGCCCAAGCTTGGTCGCTCAAGATGATGGCAAGAAACCAGAAGAGCTAGAGTCGCGCCCGCCGACACTGGCCGATCTCGTTCGCCTGTGCGCCGAGCTCAACAAGCGGGGGGCGAAATACATCGTCGTCGGCGGGATGGCGATGATCGAGAAGGGCTTCACTCGCGCGACGGAAGACATCGATCTGCTCGTGGATTCGTCCGTGGCGAACGTCGCTAAGGTGCGAGACGCGCTGCTCACTCTTCCTGATAAAGCGGCTGCCGACCTTGCGCCGTCCGACGTGGACGAGTTCGCCGTCGTCCGGATCGCGGACGAACTTGTAGTTGATCTGCTGAAGGAGGCTTGCGGGGTTTCATTTGCCGAAGCTTCAGCTTCGGTTGAGCTGGTGGAAATCGAAGGAATCAAAATCCCGTTTCCCAACGACGAGATGCTCTTGAAAATGAAGCAGGGCGTGCGCGAAAAAGACGTCATCGACCGCAAGTTTCTGCTGGAAAAAATGAAGAAGGCTTAAATCTCCACGGACTGCCGCTTCGCGCCCCAGTGCCCTGGCTGGTTTTGGAAGTGGCCGGAGATTTTGTGGTGGCATTTCGCGCAGCAGCCGTCTTTGACGGCGTACTCGCCAAGCCGGTACCAGTCGCGTTCGATCACGCGAGCGCCGCATGACGGGCAGTAGGTGCTCGAACCCGCGGGGTCGTGCACGTTGCCCGTGTACACGTAACGCAGGCCGTTTTTAAGCGCGATCTCGCGGGCCCGCGTGAGGGTTTCGGAGGGCGTGGCCGGCCGATCGACGAGTTTGTAGTCGGGGTGGAACGCGGTGAAGTGCAGGGGCACTTCAGGGCCGACGTGGTCGCGAAGCCACTTCGTCATGGCGTCGGTTTCTTCGGGGCTGTCGTTGGCGCCGGGGATGAGAAGTGTGGTGATTTCGAGCCACACGTTCGTGTGCTTGGCGACGTATTCGAGCGTGTCGAGGACGGGTTGAAGGTGGGCCATGGAATAGTGCCTGTAGAAGTCTTCGGTGAAGCCCTTCAAGTCGACGTTGGCGGCGTCCATCGCGGCGTAAAACTCGGGCCGTGCCTGCGCGGTGATGTAGCCCGCGGTGACCGCCACGGGATGCAGCCCGAGCTTTCGGCACTCGATCGCGGTGTCGATGGCGTATTCCGCGAAAATCACGGGATCGTTGTACGTGAAGGCGACACTTGAGCAGCCGTGGTCTTTGGCCGCGCGGGCGATTCGCTCGGGCGAGGCGGCGGCCGCCAGCCGGTCGTCGGAGCGGGCCTTGCTGATGTCCCAGTTCTGGCAGAACTTGCAGCCGAGATTGCAGCCGGCCGTGCCGAACGAAAGCACCGACGTGCCGGGGTAGAAATGATTGAGCGGTTTTTTCTCGATGGGATCGATGCAAAAGCCGCTCGAGCGCCCGTAGGTCGTAAGCGCGATCCCGTTTTCCGTTCCGACACGCACGTAGCAGAAGCCCGGCTGGCCAGGCTTGAGAGTGCATCCGCGCGGGCAGAGGTCGCAGCGGAAGCGGCCGTCCTTGGCTTTGTGCCACCATTTTCCGGGATGGAGCTCGGGGGGCGATTCCGCGATCTTCCGCACCGGAAAGCGGAAAACCGTCAAGGGATCGTCCGGCTTGATTCCCGCCTTTTTCGTCACGGCCAGAAGCTGGTCTTCCACGGTTTCGATTCCCTCGATGCCAGGAAGCAGCGTGGCCTGGCGCCATCCGGATTTTACGATCACGCCATAGGTAGCCGGGTCGAGCAGCGAGAGATCGCTCACGCGCTCGGGTTTTTCGAGCAGGGCGATTTCGATGGAAAGACCGGCCAGCTCTTGCAAGGTCACCGGCGAAAAACGCGGATCCTGGGTCGCCGAGCTCACGGCGCAGTCGGCGATCTCCTCGGGAAGCGTGTCATACAGCCGCGCATGCCTTCCGATGCAGCCACGCAAGGCCTTTTGGCCGCCGGCGCTCTTCGTCCAAAGCGTCACGAACACTCCGCGCGCGAGATGCGCGTCTTTGGCTTCGCACGGCTCAGTAGTGGCGTTTGGTGTGGCGCTTGGCGCGGCATCAGCGGTGGCGTCGGGGGCGGGCGCAGCTTTGTTGAGGTGTTTTCGGATGGCTTCGCGGGCCGAATCCAGAAGTTTGCGGTGAAGGCCGGGCGCGGAGCGGTTCTCGCGGTCGGCGCTTTCGTCAGGGATCATTCGTGAAGGCGTGCCCTCCGCGTGAAGAATCGCGATAAGATACCCCACGCCGAACGGTCCTTCGTAAGAGAGAACACGCGTGCCGCTGGCGGAAAAACCAGTCGCCGCCGCCGCGATCTCGACGGAGTCCACGACGTCTTCCGCGGCGAGATCGCGAAGAGCGGGGTCGATTGAAACCGCCGCATCAAAGCGTCCGGCCGCCAGATTTTCCGAGAACGCGCGATCGAATTTCTTCGCTTCGGGGTGGTATCCCGAAGGCGCGTCGGGTGTCAGGCGGTGGCTCATGTCGCCCGAAGCGAGAATCGCCCAGCGTTCGCCCGCGCGGCGGGCGGCATCGGCGATCGCGCGGCCCATCGCGCGGCACTCCTCGTGCTTGGGCGAGTAGGGAAACGAAACGACGACCGTGCGTCCGTTCCAGCCCGCGTTAGCGAGGAACCACATCGGCACCATCGCGCCGTGGTCGAGCGCGCCCGCGCGAAGGGGTTCGATCGCGATGCCGCCGCCGCCGCGGGCGGATTGAAAGATCAAATCGCGCGCTTTCGCGTCGTTGGGCGCGCGCACGCCGATCCAGGGGCAGCCGAACTGCCTGAAATCCCCGGAGAGCTCTTTTCCGTCCATGACCCCGAAGGCGGACTCCAGGCGTGGCGCGTGCGGGGAAAGCACGATGATGACGTCTGGCCGCGCCGCTACGAGGTGCGCTGCCGCTTCTCGCATGGCTTCCGAGGAGCGGCGGACAAGGCGCGCTCGCCGGCCCGCGATCTCCGGGATGACGATCGGGGCGTGGCACATCAAGACGGTTGTGGCGATGCCGGGTTTCATATCCTCGGAAAAGTCACTTCTTTTCAGCCTTAGCCGCTTCTTCCCTCGAATCCTCAACGCTCTTCCTCACGAAATACTTCAACACCTTGTTTCGGTTCGCGCCGCCGAGAAGCGCTTTGAGGTCATCGTACAACGAAGGATCGTTGATGAGCGCGCCCAGCGTTCCGTCCCCGCGATCGATTTTCGCCATGATCGACTTCATCGACGTCATCGAGGCGTAAAAATCCTGTATCTTCGCCGGCAATGCCTGGGTCGCGCTGTTCACGTTCGAGGAAAAACCGGTGATGTTTCGAAAAAACGTTTCGGCGCGCGACTCGCGGTTGAAGCTCGCCACGATTCCCTCGATGTGCGTGAGCGAGGATTTGAGCTGCGCGAGAACCTCGTCGGCGTTATTCAAGTAATCCCGTAAATCCTTCGGCAGCTGGCTCTTGAGCAGCGCGCCGGGCTCCGCGACGGGGAGCGTGGGATTTCCCATGCTGACGACGAGATAGCGGTCGCCCAGCACTCCCTGAGTCTGGATGCTCACCGTGCTGTCTTCGCGCACGGCCTTATGGTAGCTCTTGCGAATCGAAAAGCGGATATCGATCTGGTTGGTCTCGGGCGCGAACCTGATCTGGTCGACCTGGCCCACGCGAACGCCCGCGATTTTCACGGGAGCGCCTTCCACGACGCCTTCGACTTGTCCGATGCGCGCGTGAAACGAGATGTCGCGCGAGAAGATCGACTTTCCGCCGCCGAGCGTGAGGATGACAAGCATCACGAGCGCCGCGCCGAGCGCCACGAAGATGCCGACTTTGATTTCCACCTCAAGCGAGCGATTCATAGGGTTTCCTCTCCGGACAGAAATTTTTCCACGAACGGATCGCTGGACTTTTTCACGTTTTCCGCGGTGTCGATCGTGTGGATACGGCCATTGTAAAGGATGGCTATCCGGTCGGCAACCTGGAAGGCCGAGGGAATGTCGTGCGTGACGAAAATCGCCGTATTCCGCTCGCGTTTTTTCACGCGGACCATCAGGTCCAGAAGGCGCTGCGTGTTGGAAGGGTCGAGTCCCGCGGTGGGCTCGTCATAGAGAATGATTCGAGGTTTGAGGATAATGGTGCGCGCAACGCCCAGGCGTTTTTGCATCCCGCCCGAAAGGGAGGCGGGCAGAAGCTTTTCGCTGCCCTGGAGCCCGATCAGATCCAAAAGCTCGGCGATGGCGGCGCGAATTTCCGCGTGGCTCATTTTCGTGTGCTCGATGAGCGGATACGCCAGGTTTTCCTCGACGGTCATCGAGTCGAAGAGCGCGCCGTTCTGGAAAACGAAACCGATTTTCTTGCGGACTTCGAAAAGTTCCTCTTCCAAGAGCGTCGCGAGATCTTGGCTTTCGAAGAGAATGCTGCCTTTGTCGGGTTTTTCGAGGCCGATCACCGAGCGCAGGATGACGCTCTTGCCCGTGCCGCTGCCGCCGAAGAGCCCCAGGATCTCGCCTTTGAGAAGGTCGAAGCTGACGCCCTTGTGCACGACCTTGGGGCCGTAGCTCTTGTGCAGATCCCTCACCGAGAGGATGATTTCGCCGGGCTTGAGCAGGTCGCTTTGGCTTTTGGAGCTTTTGTCGGCCATGATGTCACCGAAGCGGGCGCAGAATGATGAAAAACTTCGTGAGAAAAAAATCCGCGACCATGATGAAGATGTTCGTCGTCACCACGACCCACGTCGTCGAATCGCCCACGCCTTTCGTGCCGCCCGTGGTGTGCATTCCGCGCCAGCATGACGTCAGCGCGATGAAAACCGCGAAGACCGTCGTTTTGACGAGACCGGTGTTGAAGTCGTGCAGCGTGAGGGCCTCGCGCGCTTTGATGAAGAAGAAGTCGGGCGTGATGCCCATCTCGCGCACCGATACGAGCATTCCGCCGAAAAGGCCGATGAAATTCGCGAAGACCGTGAGGATGGGAAGCGTGATTAAGGTAGCCAGCAGCCGCGGGATCACGATTTTTTTGACCGGACTCGTGCCGAGCGCCCGTATCGCGTCGATCTGCTGCGTGACGTTCATCGAGCCGACCTCGGCGGTGATGCCCGAACCGATGCGCGCGGCCACGAGCAAGCTCGTGAACACGGGCCCCATTTCGCGTACGAAGGAAAGAGCCAGCACTTTGGGAACGTAGAGCTGACCGCCGAATTTCTGCAGGCCGTATCCGAATTGAAGGGCCATGACCGAGCCCGTCGCGAGCGCCGTTACGGCGACAAGGATGAACGATCGCACGCCGATCAAGAACATCTGATCGAGGGTAAGACGAAAATAAAACGGCGGCTTGAACATCTCGCGAAGGCATTGCACGCCGAGGTTGAACGTGCCGCCCATGAAGTGCAGGGTTTCGATCAGACGCGTGCCGAGGCGCTTGAGGTAATCGCGGAATACGGGGTTATTCAGCATGAAATCCTTTCAGAAAACGGTCGAAATCCGGAAGGCTCCGATTGAAGACCGCGGCCTTGGCGATGTACATGAGGTCGTAGGTGCATCCGGTTTTTTTCAACACGACCGCGCGCACGCGAATGTCGCCCGATTCCACCGTCGCGTCGAGCGCGGGAACATCGTCGAGCGTGATCCGGCGCTGGTCGAGCGTCTTTCGGTCGGGAAGCCCCATGAAAAGACCGCGGGAGAGCTCCTCGATCGTCGCGTTTCCCTGCGGGCGGCACACGCTGTTGAGCGAAGCGATGGCGCCGCTCATCTTGTGTTCGAAGGCGACGTCGGCTTGTTCGGGTTCCTGGTCCGACGAGGAGGCGCTTTTGGCGTCTTCGGCGGGACGCGCGCCGGCTTCGATGAGGCGCCAGTGGCCACCTTCTTCGCGGTCAAGGCGATATACGGAATAGTGGGAACTCTTGTTGTCGACTTTTTGGCTGCCGCCGAAGATCAGGCCGCAGCCGGTGCTTGTCGCGAGGATGACGAGAGCCGATACCGCGTGGAGTGCGCGAAAGATGTTCGGTTTGAGGATGCTGCGCGACGACGCTCGGATCATTTAAGCATCTAGAATCCTACGAAATTCCAAAGAAGGGAAGCGCGCAGGTTTTGACGGGGGGCTGTATTTCGTGATCCGAATTCCGTCGCAAAGCTATAAGCTCGGAGGTTCTTTAATGCGGCGCACGGGATTTAGACCTGAAGTCTGCCGTCCACGATTCGAAATGTTCGGAAGCCCTTTGACGTGAGTAATCGCACGCCCTCTCCCTCAAAAAGGTTCTTCGTGATGTAGTGCCGTACGTTGAGCAGGTCAGTACCCCAGCGCACGACGCGCGTGTAGGCGAGGCCGTCCCAGAAACGGCCGGTCTTATGTCCTTTTTTTGCCTTCATGACGAGGGCCGCGATTCTTCCGGTGATCATTCGCATGAACCCCTGAAAGTCCTTTCGAGTTTTCGGCTGAATGACGAGATGAATGTGGTTTCCAACGTTGGCTTTTTCAAGGATTTTGACGCCGAATCGTTCTTGTGCGCGTCTCAGCACGCGATCGACGTGGCTCTTGTTGTTTTCGGTCAGAAACGACCAGTTTCCGCGCGCGCGACTTGAACGTAAAACGATATGGAGCGGACGTTTCGGATCGACCGGGCGCGCGATTTTTCGTTTTCCTTTGCGCAAGCTTCCACCGAATTCCAATTCGACGCCGGATAGATTCGGAAACCTGCGCTTGGTGAAAAGGTTCAGCTGCTGGCGGGTCACTGCGCGCTCCTCCTCGCGGCTATATTGATAAATTTTCATGCGTATTCCGTCAACTTGTTTTTCGATAATTTCAAAAATATATTGAGGGGCAATGTAATAAGTATATCGCACGTAGGGGCGGGTTTAGGTCGTACATTCAACGTCCGGCACAGTTGCCCCGCCCCGAGGGACAACGCAAGCACGGCCGTCGCGGACAGGAGCGAGCATGCCGTCACCACGGATGTGTGCGCCGGGAGTGGCACCTGCGCGAAGCGTCGGTCGCAGCGTAGCCGAAGCTAAATGGCGCTTTAGCGACCACCTCGTGACGGAAACTTCAAATTGGATATTCAACTTTCGGGCAATTCCTGCCCGTCAATGTTTTGACTCGCATGTCGCGACATCCGGTCAAAAGTCAGACGGTATTTAGTGCCTCGGAAAAAAAATCCTGTGATTTCGGACGGCAGATTTTGGCACGGCACATGCTCTTCCTACCTCTTGGGAGGCAGGATGCCGAGAGCCACGGATGGCGCTCAATCACTAACGGTTTTGGCCGCGTTTCTCGCATCCGCGAGCGGAGCGTGGGCGGCGGGCCCCTCCGTTGGCGAAGCGCCGGCCGGCGTGAAGTTTCGACCCTACCAGACCCATTCCCACGTCGAACTGCCCTCCGATCCCCAGGTCGAATACTCCGTCGAGAAAATCGAGAAAGACGGAAAAATCGTCGCACTCAAGCTCATCGTGAAAAATCTCGCCGAGGTTCCGGTGGAAGCGCCGAGGCTGCCGGGCGCGGCCGATGCGCGCACCGAGTCGGTTCGCGTGACGAAGACGCGCGGCACTGATGGCGAGGACGTCGTTTACGAATTCGTGCTCACGAAAGACGCCGTTCGCTCGGGTGTTGAGTACTTCGATTACCGCACGAAGAGTCCGTCGAGTATTCAGCTGGATTATTGGTTACACGCCGCGGCGGGTGGCGCCGAAGGCGCACCTGCGGCGGCGAAAGCAGATGCCGGGATCGCCCTCGCAAAACCGGACAAATCCCCTGCAAAACTCTCGAAGAGAGGCAAGTCCGCTCCCAAGATTACCGCATCCCACCCATCCCACGCCAAATCCACGACCACTACCGCTACGGCTGAAAAATCCGCCCTTACGGGCGTGCGCTCGGATGCCGACGATTCCTTTCCAGGTTGCGGAACTCCGCTCCGAAAGGGCCAGGACGTGTTCGCGCGCTTCAAGGTCTGGCACCGCCCGTACGATTACCGCGGGTTTTTCAAGCTTGAGATGCCTGACGCCGGTTACGCATACCCGTACACCGCGGCTCAAGCCGAAAAGAGCGAAAAAGCTCCCGCGCGTCCCAAGGAGCTCGCGCACTACCGTCTCGCGCACAAGCTGTACCGCGAGCAGCAGTACGCGCTGGCGCTCCGAACGATCGATTTTTTCGGGAAGAACTATCCCAAGAGCAAACTCGCGCGGGAAGTGGAGTTTCTCAAGGCGAACACGCTCATTCAGCTTTCGAAGTTCTTGAAGACCGACCGCTTTCGCGATCAGGCGGGCGAGACCTTCCGCAGGTTCCTCATCGAGGATTCCGGGTCGGCGAAGTCGCGCTCGGTGCTTGCGTATTATCTGCAGCTGTACATGGACGGCGGTCTGCCCGTGCGCGCGCTCGAATACGCGATGATGGGCGCCGAGGCGAAGGGTTACTCCAAGGAGGAGCTTACGCCGTGGATCTTTCGGCTCGCGCAGGCCGAAACGCTTTATGGCGTGGGCGAGCATGATCGGGCCGAGCGCGCATATCAAGCGGTGGTCGACGCCGACAACGCGCTGACGCCCGACGCGGCTTTTCGGATCGGGGAGGTCTATCAGGCGCGCAAGCTTTGGGAGCGAGCCGCGATCACGTACGAGCGCGCGATGAAGCGGTATCCGAAAGAGACTTCCCGTTTTCCGACGGCGCTTTTCAATCTCGCCGAATGTTATTTTCGGCTCGATCGCGACGCCGACGCGAAGAAAACGTTCGCCGAATTCGTGGGGCGCTTTCCGCTTGAGCAGGCGACCTGGGGCGCGCGATTGCGGCTGGCCGAACTCGAGCAACTGGGGCTCGCCGCACCTGCGTCAGCGCAACACCAGCGCGTCGAGCGGCTTTACGAGGACGTCGTGAATTCGCGTCCTTACAGCCCAGGCGCGTTTCTCGCGCAAATCCGCATGGCGCAGTGCCATCGCGCCACCCAAAACGACACCAAGTACGACTTTTTCATGAACTTTTTCAAAGCCCGCGATCTGAAAAAAGCGGAGAGCGAAATCCTCGAGCCTTTCGAAGTCGAGATGGCGATGGATCTCGCGGAATCGCGATTTTTTCTGCAGGGAGAACGTTTCGAGCAGGCGTTTAAGCACGTGAATGCATTCCGGGAAAAGTACTCGAAGCTCCCCGTCGCCGAGCCGTTCAAGAAGGTCTTCGCTCGCGCGGCCGTGGGCCTGGTGGAAGAGCTCGTGCGCGAAGGAAAGGGCGCGGAAGCCCTTAAAGTCTCTAGTTTTTATGGGGATATCGTGCCAAAGCCCGAGCCCTTCGGCTACATGCTGGCGCTTGCGATGGCCGCGTTCAACGAAGGAAATCTTGAAGCCGTGTCGGCGCGAATCACGGTGTTGAAAGGCCTTTTGGCCAATGCGAGCGCCGGCGAGAAAGACGAATTTCACCTGCTCAATGCGCGCTTTCTGCGGCTGACTTCAGGCTCGGCGGAGGCCGTGATCGGCGAGCTAGGCCTGATCCGCGGCGATGGCCCGCTTTCTGCACTTAAGCTGGATGAGCTGGCGCAGGCCACGGCTGCGAAGAACGGCAAGAACGGCGCCAAGGAGGATTCAAACGCGTCCGTGCGCGAGGCCGAGGCTTTCGATTTTCAGCTCATCCGCGGTGATCTCTACAAGAAACTTCCTCTCGAGCGGCAAGTGGCGGTTCACGTGCGGCACATCGATAGTGTCTCGCGCCTGGGACGTCATTCAGACGTCGTGAAGTATGCCGACCAGGCGCTGCTCAAGTTCGGCGCGTACACGCAGTTCGCCAAAGAGCTCTTTCGGCTGAGAGAGCTCCGGGCGCAGGCGTTGTACGACTCCGGCGAAGACAAGGCCGCCATCGAGGCTCTGGCCGAGCTGATCGAGGCGGACCCCGCGAATTTGCGTCGTTCCCAGTTCGAGTTCGAGAGGGGCAGAAGCCTCGTTCGGATCGGAAAGGGAAGCGAGGCTTTGGAAACGTTCCGAAAGCTGTCCCAGTCGGCGTCGGACGATGTGTGGAGGAAATCGGCGAAAGCGGAACTGGATCAGCTTCAATGGGAAGGCAAAATTTCAAATCAAACAACAGACGACAGGAGGTCGAACCAATGATGGACAATCAATCGCAGGATGGAAAGATGAAGGACATTTTCAGGCTGGCCGAGACGGCGGCGGGAACAAGGTCCGCGGTCCTGATTCAAGGCGAGAACGGCACGGGCAAGAACTTCATGGCGAAGTTCGTTCACGAGAGGAGCAACCGCGCGGCGGGACCGCTCGTGACCGTGAACTGCGCGCAGCAGCCCGAGATGCTGCTCGAAACCGAACTGTTCGGTTTTGAAAAAGGCGCCTTCGCGGGAACCGTGAGCGAGAAGCGCGGCAAGTTCGAGCTCGCCAACGGCGGAACGCTCATCCTCGACAACATCACCGAGCTCCCGGCAAGATTGCAGGCCAAGGTGCTCAAGGTGCTCGAGACCGGGCTTGCCGACCGCATCGGATCGAAGGGCGGTATTCCGGTGGACGTGCGGGTGATCGCGATCACGAGCAAGAACGCCGCCGAGTGCATCGCGCAGGGCAAGTTCGCCGAGGCGTTGTTCTACAAGATCAACACCACGCAGATCCTGCTGCCGCCGCTGCGTGAGCGGACGGCCGATCTCAAGGGCCTCGTCGCCACGCTCATGGGGCGGATCTCGGCGCGCACCGGCAAGCGCGTGTCGGGCATCTCGGAGGACGCGATCGGGAAACTCGCCACGCATGAGTTCGCGGGAAACATCCGCGAGCTCGAAGGCGTGCTCGAGCGCGCGATGCTCAACGCGGCCGACAGCGTGGTCCGCATCGACGACGTCAACGTGGGCGACACCGCGGAGACGGCGCACCAGGGTGTTGGCGCGCACTCGCTCGACTGGGAACAGCAGGCCAAATGGGCGCCGGGACGCACGCTCGACGAGATCGAGCGCGCCGTGATCCTGCGCTCGCTCGGCCACAACAACGGCAACCGCACGCACACGGCGCGGGAGCTGGGCATCAGCATCAGGACGCTGCGTAATAAGCTCAACCTGTACCGGAAGGCTGGGATCAGCGTTTAAGCAGGACGTAAAAAAAACAGGGGTCGATCCGGTTTCTCTCTCTTCTCTTTTCCGGATCGGCCCCTGACTTTTTTAGAGATGATCAGACGTGTGAATTTGTCTGTAGCTTTCTCTTTTTCGAAAGCAAGTAAACCGGCAGGGCAATGACCTGCTGTCGGGTTCAGCATAGCAGCGTTCCGTCGCGGATTCGGAACACGCGCAATCCTGACGGCGTAGGAAGTTCGAGGCCCTCGCCTTGAAATAAATTCTTGGTGATGTAAATCCGGGCGTTGATGAAGTCGCGGCCCCACTCAAGGACACGCGAGAATGGGATAGAGTCCCAGAACTTCCCATCAGCCTTCCTTGAAACCATCGCCCGGCCTTTCTTTGCGCCGGTCACTTCAAACGCGATCTTTCCTGAGATCAAGCGGATAAACGCTTTGTAGGCTTCGTGCGTGCGGGCTTTCAGCACGAAATGGATGTGATTGCCGACGTTCGCCCTGTCGTAGACGCGAACGCCGAACCTCTCGCCGGCGCGAATCGCGTCTTCGACGATCCGGCGGTTTCCCGGATTGAGCAGGGACCACGCGCCGCGCGCGCGACTCGAACGCATTACGACGTGCATCGCGCGCTTGATCGCGATCGGCCGCGCGATTTTGCGCTTGCCGCGCGTCGGCTTGCCGCCGAACTCGAGCGAGGGTTTCCCGAATAAGTCCGGTTGCCTCGCTCGCGAGGCGGATTTTGGTATTGGCTTCAAGGAAATCGTCCGCTTCATAGCGTTTGTTTTATTCGGGATGGCAAGATTAATCAAGCGTTTAATTTGAATAAATACCATTGCCCTAATGTTTAATCGACGGTTAACTGTCACAGTTCCCGTTAAGGCAACGGCTACGTTTGGGACCAAAATTTGTCGGATCTGAGCCTGGACGGTTCAAAAATCACTGCTGTCGGGAACTTGACGACGGGTTCCCGATTTGACAGGGAATTGGCGGACATCCGGGAAGGTCACGATAAAATTCCTGCCCACATTTCCGGCGGCAAACCGGCTTTTAATCGACCCGAGGATGATTTCCGGACGAACTTGCCTGTTGCGGGCGCCGGCGTGGGCGCGCGCAGGTGCCCGGCCCGCTCCTTGCTTTCTCCAGAGGAAGAGTAAAAGCAGTTCGAGTTCCATGGAGGGAACTTAACCCGTGGCGGACACCCTATTCGACTCGACGGTTGGCGGGCTCAACGCGGTGATGAATTTCCGCCTCGCCAACCAGAACGTCATCTCGAGCAACATCGCCAACGCCGACACGCCAGGCTATCACGCCCAAAAAATGGAATTCGAAACCGCGCTTCGCGACGCGCTGGGCGTCTCGGATCGAATGCCGATGGAGGCAAGCGACCCAGAGCACATCATCAAAGCCGATCCCGGCCACATCGACCCGGTCATCTACGACAATCCGAGCGGCGTGATCAACCTCGACGGCAACACGGTCGACCGGGCGTCCGAAATGGTTTCGATGGCCGAAAACGAATTGCAATACAACGCCGCGACCGAGCTTCTGCGCAGAAAACTCGGCGTTCTGAAGTACGCGATCAACGAAGGAGGCGGCAGGTAATGGACTTCTTCAGCAGCATGCGCATCAGCGCCAGCGGCCTGAACGCGCAGCAGACGCGCATGAATACGATTTCCTCGAACCTCGCCAACGCCGAAACCGCGCAGACCGAGGAAGGCGGGCCGTACAAGCGGCAGGATCCGATCATCCAGGCGCAGCCCGACCGCGAGACGTTCGGAGAAATTCTGCAGAACCGCATGGACGAAAGCGCGCAGGGCGTGCAGGTCACCGAGATTCACCGCGACGAAAAGCCCCCGCGCATGGTCTACAACCCGAATCATCCGCTCGCGAACGCCGAAGGGTACGTCGCGATGCCGAACGTGAATCCCGTCGAGGAGATGGCGAACATGATTTCGGCGCAGCGGGCTTACGAAGCGAACGTCACCGCGCTCAACGCCGCGAAGTCGATGGCCGGCAAAGCGCTCGAGATCGGGAAATAACTGAATGTCGAACATGACGATCGAAAACATCGGAAGGTTCATCGGAAACGGCAACCTCGAGCAGGTTATCGATGGCGGCCGCACGGTCGAAAGTCCGATGGCGCCCGAAATTCCGGGACAAGCCCCCGAGGGCTCGAGGTCGTTCACGAACTACCTTGCCGAGAGCATCGACAAGGCCAACGAGATCCAGATGCAGGCCGATACGGCGGCAAAAGAGCTGATCGCGGGCCGCAACAAGAACATCCACGAGACGATGCTGATGCTCGAGAAAGCCGACATGAGCTTTCGCCTCATGATGCAGGTCCGAAACAAAGTCATCGACGCATATCGCGAAATTATGCGCATGCAGGTTTGACTTGGGGGGATGCTAGGTGCTTGAGTTTCTGAGACGAGTCTCGCATCTGTTCAAGGATTTTTTCCAGGGGCTGAATCCGGCTCGCAGGACCGCGCTCGTCATCACGGCGCTCGTGGTCGTGACGAGCGTCTCCGCCCTCTTCTTCTGGGCGGGCAGCTCCGACTACCAGGTGCTCGGCACGAACCTCGCCGCGGAAGACGCGACGTCGATCATGCGGTTGCTTCGCGAAAAGAAAATTCCTTTCAAGGTCGATCACGACGGCAAAACCATCAAGATCCCGCCGGATGCGGTGTACGACCTGCGGCTCGAGCTCGCGACGATGGGCCTTCCGCAGACCGGCATCGTCGGTTACGAGGTTTTCGACAAGCAAACATTCGGGACTACCAGTTTCGTGCAAAAAATAAACGAGAAGCGCGCGCGCGAAGGCGAGCTCATGCGCACGATCAACAACATCAAGGGCGTGAAACGCTCGCGCGTGCATTTGGCGCTTCCCACGCAATCGACGTTCGTCGAAGACCAGAAAAAACCGACCGCCAGCGTGATGATCGACATCGAGCCCGGCGTGCAGCTCTCCGACAAGCAGCTCACCGGCATCTCCCACCTCATCACTTCCTCCGTGGAAGGGATGGAGATCGGCGACGTCACGATCGTCGACGGCGGAGGAAAGCTCCTTTCCAAGAACAGCAATGACCCGCTCGCGCGTCAGACCGCGACGATGCTCGAGTACCAGCAGAAGCAGGAAGGCGAAACGGAAAAGAAAATCCAGGACATCCTCACTAGGGTCGTCGGCGAAGGAAAGGTCGTAGCCAAGGTCGCGCTCGATCTCGACTTCACGCAGTCGAGCGAAACGCAGACGCAGTACGATGCCGAGGGCGCCGCGGTGAAGAGCCAGCAGAAAGAGAGCCAGGTGATGGATGGCTCGCGGCCCGTTCCTCAAGGCCCTCCGGGCGCTGTTTCCAACACTCCGGGCCCCGCGCCGGCAAGCGTTATGCCTGAGGTTCGCAGCAATACGCAGAAGGTTTTCGAGACGATCAACAACGCCGTGCCCGAGAAAGTAACCCGTTCCTCGCGCGCGCCCGGCTCGATCAAGCGCATGTCGGTGGCCGTGCTTCTCGACGGAATTTACCAAAAAGACCCGGCCAAGCCCGATGCTCCGGCTGTTTTCCAAAAGTGGAGCGACGAGAAGCTCGCCGAATTCAAAGCCATCGTGACGAATGCCGTGGCGCTCGACCCCAAGCGCGGCGATACGATCGACGTGAAGAACATGGAATTCCGGCATGAAGACATGGAAAACGCCGACGCGCAGATCGCGGCGTTCGAGCGCAAAAAGATGATCGCGAACATCATCCAGTACAGCTTGATCGGTCTCGTGATCGCGTTCTTCTTCTTCTTCGTGGTGCGGCCGTTCATCAAGTGGCTCACCGACAATACGGTCGAGAGCATGGAGTCGTTCCTGCCGAAAACGATCGAGGAACTCGAGAAGATCCAGGTTCAGGACGAGAACATCGGCGTGCTCGAGGAGGCGATCCCGGTCATCGTGGACAAGGTCGACCCCGAGAAGGTCGAGGGCGAGATGATCAAGGAGAATGTCATCACGCTCGTCGAGAACAACCCGCAGAAGGCGGCGATGATCCTGCACGAGTGGGTGCAGCAGCCTTCGAAGGCGCAGAAGCAGGAAAAAAACGCGCATGCGGGCAAGCGCACTGCTGGTTAAACTGCGGCCGGCTGAAATGCGGTATAATAAGGATCGGACGCGAGGAAACTGAGTATGCCAGAAGCCGGAACACAGAACGACGTTCAGCTTGACGACATGTCCGGGCTCGACAAGACCGCGCTGCTCTTGAACGTGCTGGGCAACCAGGTCACGTCGCAGATTTTCAAGAAAATGAAGGACAACGACATCAAGCGCATCGTGAACTCGATGGCCAGCGTTCAGAAGGCCTCGATCTCGTCGGTCCGCCAGATACTCGAGGAATTCTACGCGCAGATTTCGGAAGAAGAAGACATCATCTTCGGAAGCGCTGCCGGCCGCGATTTCATTCTCGCCACCCTGGGCGAAGACCGCGCGAAAACCGTGCTCGGCCAGCTCGCGGTGGCGGAAGGATCGCGCACGCTCGAAGCGCTGGAACTCGTCGACGCCAGAACGCTCGCGAGCTTTCTCGTCAACGAGCACCCGCAGACCGTCGCGCTCATCCTCGCGCACCTGGATGCGCAGAAAAAGACCGAGGTGCTCAAGCGGCTGCCTGAAGCGATCCAGACCGAGGTCGTGCTGCGTATCTCGAGCCTCGACTTCATCAGCCCGACGCTCATCGCGCAGATCGACGACGTTCTCAAACAGGAGCTCGCGACTTTGGGCTCGATCGACACGCAACAGCTCGGCGGCGTGCAGCCGATCGCGGATATGTTGAACATCATGGACAAGACCACCGAGCAGAACATCATGGCGCGAGTCGAGGAAAAGGATCCTCAGCTCGCCGAGGAAATCCGCAAACTCATGTTCGTCTTCGAGGACATCGGCTTCATCGACGACCGCGGCATGCAGCAGCTGCTCAAGGAAGTGCCCAACGACAAGCTCGTCATCGCGCTCAAAACGGCGCCGGAGGAGATCAAGACGAAGATTTTCCGCAACATGTCCAAGCGCGCGGGTCAGCTGCTCAAGGACGACCTCGAAGCACTGGGACCGGTGCGCCTAAGCGACGTCGAAGGAGCGCAGCAGGAAATCGTGAACGTCGCGAAACGTCTCGAAGCGGAAGGCAAGATCATCATCAGCCGCGGAGGCGAAGGCGATGCCCTCGTCTAACCAAAAAGGTCGCGTGTTCTCCCCGAATCAACCCGGCACGGCGGGCGGATTCGCGCCACACGCGCCCAGCGGAGCGGACGCCAATGTAATAGAGCGGTTCGAGGACGGCGAGCACGTCGTCGAATCGACGGCGCAAGGCCACGTGCCGCTCTCATCCACGGCCGCGCACAGCATCGTCACGATCCCCATGCCGAAAACGCACGTCATCGAGGAGTACAAGCCCGGAAAGCTGCAAGACCGCAAGGGTGTTCGCTACTCGGACGTGCACAGGACCTTTTCCGATGACTCCGCGAGAAAGAATTCGCGCTTTCGCTTGAGCGAGCTCACTCGCGGCCCGCTTTCGGTCGAGGCTGAAGAGGAAGCGCGCATCCAGTTTGAGGTCAAGCAGCGCCTTGACGAGGAGCTTGAGCATCGCGCGCGGCAGACGCGGGACTATGCTTACCGAGAGGGCTATGAGGCGGGAAAGCTCGCCGCCCGCGACGAGGTCATGAAGGCCGCTAAACCCGGGTTCGACCGGTTCGAGGCGCTCACCGAGAACTTCGAGGATCTGCGCTTCGACGTCTTCAAGGCCAACGAGGAGCTTTTAATCCGGATGGTCTACGGAATCGCCAAAATGGTGACGCTCAAAGAGCTCGTCGAAGACAAAGATTATATCCGCCGTCTTGTCGAGCACTTGCTTGAGCGTCTCGGTACCCGCGAAAACATCAAGGTTTACGTGGGCACCGAAGCATTTCTTGCCGCTGAGCAGTTGCGTGCCGATCTTGCGCAAACCATCGGACAGCTCAAGAATATATCTATAGAGCTGGATCCCGAGATCCAGGATCCGGGCTGCCGGATCGAATCGGATTTCGGCGAGGTGGACGCGAGGATTGAGGTTCAGCTCAGGAATATCGCCAGCGTACTGATGGAAAGCAAGGATTGAAGCCATAAGGCTGCATGGCTGCCGCGCAGGATGCGCGGACGTCGGGGGAGAGCATGGAAGCTCTGAAGCTCAACGACAAAGTCTACAACGACAGGCTTGCGAAGGCGCTTCTCTACCGCGAGCGCGGCAGGCTCACCAAGAGCGTCGGCC
Source organism: Deltaproteobacteria bacterium (assembly GCA_016186905.1). GTDB lineage: Bacteria > Bdellovibrionota > UBA1018 > UBA1018 > UBA923 > JACPKS01. The sequence goes on from JACPKS010000092.1 coordinate 19,779, forward strand.
TGACTTTCGAAGGCTTTCTTCCGGGCGCCACGGTCGGAAGCATCGTGCGCATCCTTCCCAATCTCGGCCATTCGATTCTCGCCGACGCCGCGCAAATCCGCTGGCGTGACGCTGACGCCTTCGAGCACGCGGTACACGCCGAAGTGATCGGCTTTCGCGACAAGCGCGCGATCCTGATGCCGCTCGACGACATCCGCGGCGTAAGCACCTCGAGCAAAATCGCGCTCTCGAAATCCGAGGCGAGTGTCGCCGTGGGCGATTTTCTTTTGGGCCGCGTGATCGACGGCAAGGGCGATCCCATCGACGGCAAAGGCCCGCTCGTCCTTCCCAAAGTCAAGAATGCCGAAGCGCGCGGCATCTACGGCTCTCCCGTCAACCCGCTCGACCGCACGTGCATCTCCGAACCGCTCGACCTCGGCGTGCGCGCGATCAACGGCTTTCTCACCTGCGGAAAGGGCCAGCGCGTGGGAATCATGGCCGGCTCTGGCGTGGGAAAAAGCGTGCTCCTGGGAATGATGGCGCGCCATACGAAGGCCGACGTGAACGTGATCGCGCTCATCGGCGAGCGCGGCCGCGAAGTCAACGAGTTCCTCGAGCGCGATCTGGGGCCCGAGGGTCTCAAGCGCTCGGTTGTCGTGGTCTCGACGTCTGAAAAGTCGCCGCTTCTTCGCATGAGAGGCGCGTTCATCGCGGCGACGATCGCCGAATATTTCTGCGACCAGGGTCTCGACGTTTTGGTGCTCATGGATTCGATCACGCGCTTCTGCATGGCCCAGCGCGAGATCGGCCTCAGCATGGGCGAGCCGCCGGCGAGCAAAGGATACACGCCGTCCGTCTTTTCGACGCTCCCGAAGCTTCTCGAGCGCGCCGGCACGCGCGCCGGCAAAGGCAGCATCACGGGCCTGTACACGGTATTGGTGGAAGGCGACGACATGGACGAGCCGATCGCCGACGCGTCGCGCGCGATCTTGGACGGCCACATCGTGCTTTCACGAAGGCTCGCGAGCCGCAATCATTATCCCGCGATCGACGTCGCCGAAAGTGTCAGCCGCGTGATGCGCGCGGTGATCGACGAACGTCATCGCGACGTTTCGGGAAGCCTCAGGGAGCTGATGGCGATCCACGCGGCCAACGAAGATCTCATCAGCATCGGCGCGTACGTCAAAGGCAGCAACCCGAAGCTTGACCAGGCGATCGCCGTGATCGAGCGCGTTCGGGCGTTTTTGCGGCAGGACATCGACGAGAGATCTTCCTACGAGGAGTCGGTCGCGCGACTGGAGTCGATTCTGGCGGCGGCCGCGGACAAGGCATGAGGACAAGGCATGAGGAACTGAGGTGATATGGCGAGAAAATTCCGCTTTCGGCTTGCAACCGTGCTCGAAGAAAGAAAGCGCCAGGAGGATAAAAAGCTCCAGGAGTGGACGCTCGCGCGCAACATCCTGTCGGCGATGGTGGAGGCGCGCGACGGTCTAAAACGCCGGCTCGCGGCGGCCGTTGAGCAGGCGACCGGCCTTGCGGCCGCCCCCGAGAACACCTCCGCGCAGTTCGTCGCGATGGACGCCTTCATCCGCGGGACGAAGTTGAAGATCCAGTGGAAGAACCAGGAAATCGAGCGTGGCGGAAAACTTACTGAAAAAAAGCGGCTTGAGTACGTGTCGGCAAGCCAAAAGCGCATGGCGCTTGAAAAGATCAAGGATCGAAGGCTCGAGGAATACAAGGAGCGGATCCGCAAGCGCGAGTTCAAGGAGATCGACGATATCTACATCATGCGCTCGGCTTGGGCGTCGGAGCGGCAGGAGGAAGAATGGCGGGAGGCGGGGTCACCATGAGCAGGAGCGCGCTCTTTTTCAGGCTTACTTTCGTCGCGATGTTCGTGTTCGCGGTGGTGCTCGTCTCGGGGTTCGTTTCGGGCGCGGACGAGAAGGCTGACGAGAAACAGGTCGCACGGCACGAAGCAGGGCCTTCCGGGCAGGGCACCAGCAAAGACATCGCCACGGAGCTCGAGGCCAAGCGCGAGGCGGTTAAGGCCAGGGAAGCCACGCTTGAAGAATACGAAAAGACACTCAAGGAGCGCGAGGTCGCGCTCGAATCCAAGATGAAGGAACTCGAAACTCTGCGCGACTCAATCAGCGGCGAGCTCGAGGGACGCAAAAAAAACAACGAGGAGCGCGTGCTGAAAATGGTCACGGTTTTCGAGACGATGACTCCGAAGGCCGCGTCGGCGGTGCTTGAGACGACGGATGACTGGCTTGCGGTCGAGGTCCTGAAAAAAATGGACACCAAGCGCATGGCGAAAATCATGAACGTCATGGACAAGTCGCGCTCAGCACGCCTCTCCGAACTGATGACAGGTTACGTGAAGGAATCGCGTTCGACGGTAGGTGCGAACGCGAGTGTCAGTAACGTAGGGGCGCCCAGCGGCGCCAATGTCGCGGCGCCTAGCGGCGCAACAAGGACCCCGGCAGGTCAGGCGGCGGTCGTTCCCCAACCGGCGGCTGGCGCGCAAAACGCGCCTGCAGCCGCTGTTGCGGCACCTAGCGGTGCCGCTGTTGGCGCACCTAACGGTGCGACAACGGAACGCACGCCAGCGCAGGCTCCGGCCCAGAACGTCGCAACTGCAGCAGCGCCTGGCGGCGCTACTATTGGAGCGACGAATCCGGGCGGACCAGCGATGCCGGCGCCCTCTTCGGTTCCCGTGAGTCCGGGACCCGCGGACGGGGGCGGATCAAAGAAAGGAGGAAAACCATGAGATGACGGAAATCAATGCAGTCGGCGGGGGTATTCCCGCCGAAGCAGTGAATGCCAATGGCGTGCAAGCTGTCTTGCCGGAAGAGAAACCGGTACAGGCGGCCGTTTCCGCTTTGAAGGGCGCCGTGAAAAAGGCGGCAGGCCTTGACGCCGGTGTCGAAGGGAAAGCCGTCGCGCAGGAGTTCGGCGCGGTGCTGGCGAAAGCCCAGGAAAAAGCCCAGGACCAAAAGACTGTAGCCGTCGCATCCAAAGAAACAGCTTCGAAGGATGCGCAAGCCGTCGCGTCCAAAGACGCGCAGGCGGCGATGCAGTCCAAGGATGGGATTAAGGCAAAGGCGGACGCAAAGGCGATCAAACCGGCCAAGCTCACCGAAGCGGATGCGGACCTGAAGGCCGCGAAGCTTTCGGGAGACAAGGCCGCGATGAAGAAGGCTCAGGCCGACGCGATCAAGGAGCTCAAGGCACAGCCGGGCACGCAGCACGCGGTCGTGAAAAAATCGGAGCTTGACGCGGTGAAAGCCGCGAAGGCCGATGCTCTAGCGGCGCAAACGCAAGCGCAGATCAACGCGCAGGCGGCGGCGCTGGTGAGCGCGATGCAGGCGCAGGGTCTCGTGCTTTCTGGCGCGCCTTACGGCGCGACGGGGCCGGTGCCGGTGGGCGCGCAGGGATCGGCGGCGATAGCCGGACGCGGAGCTATGCCGCAAGGTGCGCTCGGTTCGCTTGGACCGGCGCTCCCCGCGGTGCTTCAGCCGATCATCGTCGAAGTTCCGGTGCCGATGGCGGTGCCGGTTCCCGCGATGATGCCGATGAACGGACAGGGCGTGATCGTTGACGGACCGATGCTCATGCCGTTCGGGCTTGAAGTGCTTGAAGCCGACGAAGGGCTTGCGGCACCGGTTCTTGCCGGATCGCGCGCGCCGATGACGGACGCGCCCATCTCGCTTGGCGCACCTGGCGGTGCGACGCTTGGCTCACCTAACGGTGCGACGCTTTCGCAGGATTATGTCGCGGAACGGGAGGGATTGTCTGCGGTGCTCGCGCATCCCAGTCGCGGAGTGCAGGCGGCGCATGCGGGAGTTGCGGGTCGTTTGGCGCCGAGAGCAGGATCGCCGATGTACGGCGGCCCGGTCATGGCGCGGGAAGGACTTGCGCGGGCGTTCAAAGACAGTGGCGGCCGGATCGACGTGTCCTCGCGCGGGCTCTCGGACGAGGGTTCGCGGCTTGCGCTCGTGATGCCGAATCTGGGCGGCGCTTCGCCGGCGGGACGCGGCGTAGCGGGAGCTTCGATGGCGGCGGCAAGCGACGGCGTCCGCGCGATGTCTTCGGGATTGGACATCGCCAATCCCGACGCGGTCGCGGCGCAGGCGCTGCGGCTCGCTTCGCGAGGAGGCGGCTCCGTGAAGGTCAGGGTCGCGCCCGAGCATTTGGGCGAGGTCACGATCTCGGTGCGGAACGACCGCGGACGCTTGAACGTGCGGATGGAATCGGCCTCGGGCGAGGCGCGTGAAGTGCTTGCGAGCGCGCTGCCCGAGCTTCGACAGTCGCTTTCAAACGCGCGATACAACGTCGCGAACGTCGAGGTCGGCGTAGCGCCTCGGGCGGACGGCGAAGCCCGCTCGGGACTCGGATCGTCATTGGCGGATAGCGGCAGGCAATCTCAAGGCTGGGGCGGCGGAGCGAATTCCGATTCGCAAAGCTCGGCTTGGGATCGGTACTTCGCGCGCTCGGATGAGTTCCTGGATCTGCACGGATCAGGAAATCGCCAGCGCGGGAATTACCGGCAGGCGTACGACCAGTATGCGCAGGCCTGACTAGATTGAGTGCTCCGGGTGGCCACTGACTCATGCCTCCCGGAGCAGCTCAAAAAAATGAAGAGGGAACTGACTTTGATCAATACGATGAAGCCCGCGGCCGCCCCCGGCCACCAGGAAACGAAAGGCGATGTGCTCAAGCGCATCACCGATCAGTACGGCGCGGGCGAGCAGAAAGAACGCGAAGCCGTGAAGAAGCTCGGTAAGGACGAGTTCTTCAAGCTCATGGTCACGCAGATGCAGCACCAGGACCCGATGAAGCCGTACCAGAACGAAGAGATGGCCGCGCAGATGGCTCAGTTCTCGTCGCTCGAACAGATGTTGAACGTGAACCAGAATCTCGACAAGCTTGCGCAGGCGCAGCTTCCGTTGCAGCAGCTCGGCGCCGCGGGCCTGATCGGCAAATACGTGACGGCCGATTCGAGCCGCATGATGCACACTGAAGGCAAACCCACCGATTTGAAATTTGATCTCACTGGCGACGCGCACAAAGTGCGCGTCGCGGTCTTGAACGAGCGCGGCGAAACCGTGCGCGAGATCGAAGCCGAAAATCTGAAAAAAGGCGAAGCGAAGATCGCGTGGGACGGCAAAGCCGCCAACAAGATGCCGGCGAAGTCGGGTGAGTACTCGATTCAAGTCGCCGCTGAAGCCGACAACGGAAAACCAATCCCCATCCAAACGCAGAAGACCGAGGTCGTGAACGGAGTATCGTTCGACGGCAAGGAGACGGTTCTTCTCACGGGCGATCCTCAAAATCCGCGAAAGATGCTTCTTAAAAATATTTCGAAGATCGTCGATCCCTCGCAGACGGGCGCGGCCGGAGCCGCCAAAGCTTACTCTCTTCCCGAAGCGGCGCAGGCGATGTCTCCTGAAGCCCTGCCGGGGCGGTTCTCGGGCTACACGCAAGTCGAGCTGCCGAGTCAAAAGCCGCAAGTGCCGCCGGCACGAGCCAGCGATGCGAATCCCGCGGCCTTGGATGCGGCGGCGGGCAAGCTTAAGTACGGCGGCAGTAAGGATGATTTGAGCGATGCCAATCCGGCAGCCATGAAATTCGCGTCGTCACGGCCGGCTGCCGTCAATCTCGCCGACATTCCCGAAGTCGATTCGGACGAGAATTCGCGCGGGGCAGAAACGTCCGCCGGGAAATCGGTGCAGTCTAGTCAGGACGGCTCCACCGCGGGAAAATGGAATGAGTAGTATCGCGAAAACCGTAAGGTGGTTTTTGTTGGAAGGGAGGACGTAACACGATGTCGAACGCGTTGCTTTATCCAGCTGTCGGCGGCGCACCGGGCACGGTCACAAACCGCGATCCGGCGCAGGCTCCCGACCGCGCGATCGGCCGTGACGTCGCGGTAAAGAACGGGCTGAACCGAACGCCCGACTCGGCGGTGAGTTTCAACCAGGTATTGGGCGGCGAGCTCACGAAAGCGAGTCCGCTGGCCGGAGGTTCGATCACCGAGCCGCTGAAGTTCTCCGCTCACGCGTCGGCTCGCATCCAAAGCCGCAAAATCGACCTGGATGCCGAGAAGATGCGCAAGCTCAGCGAGGCCGTCGACAAGGCGGCAGCGAAGGGCCTGGATGACACGCTCATCATCGGTAAGGATGGCGCGTTCATCGTGAGCGTGAAGAACCGGACGGTCGTGACCGCGATGGACCGGAACGCGCTGGACGGGAATGTTTTTACGAACATCGACGGGGCAGTGATGATGTAGGGAAGTGTCAGTAAGTAGTCGAGGCGGGTCCCTGGCGGAAGTCAGGGGCGCCTCCTTCGAAGCCCGATTGATTGACGGCTTCGAAACCCGCGCGAAAGAATCGCGCGGAATACTAACATGCTCGCCGTAAGGCGCGCACTAAAGCACGGAGGCTTGAAATCTATGGGTATTCTTTCGTCTCTCTATACCGGCGTAAGCGGCCTGCAGGCTAACGGCGAAGCGCTCGGCATCTACGCGGACAACCTCGCCAACGCCAACACGGTAGGATTTAAAACCTCAAGACCCGAATTCCAAGACGTCATCTCGAAATCGCTTAAAGGCGTGCTCGGCGGCAACCAGATCGGCCGCGGCACGAAGCTCGCGCAAGTCAACCCGGTCTTCTCGCAAGGCTCGATCAATCAGACCGAGCGTTCGACGGATCTCGCGATCTCGGGCGACGGCTTCTTCGTGATGGACGGACCAGACGGACGAAGCTTCACGCGCAACGGCGTGTTCAACTTCGACAAAGACGGCGTGCTCGTGAACACCGATGGTTACAAGGTAATGGGGTTTCAAGCGGATGAGAACGGCAAGGTCACAAACCGTCTCTCGGGAATCAAACTCGATCGTACCACGATCGACGCGAAGAGAACGTCGAAGGTGAATATGTCGATGAACCTCGACATTCGCGCTGAGATCGGAAAAGACTGGGATCCGAAAATGGCTGACAAGACGAGCCAGTACGCCAACGGGTTCACGGTGTACGACTCGGCCGGCAATGCTCACCTTGTCTCGGTCTACTTCAACAAGACGGAAGACGGCCTCTGGGAGTGGCACGCGATGGCCGCGGGCGAAGAGATCGAGGGCGGAAAAAAAGGCGAGATCGTCGAGGCCGCCAACGGAACGTTGAAATTCACGAACGACGGGCGCTTGCAAGAGCAGAAAATCGGGAAGAACGAGTTCAACTTCAGCAAGGGCGCGCTTCCGGGCCAGAAGATCGACTTCGACTTCGGCCAGGCGATCAAGGAAGGCGGCACCGGTCTTCAGACCACGCAGTACGGAACGAACTCCGACCTCTACAAACACGTGCAAGACGGCTACACGGCGGGAACAGTCGCGGGCCTGTCGTTCAACGACGACGGCGTTCTTTCGGCGGTCTACACCAACGGAGAAACGATCAACCTCTCGCAGGTGGCGGTCGGCAAGTTCGAGAACAACGAAGCGTTGTTCAAGAGCGGGCAGAACCGTTACCGCGAGTCGCGCAACTCGGGCCAGGCCTTCATCGGCAAGCCCGGCGAAGGCGGCCGCGGCAGGCTCGTGCCGAAGTCGATCGAGTCGTCCACGACCGACATCGCCTCGGAGTTCATCAATCTGATGACGACGCAGCGGTCGTTCCAGGCGAACTCGCGCGTGATTAACTCGGCGGACGAGCTGATGCAGGAAGTGTTCAACCTGGTCAGGAAATAACTGAAGTTGTTTTTTAGATAATCACGGCCCGGCTCCTGGTGCCACTTTCGCTCTCCTCCCTCGCGGTCGAGTTCGCGAAAGTGACCACCAGGACCCGGGCCTGATTCATTTAAGAATTCATTTCAGCTTTTCGATCGAACGCCTACAGTCCCAGCCGTTTGTTCAGCCTCGAGCGAAGCTCCTCGGCCTCCTTGCTTGAGAGCGCCGTACCGTCGAAGTCTTCCATGCTGCGGTACCAGGCCTTCATGTCGGCTTCTTCGCTCATGGGAACGTAGGTGTCCGTCGCGGGGTCGTAGTAGTGCGTGGGATCGTAATTTTTCATTTCCTCGGCCGTCAGTACTTTCAGGCCGGGTTGCAGCGGTTTCATTACCATGCGAATTTCTTCATGCGCTTCGAAGTAAGGAACGAGCTTGCGAAGCGGCCCCGGCTTGAAAAGTGCGGCCGCCCGCTCGGCAAGCGGCCCTTTGCCGAAAAGCTTGGTCATGCGACCGGCTTCGTACAGCAGCATCATTTCTTCCTCGGAAAGCGACTGCACGAGCTCCGCCGTCGATTGCCCGTTCTTCGACGCGAGTTCCATTTTCTCGATGAGCGTTCCGAGTTTCGCGAGGCGGTCGCGGATGTAAAGCACGCGCATGTCGCGCATCGTGTTCACGAACTCGCCCCAGCGTTTCGAGAACTGCAGGATCTTTCCGCTCTTGACCGCGCCGATCAGCGCTTTGGGATACATCACGAAAAGCGTGAGATTCGGACTTTTCACGAAACCTTCGGCCCCGGAAGGATCGATCGGAATGAATGGTTCGCCCTCTTTCACGAGCGAACTGCCCTTGAGCGGCGACTCGTCGCCGAGCTTCTTCATCGCTTTCGTCAGCCGCACCTTCCAGTAATCGATCGCCTGCTCGAGTTCCGGAATGTTTTCGACGTGGTTTGCCGGCAGAAGCTTTTCGACTTTCCCACGCAATGCCGCGACCACTTCCTCCATCGTGAAATTCTGGTATTTCGGCAGCCAGCGCCCCATGCCGTCCCAGAATTCGCCGGCTTTCGCCGACGTGCCTCTCACGAAACCTTTCTCGGCGACGAGCTCGTTGTACGATTTCACGGCCTTGAATTGCTTGGGCGGCTTGCCGAACGTTCGCGCCTCAAGCCCCAGCGTTTTGGCGCTTTTCATGACGGTAAGTCCGACGCCGCGGCGGAGGTCTTTTACGATGGCCCTGCCGAAGACAAAGTCGAGCGTCGTCCAAAGCGGCTCGGTCCATTGCCCGAACTTAAGCATGGATTTTTCCTCGCCAATCTTTTCGCGTGAGGCGATTTGCTTCAGGTCTCCCATCATCGTGCGCGTATCGCCGAGATAGGAGTTCGCGACCGATTCCTGAAATTTGATCTGCGTGGGTTTCTCGAAGTAATTGATGCTCCAGCGCGTATATGTTCCCGCGATGATGATCGGAAAGGCGGCGATGTTGATGAAGGTGAGAATCGGCGTGACCACCGCGAGAATTCCGGCGGAAAGCAGGGGCATGACGAAAAACGAAATCGCCATCAGCACGAGGAAAAACCACATCATCGCGTGGCTGAAAAGCACGTCTTCAAGGAACGCTTCCTTGGGCGTGCGCGAGAGCTTGCGGAGGTTTTCCTCGTATTTGTCGTACTGTCCTTTTTCATTGATCGCCGCGCGCGTGGCCGAGGAAGCCCGGAACATCTGCTTGAAATTCTCGTCCGGGAAGGCCGCCGCGGTTTTCGTGTCGGCCTGGCAGAAAACCTCGAGCTTGTCGTCTTTTCGGACCGCCGCGATGGCATCGCCGATAATCGCGAGAGCTTTCGTTTTGTTCACCGTGTACGTGCTGGGATCGTACGCGTCGGCCAGATAATGCATCGTCGAGCGTTCGTCCTCGCTCGCGGGCAGGTTCGAGGCTCGCCACTGCCGCTGCAGAAGCGCGCTCTGCGAGAACGACAGCCCGAATTTCGCCTGCGCGTAGGTCATGTGCTCGAAAAGATACGGCATGAGCCGGGCGCTTTTCGTGAGCGCGGCGGTGCGGACGGAATTCGGATCGAAGTTGTACGTCCGCAGGTGCATCACCGCGAAGATCGACTCGACGGCCTCGATCTTGCCCATCGGCTGGTCGGAATCGTCGCCGATGAGCTCATATTCCGGTGGCTTCCGGGGTTTTTTCGAGGTGCCTGTGCCCAGAAGATCGTACAAGCCCGGAGTTTCGCCGCACTCCTTGGCCTCGGCTTCTTCCTTGGCTTTCTCGATTTCCTCCGGCGTTTGAAGCGCGAGCATCGGCGGGTGCCGTCGTTCGAGCGGCTTTTCCCTGGCCACGAGTTTGCCGTTTTCCACGACGACGATCTTATTGTCGGCTGTACTCGGGTCGAATTTCGGAACGAGCTTCGGCGGGCGCGCGAGCTGGTCTTTCTTGGCCGGAATGATCTTAATGGTTTCTTCCAGCATGCTGTAATCTTTGCCGTGCTTTTTCTTGTATTCCGCGTAGAGCTCTTTCTGGATCGCGTACGCTTTTTCCGCTGCCAGGCGTCCGAGCGGGGTGTTGTCGGGCGTCAACACGAGATCAGGAGTTTTCGCGACTTCCTTGCCGAACTCCTCGCCCAGCTCCTTGAAAAACCGGCTGATGACGTCGGCGACCTCTTTCTGCTTGTTCATGACGTGCTCGAGCGCCGCGTACTCGAAGGAGTTCATCATCCCCATGAAATAGAGCTCGAGATCCTCGGGCGTGATCGGCGCAAGCGTCATTCCGGCCACGAGCTTTCCGCCGACGAGCGCTTTCACTTTGGAAGCCTCGGTCCAGCGCGCGGTCTTGTAGTCCATTCCGGCTTTCTCGAAGAAAGCGACTTCATATGCGGCTGGAATCGCGGGCTCAGCCGCCTCGAAGATCTGCCGCGTTTTTTCCTCGCGCCGCGCGTACGCGGTCACGGCTTTGGATTTCGGATCCTCGAGTTTTTGCGCGACGGGAAGGAACGCGTCGAACTGCGCGCTTATCCACGCGTCTTTCGTTTTCGCGAGCTCGCTCACGATGCGCTCATCCATCGGGTCGCGGTTTTTCACCCCGATTTTCTTTCCGTCGCTCGTGAGCGGCAAGGTCGCGATCATCCAGATCTGCTCGCGCACGGCCTGCGAGCGCCGCTCAAACGCGTTTTCAGCCATCCGCCGCGCGACCTGCGCCGGCGCGGATTCGTCGCGCGGCATCGTCGCCGAGAGCAAAACGTCCTGCGCGGTATATTGCCAGTCGTCCTGCTCGTTGGCGGCGACGTAGCCGGCGGCCTGCAGATACCAATCCGCGATGCCCGCCGTGCTGGCGCCGGCCATGAACGCCTTGAAGTTCGGTTCCGCGCCCAGCGCGGCTTTCAGAACCGTCGCGTAAAGCAGCTTGTCGCCCAGCGGGTGGTTCATCGACTTTTCGGCGAATTTGGGCGTCAGCTTGCGGATTTCAGCAAAACGATCGGTGGCGACAAGCTCCTTGTAGAGCGGCGAGCTTGCGATCTTCTTGTCGGCCCCCGGCCGGAACGAAAGCAGCTCGGGCCCGCAGTACTTGACCTTCTCGTCGGCGGGATCGAAATTCTGGCTTGTGAGCCTTCGAACCGCCCAGCGGTTCACGAATCCTTCGCGCAAGACCGAATGCTGCAGGAACTTCGCGTACTCGTGCTCGTTCTTTGGCGACGAGACGGCGGCGTCCTCGGCCAGCACGCGCTCCTGATCGCTTAAGCCGAATTCGAGCTCGCTTGCGCTCTTGTGCTGGACGTTGAACGGATACCTCGCGAACACGGGATAAGCGGCGTTTTTGGCGAGCACGAGATTGAGCGGGCCAAGTGCTTCGAACGAGAAATTTCCGAGGTCGGTTCCCGCCGCGTGCGCGCCGGCGGCGTAAAGCACGTGCGCGCGGCTTAAGCTGTTGAGGTACCGGCCGGAAACGGTTTGCAGAAGTTTCGCGCCGTCTTGCATCCGCGTGGGCGATTTCGCCATGTCGGCTGAAAGTTTCTTCAAATCGGCCGCGAGGATCCGCATTTGAGTGACGGCTTGTCTTAGGTTCGGGTCTTTGAAAATGAGGATTTTTCCGGGGGATGTCTCGGGATAAGGCTCGGCGGTTTTGGCGAAGCGCTTGACCTGCCGCTCGCCGCATTTGAGAAGACTTTCGATCTTTCCCATCTTGATGGAATAGGGGTCGGGTGTTTCGGCGCCCATCGCGAAAAGCGCCAAAATCGCGATCGCGCCGAGCTTGCGCGAAAACGCCGAGAGGCCTCCCCGGGGGGAAGCCTCTCGTTTTACGTTTTCGCTTTTTCGGAAGAGCGCGCTACCCATCACGTGCGACTCCGATCCTGGTGGAAGAGGAGTGTTCGCGTTACTTGCACGCCGCTACGCGTTTTGGGTGAACGACGTCGCACTGCTCGCCGAGCGGAACGATGCGGTTTGCGCACACCGTGGTGATCTCCTCATCCGTCACCTTCGCGAGATTGCGCTGAAACGACTTGTCGAGGTTTTCGCCCGCGACGACGTCATGCTTAGTCAGCTTCAGCGTCTGATTGAGGTTCGTGAGCGCTTCCTCATCGACGATTTTCGAGCAGCCTGTTTTTCCGAGAACCGTCTCGCCGGTTTTTTCCACGATCGCCGCGTTCTCGCGGGCGATGCTGCTCGCCACGTTCTTGAATTCCGGATGGCTGGTCGCGATCTCGTGGAGCTGTTTAGATGACGTAATCAGCGTTTCCTGCACGTCACCCTTCGCGTTGTTGACCACGGCATCGACGTCAGCGCCAAGCCCCGTTTCGACTTTCACGCCAGGCGCGAGACTCATCTTTCCTTTGCCGACCGTGCTCGAGCCCATCACTTCAGCCGACTTGCTTGACGTGTTGTACGCGGTGATCACGTCGGTCTGTTTCACGCCCACCGTCTTGCTGAACGTGGTGCTGTTTTTCAAGTTCTTCATGATGGTCTCTTCTTGCTGGGCGGTGAGCGGGTTCTTGTCCGCGTTCCGTAGTGTAACGGTGTTCAGGTTCTTGGCGGCGGGAATGCCCCATTTTTCAGCGTTCGCGCTGATCAAGGCCAGAATCTTCTGTTCGGCCGCCTCACGGCCATAGGTAGAGCTTTTCGCCAGGCTCTCGACGAACATCACAAGTGCCGGCGTTGTCCCCGCGGGCGCGCGTTCGCCCGTTCCCGAGTAGGCATAATCTGCCGTGTCTTTTTTCGTCGTGGAACACGCGGCGAGCCCGGCGCTAAGCGCCAGAATCGCCCCCATTAGTATGAAACTCTTCAGTTTAGTTTTGGTTTTCATAAGTTTTCACGCTCCTCCAGTCCTATTATCGACCTGGGCGGCGTGGGCCTTTAGAAAATCACTACACAACCCCAGGCATTTATTTTGGGATCGGTCCGCGGCAGAAATTGCCGGATAACGCCTAGACCGGCCGCGACACCCTGAGGAACTCATACTTCGAGAATTCATAATCGAAGGTGCAGATTTTTCGCACGCCATGCTCGCGAAGAGAGAGGGCAATCCGCGCATCGTGCACTTCGCTGCCTTTGAGCGTGGGCAGATCGCGGGCGAGTTCGGCAAGCGCTTCGATCCACGTCGGTTCTTCGCCGAGAACGCATACGTCAAAAAAATCCAGAAACGATCGAAGCAGGTCGAGAGCGTCGATAAGTTTCAGCGGATGAGGGATGAGACGGGGGTGGGTTAAAATCCTCAGTGCCTCGGCGACGCAGATGTGACTGGTCGCAAGAACATCCTCATCGGATTGCAGCCACTTCTTGACGACAGTGTGCTCAGGAGAAGCGGTGTTAAGGGCGTGGATGATGATGTTTGTATCCAG
>JACPKS010000093.1 GCA_016186905.1 Deltaproteobacteria bacterium
GGCGGCCTCCTGCTCGTTAATGAAAAGGGTGGCCGTCTCGAACATCGGCGAGATGGTTTTTGACGCGATCAGAAGGGACTCGGCGGATTCGTTGGATTGAAAGTTCAGAAATTCGGGGTTCAAATTGTTCTGGAAAACCGTGTTGAAACGCCTGAACGCTGCCTGGCGTGTGGTGCCCATCGCCGCGAAGATTTTCGCTGGATCCATGGGCTTCGCTTCCACAAGCTCGAACCCCTCTCCCTGCACGATGTTCTCTTCTTCCTCCTTGAGCTTCGCGATCGCCTCATCCTCGTATTTCTTGAGTCGGGCCGTGATCTGATCCGCTGCCACGACGAGGGTGGCTTCCGTTTTCATCGCCACGTTGGGAAAGTCGTTTTTCATGGCTAGGGCATGGACTTTATTGAGCACCTCCACGGCGAGCGCGACGCGGCCGGGAGCCTCGAAACCGGCGCGAGCTACGCTCCCCTCTAGGTCCGTGGCGTATTGCAAGAGAAGTTTTTCCGTATTCTCCGCTCCCCTGGCTTTCACGATCTTGACGGCGGTGGAAACGGGATCGGAAAGTGCGTTCTGGCGGAACGAGGCGATGGCTGTCTTCAGCGAAGGAGCCACGGAGATTTTTCCGATGATTGCCTTGGGATCCCCGCTCACCAGGTCGGCCAGCGTGAACTCGCCGTTCCCGATTGCTGTAGTCACCGCCTCCGCGACGGACGTGTCATTGAGAAGGCTTGTCAGCAGCTCCGCAGGCGTCGTGTTTAAGCCGTTGGCCAGTGCTTTCGAAATCCCGCCCATGCGGTACGCGACGGCTTTCGTGCCGAGCCCGACTGAGGAAACCGGATCGATGTCGAGCTTGAGATCCGACTCGCCCGCGATCACGTCCGTCGTTTTGCTGAAAAAAGCTTCGCGCAGGAAATCCTTCGCACTCAGCGCGGAATTGGGGGCTTCTGGCGCGGCTTCCACAAGCGCTTGCGGCGCTTCGGAGCCCACTACTAGCATCTTCTTCGCGACCATCAACTGTTCTCCCGGCGGGCGTGCCACAGGAGCCAAATAGTTCGTGTCGCCGGTTGGGAGCCCGCTAAAAAGATAAAACGGGCTTTTTAAGGTGAGGTTCGATGCCGAGCCTGAGGTTTCCCCCTCGGCCGCCGCGAAACGCTTGGCGACGATGTACGCGGCATTGAGCTCGGGATCCTCATCCGTGAAATCGAACGTGTAGGTGCCGCTCTTTTCGTCCACGCGGGTGACGCAAAGGGGCTTGAGTGTCGCGGGGTCGAGCGCCTCGATGTCGAGCGTGTCCTCCGTGATGCGGTAAAGGTAGGCGTAAAGGCCATCATTAACGGGCTCGAACTCGTTGGGACAGGGGCCGGGCTCTGTCTGTGACTTGGCTACGGAGGCGGTTGGCTCCTTCCACGCAATCGCCTCCGCTGCATGCACGGAAGGCACCACCCAATCCGTGATCAACGAAACCACGCCCGTGATTTTAAACTTCGACTTTTTCGGCTGCCCTCCATCTTGATCCGGTGCGGGACCCGACAACTTCCCGCATGCTCCGGCAGCGATCATCAAAGCCAAAGCGACCAGAACACTTCGGGCAACGCCCTTGATCCCAATGGTTGTTCTCATAACGTTCTTCAATTCCCCGAGATTCCAATAAAAAAGGACATCTCTTTGTTTATAAGGTAATTTTAACTCTACGCGTAATTCCACGCAATGCGATTATATTATCTTTATATTACAACAAGTTGCAATTTATTTTGCGCCGCGACATGTTTCCGGGCTGAAACAATTTAGATCTTTGACCTGTGTTGTTGTTGTCCTTTTTGTTTTGCACTTCGGCCGCAGAGGCGCGCGCAGGAGGAGGACGTTCATCGGGGTTTCGCCGCCTGTAAACGAAAGCATGGCTGCTAACTTCAGGGGGTGGTGGGTCACATCGTGTTGTTGTATAAGCAGACATCGTTTTAACGCCGAAGAAAGGGATCGCATCAGGGAATATATGAAGTTGTCGCACAGAAGCGGAGGTGACCGCTTCGGCACGCATCGCGTGGTGACGCCCAAGGGCGTGCTTCCGCAACAGGCCGATCGCCTGGATGCCTCGCTTCCGATTTTTGATAACGAGCTGCTGGTCGACGTCGAGGCGCTCAACATCGACTCCGCGAGCTTTCATCAGATCAAAGAGGCCTGCGGCGGCGACGCTCGCCGTATCGAGAAGCACGTCTCGGATCTGGTCGCGGCAAGAGGAAAGCATCACAATCCAGTGACAGGCTCCGGCGGAATGCTCATCGGAAGGGTGCGCGAGGTGGGAGCGAAGTTTCTCGAGGGAAGGCATGCCTCGGAATCGATTCGCGCCGGCGATCGCATCGCGACGCTCGTATCTTTAACTCTGACGCCGCTTTCGCTGACCAAAGTCCGCGGCATTCATCTTGAAGCCGATCGGGTGGACGTCGAGGGCCACGCCATCCTTTTTCAAAGCGGGATCTGCGCGAAACTTCCCGAAGACCTTTCCGAAACACTGGCGCTCGCGGTGCTCGACGTGTGCGGCGCGCCGGCACAGACCGCGGCGCTTTGCAAGCCGGGTCAGACGGTTGTCGTCGCGGGCGGCGGCGGAAAATCCGGCGTGCTTTGTTTGTATGAGGCGAAGAAGGCGGTAGGCAAAACGGGACGCGTGATCGCGCTGGATTACGGAAAAGACGCGGTTGCGAAATTGCAGGGGATGCCGTTCGTGGATGCCGTCGAAACCTGCGACGCTCGAAACGCGTTGGCTGTTTACGAGCAAGTGCGCCGCCTGACGGAAGGAAAAATGGCCGACGTCGTGATCAACGTGACGAACATCCCGGACACCGAGATGTCGTGCATTCTTTCGGCGCGTCCGCGGGGTGTTGTTTATTTTTTCAGCATGGCCACGAGTTTTACGAAGGCGGCCCTTGGGGCCGAAGGCGTTGGGGCCGACGTGACGCTGGTCATGGGGAATGGTTATTCTCCGGGCCACGCCGATCTGGCGTTGCGGATCTTGCGCGAATCCAGCGAGATTCGCGCGATCTACGAGAAGCGATATGGCGCATCTTGAGCTGAACCAGCAGACGATCATCGAGTGCCGCAGGCTTGCCGCTCAGATCGTCGAGAAAGTGAAGCCCACGATCGACGCGAATACGACCGTGAGCATCGAACGCGCGGTGCTGCGTCTCATCGGCGTCGAAGGCGCGATGATGAAGGCGGGCCAGAAGCACCCAGCGGTCAACTTCATCGTGGATCAGCTTCGCGCAGACCATGTTTTAGCGAAAGGCGCGCTCCACTGGTTCGTCAACGGGATGCTCCAGACGGAATCCTCGCCCGCCGGGCTTGCGCGGAAGGTTTGCGGGGGAGAGCTTCGGTTGAGCGCGCTTCCGGCCTCGCCTGCCGCCGAGATCCGAAAACTCTCGCATGAGCTCGCGCGGAAAGCCGTCGAGGCGATCGTTCTCCGCCGCGAAGAGCGAAACGAGCTTTGCAGGAAGCTGAAGGATCCGTTCGATCTCACGTTCCAGGGCAAGCCGCTTCTTTACGTGATCGTCGCGACCGGAAATATTTTCGAGGATGTGATTCAGGCGCGGGCCGCGGCAGAGGCTGGCGCCGAGGCGATCGCGGTGATTCGTTCGACGGCGCAGAGCCTGCTCGACTACGTTCCGGAAGGCGCGACCACCGAGGGCTTCGGCGGCACGTACGCGACGCAGGAAAATTTCCGCATCATGCGCGCGGCACTCGACGAGGAAGGAAAGAAGCTCGGGCGTTACGTCCGGCTTACGAACTATTGTTCGGGGCTTTGCATGAGCGAGATCGCCGCGATGGCCGGTCTTGAGCGCCTGGATTTTCTTTTGAACGACGCGATGTACGGCATTCTTTTCCGCGACATCAACATGAAGCGAACGCTCATCGATCAGCATTTCTCGAGACTCATCATCTCTCGGGCCGGTATCGTGATTCACACGGGTGAAGACAATTACCTTACGACCGCCGACGCGATCGAAAACGGCCATCAGGTTCTGGCTTCGCAGTTCATCAACGAGCGCTTCGCGCTCGAGGCGCATATGAAGGAAGAGCAGATGGGGCTCGGTCACGCCGCCGAGATGAACCCGTGGCATCCCGACGTGCTGCTGCTCGAAATCGCGCGGGCGCAGATGACGCGCGATATTTTTCCGAAGTCGCCCATCAAATTCATGCCGCCCACCCGCCACAAAGTGGGCGACATTTTCTTCAGCCATCTGATGGACGCGACGTTTAATTTGGTCGGCGTGCTGACGAATCAGGGCATTCAGCTCCTTGGCATGCCGACGGAGGCGATGCACACGCCGCTTTTGCAGGACCGCTGGATGAGCATCAAGAACGCGAACTACATCTTCGGCGCCGCGCGCGGCCTCGGAAAAGAGATCACCTACAAGCGCGACGGAGTCATCGCGTCACATGGGAAGAAGGTGCTCGACGATACCCTGCAGCTCCTGCGAAAAATTCACACGGATGGTTTATTCAAGGCGATCGAAGACAAGGCGTTCGCGAACGTTTCGCGCACGCTCACCGGCGGAAAGGGCCTCGACGGCGTCATTCAGAAAGACAAAGAATACCTCAACCCGTTTTTCGAGTTGCTATGACGAAAGCCGATTATTCGCACCTCGTTAAGAAGGCCGATCTCAAGAAGCTCAAACCCTACGGCGACATCATGGACGACGGTGTCGTGCAGGTTTCGTTCACGCTTCCGGTACCGGTCTCTCCCGAAGCGCGCGAGGCCGCCGTGCAACTCGCGCACAAGATGGGATTTGACGAGGCGAAGGTCGCGGCGATGGAGCACGCGGCGGACGGTTTTTCGTTTTTCGTGATCTACGGAAAGCTTAAGCACGCGATCGACTTCACGAAGATCAAGGCGGTCAAAATCGAATCCGAAGTCATGGGCCGCGAGGCGATCGACAACCTGATCAGGGAAGAGCTCGGGCGCAAAGTCGTCGTTCTCGGCGCGTGCACGGGATACGATGCGCACACGGTCGGCATCGACGCGATCATCAACATGAAGGGCTTCGCGGGCGATTACGGACTCGAACGCTACGAATGGCTCGACGCGAGGAATCTCGGCGCCCAAATCCTGAACGAGGAGCTGTTGAAGAAAGCGGTGGAACTCAAAGCTGACGCGCTTCTCGTCTCGAAGGTCGTCACCCAACACGACATCCACATCAAAGACATGAAGGATCTGATCGAGAAGGCCGACAAGCTCGGCTTGCGGGATAAGCTGATTTTAATCTGCGGCGGACCGCGCGTGACGCATCAGCTGGCCTTGGAGTGCGGATTCGACGCGGGCTTCGGCGTCGGCACGAAGCCCTCCGCGGTGGCGAGTTACCTTGTGCAAGAGCTGGTCAAGCGGCAGAATAAGAAGAAGTGATCGATAGAATCGAACCATGAGCGCGAAAACCAAACCCGCATCAAAAAAACCTCGGAGCGAGCGGGAAGTCGTCGCGCGCGTCCGCGCGGAACACCGTATCGTGGGACGCGAACACGAGACGCGCCAGCTCTGCGCCGCGCTCTCGGCCGGGCGGAACGTCTTGATCGAAGGGCCGGTCGGCGTCGGGAAAACCGTGCTTGCACGGGCCGTGGCCGGCGTGCTTGGCCGCAAAGTGATTCGAGTCGACGGCGACTCGCGATTCACCGAACAGAAGCTCACGGGCTGGTTTGACCCGTCGCTGGTTTTAAAGAAAGGCTACTCCAAAGACACGTTCGTGCCCGGACCGCTCGTCGAAGCGATGCAAGACGGCTCGATTCTTTTCATCAACGAATTGAATCGCATGCCCGAGGCGGTGCAAAACGTTCTGCTTCCGGCGATCGACGAATCGATCGTGAACGTTCCGCAATACGGAACCCTTCGCGCCGTACCCGGATTTCTCGTCGTGGCGACGCAAAATCCGCGCGAGTTCGTGGCGACGTCGCACCTCTCCGAGGCGTTGATGGATCGCCTCGAATGGGTGATGCTCAACTACCAGAACTTCGAGGAAGAGCGCGAGATCGCGAAACGCGCGTCGGGTTTTGGCGAAGAGCCGTATCTTTCGTGGGCCATCGGGCTTGCAAGGCTCACGCGTTCGCATCCGAAAATCAAACGCGGCGCATCGGTGCGCGCGGCGATCGCGATTCTGCAGATTCTCGCGGCGAAGCTTCGAACCGGCGACAAGGGAATGATCGACGAAGGCGACTTCCGCGAAGCCGCCAGGCTGGCGCTTCCGACCCGCATCGAGCTCAATACCGGAGAGCTCGACGGAACGTACGATCAACAGGTCGAGTTCGTGCTCAAGGAGCTTTGGGAACAGCTAAAAAAAAACTCCTAGAGAACCCCGAAGGCGCCTTTTCGATCCAGATCCGATCCGTCAAGAAAGAAAAATCCGAGCTCGCGAGCAAGGCCGCCGCCGCATTTATCGCGCCCGAGCTTGTCGATATGACCGCGCCCGAGGATGTCTCTGGTTTTGAAGACAAACCCTCGTGGGACGTGGCCGTGCGGTTTCAGGATTTGAAGCGCTTCGCGCACATTCCTGAAAAGGAAAAACAAAGACTGAAACGCAGGGCGATCGAAGGGATTCTCGATCGCGCGCATCGGGTGATGGGTTCGGTCTTGCGGCCGGAATACAGCGCGGTCGTCGATTACAGGACGTTTTTGGATAAAGGCGGCAGAGGCGAGCTCGACGTGCTTGCGACTTTGGATGAGGATCTCGCGCGCGGACACTCGTCTGGCGTGGCGCCGGAAGAGATCTTGCGCTTTGACGCGCGCATTGAAAAAGAGACTCCGATCGCGCTCGTGATGGACGCAAGCTTAAGCATGACCGGCGAGAAGATCGCGCTGCTTTCGGTCGCGACGGCGGTCGTGGCTCTTTGCGTTCCCGCGCGAAGGCTCTCTTTGATGGGATTCGATTCGAAAGTGAAATGGATCAAGCGCTTCGACGAGGACCTGACGGTGGAAGGCGTGATCGAGCGCGTGCTGGAGCTGCCCGCGGGCGGTTTCACGAATATGGAGCTCGCGCTCAAGACGACGCTTAAGGCGCTTTACTCGTACCGCAAGGAGCACTCCAGCGTGATCTTCATCAGTGACGGAAAATACACGGAAGGCGCCGACCCGTCGGCGCTTGCGCCGCGATTCAAACATTTGAATGTTTTGAAGCTCGGCCGCGACCAGGCCGGCCGCGATCTGCTTCTTGAAATGACGTCGCGCGGGAACGGCCGGTTCTTCGAGGCGCGACGGATCAGCGACCTGCCGAAGACGATGTACGGCGCGATGCGAACGCTGTTGCGATAGGCTGGTTTTCGCGTTGTTTGTAATAATAAATCATCGTATTATTAATACATGTATAAACGAATTATAGATTTACCATCGAAACAAAGTTTTTTTACTTGATAGCCCACTCGCGCATCAGCCGTTTGATTTGGGTTTGATAAGGGACCCCGTGAAGTTCCGCTTTCCGGCGAAAAAGTTCCAGTAGATCCGGTTCGACTTTCAGACTGATCAGTTTGGACCTGCGTTTCGAATTCTGTGCGGCGAACGCGAGCTTTCGATAATTTTCGAGAAACTCGAGACGCTGCTTCAGCGTGAGTTTTTTGCACTGTTCGAGATACTCCGGAGTGAAGTATTGCAGCGTCTTTTTCATCGCGACACGCCTTTCTTCAAAGTCTCAAGAGCCGCCACGTCGATGAGATCCTGCGGCCGGCCGCGCTTTCGTTTCATCTCGATCAGCGATTCAAGCGATGCCACTCGAATTGGATGGCCGTCGACCTTCATTTTATCGACCTTCATTTTGCGTGCATCATCAGTGATGATGATGTCGATGATTTCGTTCTGTCGCCCGGGATGAAAGAAGCTCCACGCCACAAGGTTTCGATTAAGAATATACTCTTTGCGGAAATCGTGGACCTGAGCGGCGGTGACCGGTAAACGGCTTTCAAATCCAAGGCCGATCAGGGCTTTTTCAGCCTTAAGAAAGGTAGGTTTGGTCAATTCGATGACGAGATCCAGATCGATCGTGCCGCGAGCCGCTCCATGAAGTGTCAGCGCGTATCCGCCTACGACTGCGTATCGGATTTGTGCCTTTTCAAAAGCGCCGCAGATGTCATAAATCCACATGGTATATACCAGTATATACTATTGAATTCTGGATGACAAGACCGTGAAAATCCGTGATTCTCTATGCTTATGGAAAAACTGATTCTCACGTGCGCCATTACGGGCGCTGAGACGACCAAAGAGATGAATCCGGCGCTCCCTACGACGCCCGAGGAGCAGGCCGAGGCGGCATGCGCGTGCTGGAGGGCGGGCGCATCGATCATCCATCTCCACGTGCGCGACGAGGCCGGAAAGCCCACGCAGTCGGTGGAGCGGTTTCGCGACGCGATCGAACGCATCCGAAAAAAATGCCCGGTGATCGTGCAGATCTCGACCGGAGGCGCCGTCGGCGAGAAAATCGAAAAGCGCGCCGAGCCTCTGAAGCTCAAGCCGGAGATGGCGTCGCTTAACGTCGGCTCGATCAACTTCGGCGACGAAGTGTTCGTGAACCTTCCCAAGGATGTGGAAATGCTCGCGGAAAAAATGAAAGAGCACGCGATCAAGCCCGAGATCGAGGTCTATGATTACGGAATGCTCGAATACGGCGTGAAGCTCGTGAAAAAAGGCGTCATCGCCGCGCCCGCGCACTTTCAATTCGTCATGGGAACGGGCCACGGCATCAGCGGCGAGCCGCGAAATCTATGCCGCATGGCCGATTTTCTTCCGGAGGGCTCGACGTGGACCGCCGCAGGCATCGGGCGTTATCAGCTGCCCATCGCCACCCAGGCGATCTTGATGGGCGGGCACGCGAGGGTAGGCCTTGAAGACAATATCTATTGGTCGAGGGGCGTGCTCGCGAAGAGCAATGCCCAGCTTGTCGAGCGCATGGCGCAGCTCGCGACGGCGTTACGGCGCCCTGTCGCGACGGTGGACGAAACGAAGCGTATTTTGGGCCTGCCATGAAAATCACCCTCGCCGATACCGAAGAAGCCAGGCGCATTCTGCTGAAGGTGATCGATCCGACGCCGCTTGTTCCGAACCAGTGGCTTTCGAATAAAATCGGCTGCGACGTTTACCTCAAGCTTGAGAACATGCAGCCGATCGGGTCGTTCAAAATTCGCGGCGCGGTTTACAAGCTATCCACGCTAAACCCCGCGACGCGAAAACGCGGAGTGATCGCGGCTAGCGCGGGAAACCATGCCCAAGGAGTGGCGTGGGCCGCCGCGCATTTCCAGACGAAAGCCACGATCGTGATGCCGCAAAGCGCGCCGCTTACCAAGATTCAGAACACGAAAGCGCTTGGCGCCAAAATTATTTTGTACGGCGACAAGTACGAAGAGGCATATGCGCAGGCGCGGAAACTTGAACGCGAAACCGGCGCTACGTTCGTGCACCCGTTCGAGGACGCGCAGGTGATCGCGGGGCAGGGTACGGTCGGGCTCGAGATCGTTGAGCAGCTTCCGGACGCCGATGTTCTGATCGGAGCCGTCGGCGGCGGCGGTCTGATGGGCGGCATCGGCATCGTGATGAAGGCGCTGAAACCCAAGACGATGCTGGTCGGCGCTCAGGCCTCGGGCGCGAGCTCGATGGTGCAGTCGCTGCGCAAGCATCGTGTCGTGCGGACGCGCGAGGCGGAGACCTTCGCCGACGGAATTCGCGTCAAAAATGTCAGCCCCGCATTATTTCGGATTTTAAACCGCGTGATCGATCTCGCGGCCGACGCCGACGACGAAAAAATCGCGGCAGCCGTGCTCACGCTCATGGAGAAGGCGCACACGATCGCGGAAGGCGCCGGCGCGCTGCCGCTCGCGGTGCTCGAAGATCTTATGATCCAGCGCCCGAGAGATTTTCGCCGGAAGAAAGTTGTCCTCGTGATTTGCGGCGGCAATATCGACGTCAACGTCTTGGGGCGGATCATCGACCACGGGCTGATTCTCAACGGCCGCCGCGTGCGGCTTAATGTGTCGATTTCGGATCGGCCCGGCTCGCTTAACTTGCTTACGCGCATCATCGCCGAAAACGGGGCCAACGTTTTGCAGGTCATACATGATCGCGACAAACCCGCCGTGGGATTCAACGAGACGGGGGTGGAGATGACGCTTGAAACGCGGGGTCCGGAACACGGCCGGACGCTCGTCGCCGCGATCAAAAAGCATTTCCCGAAGCTTGAATTTTTCCACTGAACGGGTGTAGTTTTAGCCGCATATGCGACCAACGAAAGACGAAAAAATACCCAGAGTGCCGCAGACCAAGATCGAAGTCGAGGTCGATACGAAGGTGGCCGAACAGCTTGATGCCATGGCGGCTTATACAAAAATCACGAGATCCGAGCTCGTGACCACGGCCCTGAAACGATTCATCGCGGGACACAAGGACTACTTTCCGCAGGATTCCGAAAGGTTTCTGAAGTGAAGTTGACTGGCGGTTGGCCCAAGCGGCAGCGCGCATGGTTCTGGACCGTGCTCGCGGTCTTCTGGGCGGCCGGCTTTCAATTCGCGCTTTCCCACGGCAATCGTGATTTCCACCGCACCGACGGCGCGACCGAACAAATGCTTTTGCACGCCGCCGACACCTACGCTCGCGACGGGTTTCTGAAGAATCATCTCCTCCCCGAATATCCGGCCTTCGGTTTTGACGAAAACGGCTTGTCGCGCGACAGGCCGTTCGTGTACACGCACTACTTTCCGGGCCCGGCATGGATGTTGGGTCTCATCGTGAAGTTTTTCGGAAAAGACGCGATCTGGGTGAGCCGGCTCATTCCGCTCTCGCTCAACGTTTTCGGCCTCGGCTTTCTCGGGCTTGAGTTCGCGGCTTTCACGGGATCGTGCGCGCTGGCCTGTCTTTTGATGACGCTGCTCGCGTTCGCGCGGGGACTGACGATTTTTTCGATCTCGCTTGCGGGTCACGGCTACGTGATGGGAATTTATCTCGTGATGTTCGCGATGCTCTTTCGTTACGCCAATCGCCCGCGGGAAACGTCGCCGAGCTCCGCGCGATGGGCGTTGTTTTTCGGGGCGGCAGTCGGATTTCTGCAAATCTGGTTCTCGATCGACTTCGTTCCGGTCACGTTTTTGTCGGCGGCGGCGATGATTTGCATGACGCCGCGGATCCCGTGGAACAAAGGGCGCAACGTGCTGACCGGGATTTTTCTCGGCGGCTGTCTCGGCATGGCGTTGCAGCTGACGCTGTTTTCGTTGCACCTGGGATCGGTCGCGCAGGCGATCCACGATTTCAGGCAGTGGGGGAGCTGGAGAATGGGCATCTCACATTTTCAAAACGAAGCCGTCGACGACCAGCGCCTAAGCCGCGTGCTTCATGAGTACAACCGGCAGTCTTACGGCGCGACGGGGTTTACGGGCGTGAATCTTCTGGCGCTCACGTTCACGTTTCTGCTCTTGGGATTTCTCGGTAAGGTTAAGGACCGTGCCGAGAGTTTGCGTGGGTTTGGCGGCCTCGCGCTTGCGTTACTGGGCGCGATCGCGTGGAACGTGATGTGCCGGCAGCACTCGCTTGCGCACACGCACTTTCTTCCCAGGCATTACATGGCTTTGTACGTGATTTTTCTTTTGACGGCGCTTCCGATCTCGTACGAGCTCGTACGCCGGGCGCGCGCTTCGGCTGGAAAGTCGAGCGCCTCACTTAATTACTGAACCCGATCGCCATTTTTTCGAGAGCGGCGTTGAGCAGCTCGCGGGTTTTCTCGGATTGAGTGTCTAGCGCGGGGTCGCCAGTGAGCGCCGACGCTTCGTGCAGGCGAATCTTCCAAGCCAGCCTGGTCTTGACGCTTTGATCGAGCGATACGGCGACGCGAACGCCCGACTCGAGCTCTTTCATCTCGGCTTCCGAAAGACCGCTGACGACGAGATAAATGCTGGCGGAACTGTCAGCCAGATCCGGCTCGTGGCCCTGGATACTCTTGTCCTGCGAAGGCACGAGCACCAAACCGTCCTCGGCGAACGTGTCGGTCTGAGTGCGAGTCAATTCTTGTGAAGGCGTTGACCCGCGGATCTCTTCCCATTTGTTTTTGTAATCGCCAGCCGGAATGACTACGGAGACAGCCGTACGTTCGCCGGCGGCAAGGCCATCGGCGCCGGCAACTACATCGACGACGTGGGATTGATCGGCGCTTTTATCGGACTTCGCGAGCCCGAACTTTGAAATGCTGGGTGCGAGCGGGCTGCAGGCGACCGTGAGCAGAAGCAAAGCGGGCGTGGTCTTAAGCCAGAACTTCATAAAATCGTCCTCCGTGCGGCAGGCAGGCTGGTGCCGCAACCGCGGCATAGGTATCAAGCTTCGTGCCAGGAACGGCGCTCCGGCATCGCAAGTTATTTCAATTGGTTGGAGGAAATAGCGCGAAACAGGTGCAGTCTTGCGCTGTTTAGGTTTTGTACACCTGTATGGAACTCAGTCGCGGAAAAACCGCGGCATGTCGCAAGCGAGTCGCCGTTCGCGTTCAAAATCAACCAGATGGGGTCTGGCACGAGGCCTGCTTTGCTTCCACGGCCTATGCTTCCGCTGCCCATGCATCGGTTTCAAGCCCTGTTGATTGCCGCGCTCGTCGCCGGAGCGGTGAGCGGATGCGGACAGACCGGCGCTTCCGAAAAGAAGTCTGAAACCGAGTCGCACGACTCGGTCGGCGCCGGCTCGCGCCTGTTCAAGGCGCTTTCGCGGGTGAGTTTAAGCGATGCCCTGGCGATAAGAGCTCTTCCAAGATGCAACGCCGCGAGAGCCGGCAAGATTCTCGACGCGGATTATTTTGCGGGTCAGGAAGGCGATTTGAATTCGCGGGCCGCGGCGCTTTGGGTGAATTGCGAGGAATTGTACGCCTGCAGCGCCTCAGCCAAGAAGTTCCTCGACGAAAAATCCGCGGTCGGCGGAAGGGTTCGGCTCGCGTTCGTCGATTTTTCGGCGGCCGGGTTTTCGGCTCGCGCGAGCGGATCGGCCGCTCCGCCCAGAGTCCGCGGCATTTACCATTCCGGCACGAAAGGCGTTTATCTCGATTCCTCGGTTCGTTCGGCGTACGAAGGCTGTCACCTTCTTCTGCACGAACTGGTTCATCTCTTCGATCCCGGCGCGCAAGATGCGCGCCGGGATGCGTTTGCCGTCGAATATCGCGCATATTATCTTCAGACGGCGTTTTCGGGCGAGCTCGCGTTGGCCGACGAACCGCTCCGGTCGAGGATGGGCGCAAGACCGAGGTTTCATTTGCCGTCGGGCAGCGTCGCTCCCGCTTTCGGAGTGTACTACGTGCAGACGCGCGATTCACTTTTGGATTTCGTCGCGCGCATGACCGGAGAAAGCGCGGACGCAAGCGCCGCGAAGGGTTTCGCGCCGTTTCAGTGGGAGCCGCAAGCCACAAGCGACCGGATGTGAAGCCTCAGTGATCCATGTTGCCGGCGTTTAGGCGCGCGTTGATGATTGTTTTCAAGGTTCGTGAGCCGAAAGGTTTATCGAGGATGCGTTCGGGCGGAAGCTGCGCTACGAACTCACGCGCCTGTTCTGTGAACGCGCCGCCTGTCATGAAAATCATGCGCGCGCTGAGTTCGGGCCACCTGGCGGAAACAATCCCGTACAGTTCCATTCCGGTGATGTTCGGCATCATCAGATCGCTTAAAATCAGGTCGAAGCGGTTGTCTTTCTCCAGAAGCGCGATGGCGTCGTTGGAACTGTCGGCGAAGGTCACGTCGTGGTCAACCCCGATGGCTCTCGTAAAAACCGAAGCGAGCATTTTTTCGTCGTCGATGATCAACAGGCGCCCGTGCCGCTTGGCCTCGGGAATCGTCGGTAGCGGTTGGCGCTGCGTGGCACCTGCGGCATCCTGCGCCCTGGCCGGAGGAATGACGACGGTTACTTCGGTGCCATGGCCTTTCTCGCTTTTCACCGTGATGTCTCCGCCCATTGCGCGCACGATATTCAGGCAAATGGACAACCCGAGGCCGGTGCCGATGCCGATGGGCTTTGTCGTGAAGAACGGCTCAAAAATCCGCCGCAGATTCTTCTTCGGGATGCCCTCTCCTGAATCCTGGATCGCGATGACGGCACAGCTCCTTTCGTCAGTCTTCGTCGCGATGCGGATTTTTTGCGTCGATGAATGCCCGACGGGAATCGCATGTGCGGCGTTGATCAAGAGGTTCAGAAATACCTGGGCGAGCTTGGATTGGTTGCCAAGCACGCGTGGCGGCTCGCCATATTGCTTTACGATTTGCGCACGGTGACGGATTTCGTTGTTGGCCATTTTGATGGCCCATTCGAGCGAGTCGCGCACGTCAATCGCGTCCACTTGCTCATCCGGCATATGTGAGAATGTTCGAAGATCCCGCACAATATCGCGAACCCGCTCGGCCCCTTCGCGGGCCTCGGCCAGCATCCGCGTCAATTCCGACGACATCGGCGCGTGTCCGAGCTCATCAGAGAGAAACATGAGGTTGGCGAGGACGTACGTCAGAGGGTTATTGATTTCGTGCGCGACCCCAGCCGCCAGCGCGCCGACCGCAGCCATGCGTTCGGCGCGCTCAAGCTCCATCCGCTGATGACGGTGTTCGGTGACGTCGGCATACTGCCAGAAGTGGCCGTGATAGGTGTTGTTGATAAAGATGGGAAAGTAGTTTCTTTCGAGAATCCGTTTGTCGCGAAGGGTGATCTCATCGCCGATGACGACCTTTTTCGCGGAAATGGTTTCCTCGATGCGTTTCACGAAGTTTTCGGGATTCTCGAAATAGGCCTTTGCCTTTTCGACGGTCGTGAGGCAGTCGGCTCCGACGAGCTTTTCGGGCGGGCAGTGGATTCCGAACATTTTGCAGAATTCGCGATTGGCTTTGAAGATCTTCCGGTTCTCGTCCTCGATCATGTTTCCGCCAGGCAGATTCTCGATCAGCGCGACGACGCGATCGGTTGCGGCGCGAAGATTCTCTTCCGCAACGCGGCTTCGCTCGATCTGCTCCTGCATTTCGCGGGAAGAGATTGAGAGAGAGCGCTCGACGGTATAACGGTCTTGATCGTTCTCGACGTAAGCGTGGCTGATGCGCCTGAGAAAACCCTGCCACGACGTTACCGTCGTCGGTGACGCGTTGGTCTCAAGCGACGCTTTTCTGAGCTGCCGGCGCAGCAGGGGGTGTAAGGTTTTCTCGGTCATGCATTCATCCCTCCCCGATCGTCGTCAGCGTCATGGTTTGGTTGTGCAGGCTGCAATGACCGCTCGCGTACGGCGAGATTTCGCCGTAGGAATAGAAGCCGATTTGCCGCGCGCCCTCAGGAAGCGCCTCAAGCGTCGCTTCGATCTCTTCTTCGGCGCGTTCGCCGAGAACGAGCCTGCGGCCCACGCAGCTGATCGCCAGAACCAGGACGGGGCCGAGGGCGCCATCGGCGCGGATCATGGATGCCGACCCCGAGGCCCCGTCGATGAGCCGGTCGAAGTTCGCTTTCATAAGCTGGGCGAGAGAGCCTTGCGGGATGTCGCCGGCAAACGTCATGGACTGAGTTTTTTCATCGACTGCGAGTACCGTTCTTACGAGAGATTTCTGGTCTTGCGCTCCGGAACGCAGCGCCAGAGGGAAAAGGAGTGCGGTCGCCGGCAAACCCGACGCGCGCTCGCCGAGATAGTCTTTGTAGAGCTGTAATGCCGGCTTTCCGTCAAGCTCGTACAGCACGTTGGCCTCGGATCGCGTGACAACGCGTTCCGGCCCGAAGACATCCCATCCGCCTTGTGAACCGTGCCCGATGCGGAAGTTATCGCCGTATAATCCAACGGCGGCGACGATTCCGGAGCGCGGCAGGTCATTGCACATGACCCAGGTGCGTTCAAAACGGCTTCCGTCACCGGCAAGGCCGCCCGTGACCACGACGGATTCCGGAAGTGTCGAGTTGAAACCGCGCAGCAACTCGCTGCCGTTGATCCGAAGTCCTTCGCTGAGGACGAATATTCCGCGCAGGCCGGGGCCGTTGAGACTCTGGGCGAGGGATTGACCGCAGGCGAACGAGTCTTTTCCCGAGGATACCGGCGCCGAAGCCGTGCAGACCTCTCCTGCGTCGAACTTCGCGACGGCGACCACAATGCTGTTGTCGGAGATCGTGGCTTGGTCGATCTCTCCGGCGGTAGAGCACCCGACGATATGGGAGCTTGGGTACGCTTTGAGCAGGTCCTTCAATGCCCCGGGTTTCTCGCGAAGGCCGGATGAGCCGAATACGACGACGAGCGTGCGTTCGGAATCCAGCGGCGGGAAAGACGGCACGGTCCAGCGGCCGGTTTCGGAGTTGAACGAAAATTTTTCCAGTTTCATGGGCTTCACCTCCAAAAACGAGGTTAAGCCCCGGATGTTCCTTAATGATTGCGGAAAATATAAATTATCTCCACGATCTGAAACCGGTTTCTTGCCGAAATCAGGACGGAATCGCGCTTAAGCGGATTGGCGGGCCTTCGCGGCCTTTTTGACCGCGGTGAAACGGTAGCCTTCGCCGTATACCGACTTGATCTCGCACGCGCTCGGACCGAGATGCCTTCTCAGATTGCTGATGTGCGAGTCGATCGTGCGGTCGAGCACGTGGACGTTGTCGTTCCAAACCGCGGATATGAGCTGTTCTCGCGTGAGGACGTGGTCCTCGTGCCGCGCGAAATACAGCAGCAGCTTGAACTCGAGCGGCGTAAGCGGCAGCTCGATCGCTCCCCGCCCAGACGAAACCGTCGCGCGCTGGGATAAGAGCGCGAAACTCAGGTCGCCTTTGACGAGCGTGTTGCTCTTCTCCTTGGTCTTCGCCGATCGTTCGAGCCGCGCGAACACCCGCGCGCGCAGTTCTCGCGCGTCGAACGGCTTAAGGATGTAATCGTCGGCGCCCAGCGAAAACGCCATCACCTTGTCCTGAATGTCGGAATCGCCCGTAAGAAAAATCACAGGAATGTCGGACTTCCCCTCCATTTGCTTGAGATTCGCGCAAAGCTTGAATCCATCGCCGTCGGGAAGATCGACGTCGAGCAAGATCAGGTCGAAGTCGTGACGGTTGACGTGTTCGAAGCCTTCCTTGAGCGTGGACGCGATTTCGAACGAACATGACTCCCCGAGAATTTTCGGAATCGCCTGCTGCAACTCAAGATGATCTTCCACGATGAGGATGCGGTGCATGGTCGCCTTTCAAAAAGGTGTTGCTAGGTACTTATCGGATCCTTGAAGCCGGGCTGACGATGCAGTTTTTGCCCAGGGGTTTCCCTCCGCATTTTGCGGTATTCTAAGCCGAGGCGGAGGGCCCGCGGGACCATGAACTCAAAAAAACTGCCCATACTCATCTCAGTCGCGCTGGCGCTTGTTCTGTTTTTGTGGAATTCGCAGAAACATCCAGGGGTAGAGGATTTCAACGAAGGGACCGGGAGGAATCCTTCAAGCGAGCACTCTTCCTATGACGTGCTGTTGAAGAAATTATCTCTTCGAGTCACGCGCGCGAATCTTCATGCGCATCACTTCATGGGAGGAAACCCGCCGAAAGGACAAGAAAGTTCCGCGGCTTTTTACGGGCCGGGCGCGTGTCCGAGCTACAGAGGGTTTCCGGAGGATGACGGGCGCCCGTGCCGCGACGACGATACGGGCACCGATCGTTTCATCACGGCCCCATTCCCGGAATCCGTATCGACGGAAGAGGAACGAATGTTGTCGTATTTCAGGGCGGCCTGCGATTACGCGCGTGAAAAAGGAAAGCTCGACGCGCTCTTTATTTCGATGCACACCAAATCCGGCGACGATCCCGATACCGACACGAAGCTCGAAGGTTTTCAGAAAAGACAAAAGCTCTTGAAGGAGATCAATCGCGCGTACGGCGGGAAGTTTTTTTGCGGACTCGCGCAAGAGGCCAGTTCGATTTCCTCCGGAAATCACGTCAATATTTTCGGTCACCTCTCGCAAGAATTGGAAACGCCGAAGGTGCGGCCGTTTTATTTCGCGCCAGGCGATTTCAACGCGCTCTATTCGCAGCTCAGCGACCGCGCGAAGGGCGGCGAAAAGATCGTGCTTCAGATGAATCACCCCAACGTGAAATCCGACCTCTGGTGGGGATCGCTCGCGGGCAAGAAGGCCAAAGACGTCAAGGAGCTTCTAAATGATTACGGGCTCGACGATTTCGCGCCTGTGGGTTGCATCATCAAATCGGCTCTGGCCGCGCTTGGCAAAGACGTGAAAGCGCCTCAGGGCTGCGATTCCGTTCGCGCGACCGAAATCACGGGCGCCCTTTTGAAAGAGACGCTCGCGAAGGTGAGGGAAGCCGCGGGCGACCGGTTTCGCCTGATCGAAGTCGTTTCTCCGGGAGGAGCCACTGAAAATCCGGAAGAAAAATTCCGGCCGGTGCACCGCCGCGCCGAAACCGGAGATGAAGCTCCGTCCGGCGTCTATGATTGGGTCTTTTACCTCGCCAACGGCTTCAAGCTCGCGCCCGCGGCCAACCAGGACAATCACCATTTCAATTACGGCACGGCGACGGCTTCGCGCACGGGGCTCTTGCTTGACGCGAGCGCCGGGTTAAACGAGAAGTCGATACTCGATGCGCTCGACTCGAGGAGAACGTTCGCGTCCGAGGACGTGAACGCGGAGGGATTTTCTTACGCGGTCGACCGGGTTGAGCCGTCGAAGGCGCATCTGATGGGCGAAGAGTTCGCGACGTCGTCCGCGGAAGTCATGTTGCGCGTGGGTTACAAAGATCCCGACGTGAACGATGCCGAGGCGTCGATCCGCGTTTATCACGCGTCGGATAAGGATGAGTTCGATTTTGGATACAAAGCCGACCGCGGGAAAACCCTGAGAGCCCTTCCGATCGGCGCGAACGGTTCCGATTCGGCCGCGATCCGAAGCGACAAGGTAGCGAGCATCAAGGTGCCCGTCGCGAAGGGGAGCCAGTGGCTATTCGTCGAAATTTCCCAGAAAAACGATCTCGACAGGCTCTGGCTTGCGCCGGTCTGGATTACACGTTAAAAAGGTGCCGACCTAC
>JACPKS010000094.1 GCA_016186905.1 Deltaproteobacteria bacterium
ATCTGTTTCTACGGCTTCTTTGTGCGTATCCCTCTTATCAAGTGTGTCGCTAAAGGTAAGTCCGCTCTGCCGATCCTTCCATACCTCGTGTCCAGATTCGGTGCGTGTTACAAGTTCCCAAACGCTTCCGTTAGCCGTTGTTTTGATTTCCTCGCAGGCCACTTTGCCTTCAGCAAGCTGCTTTGCTCTGCACTCGGTACAGTTGGGATTTAAACCTCCGCACGGAAACTTCGTATTCGGGTCGAAGTTCTTTAGCACCGTGTAGGAAAGCTCGTCCTTTGCCTTTCCATAGGTGTATTTTGTAAGTGTCGTTGACGCGATTTCATTATCGACGAGCTTGTCGATCAAGCCATTGATCTTCTTGATCGCGGCGTCTTTTCCCTGGCCTGAAGCAAGCTCTTCGCGGGCTTTTTGAAGATCAGTTTTCGCTGTCGCTTGATCCGCCAGGCAC
Source organism: Deltaproteobacteria bacterium (assembly GCA_016186905.1). GTDB lineage: Bacteria > Bdellovibrionota > UBA1018 > UBA1018 > UBA923 > JACPKS01. Next base: position 452 of record JACPKS010000094.1, read on the forward strand.
TGCGCATCGCCTGCGCAGTCCCCGTTTTTAATCCGCGTTTCTAGGCGAGAAAGCAAAGCGGTGAGGTCTGCTTCGCGTTTTTTAAGTCTTTCTATGTCGGGCTTTCCCTCTTTAGAGGCCTGAATCTCGGCTTTGGTGAGTGGTTTTAAGTAATCCGATTTTTCAATCGTGATCTGGGATTTTAAGGCGCGCTTAAACGCCTCAATCGGAACTCGATTTTCTTTTCCCACGCAGTCGGAGCGTTTGGTAACGTCGGGGTAATCGCCCTGACAGTGCCGGACGACGATAACATTCCCGTCCTTATAATAGATGAGAAAGTCTTTCCCGCCGGGGCCTTCGATGCCGACATCGGGTTTACGGGCGGCGTATCCGCTCTCGCTAAGTATCAAGCCCGCTCCAAGGCCCGCCAAACCACACACTACCCACAGAAATGCTTTCACTTGGATCTTCATGGACGCTCCTCCGCTCCTTCAATCGTTTGCTCGGCTTCTTCCATACCCATCGGTATAGGTTTCTAAATACCTGACAATTTTACCCCCCCCCATTTTCTACAAACCTTTTAATTTAACGGAATCGGCTCTTCGATGGGCAGGAATTTCCGGGTTGAAACTGCGGCAGCGACCTCACATTCAAGTGGCGGCCGAGTGTAGGCGGAAAATACCAGGCTCTGGCGCGGACTACCGAGTACCTAAATGGTCTGAATTAGCGGCAATGCCGTCGGCGGCTACCTGGCATTTGGTTCTCGGTATTTTTTCAGAACCATTCCTCGCTCACACCGCAATATCAAACCCGTCCCATTCAAACGTCGGCTTTACCGTCCCGCGCCCCCGGCCAGCCTTCTCTTCCAGTTCCAGAATTCCCTGCTCCGCAAGAAACTTCGCATCGTTGTAGACGTTGGGGTAGTCGCGCCCAAGCATCCTCGCGAGCTCGTTTAGCGAAGCGGGCTTCCGGTCCCGTACCGTCCGAATGAGCCGAAGCCGCTCGGGGCTGAACACCCGGGCAAAGACCGACAGATCTTCGAAGCAGAGAACGATCTCGTCATCTTTTTTCATGCGCCGTGGCGCCCTGCTCTTGCGGCGAGCCATGCCTTCCGCCTTCTCGACAAACTCGTCCAAGGCGGCCTTGGGGCTTTGCAGCTGAATCCGAATCTTACGAGCCTTCATAGCAAGCCTCGTGGACGCCATCGATCGGGTTTGGTTTCGGCAAGCGACCACTCGATGAAGCTCAAATCAGACAGATAGACGCGCTTGGTTTCCAAGAGTCCGACCTCTTTTTCATTATATCCTATCTTAATATATTGTAAAAGGCTATACTAAATCCCTCGGCGGCCAACCGGCGTCGCCGCTCGGATAAAATGGACCACATCGGCTCATTTAAAATGGACCAGTGGCTCGCAAGTCAGCGTGCATAGATCAGCCTGAAGACTACGCTGCAGCCAGTTCGAGAATTTCGTGGATGAGCGTCTGATAGGGTTTGTGCTTCTTTTCAGCAAGCCTGCGTAGCCGCCGCAGCAAAGCAGGATCAATGCGGATCGCGATGAGCTGCTTCCAGGGCTTTCCAGACCTGGGCCGCCCCACGCGTCGCGCTCGCCGCAATTCCTCGTCAGTTGAAGATGGGATGTCGGAATAATCAATCTCACGGTCCGGTATATGCCTTACGCTCATTGCGGTTCGCTTGCCTTGCGCTGATGATCCTGATTTTCTCTTGGCCACCTTCAGTCCTCCTTAAAGTGTAGACCACAAGCACAGTGTAGCCCGTGGATGCGCGCCCAACACGCTTGTATCGCTTCTCCTGATGGGAATGATCCGTATCCTCCCAATCGAGCCCATGCTCGTCCGCGAACACTGTTGCCGCTTCTTCAAAAGAGATGCCGTGCTTTTCAAAATTGCTGATCGCTTTAGCGGCATCCCAGATGAACATATTCATGTATATACATGAATAGCGGGATTCCCGCCAGCCATTTTTTCGCCGCACACATCGGAAACATGTAAATCTCGCGCAGGCGGGGGAGCAGAAGTGACCCCTTTTTGCTGAGCCGCGACGAACCGATACCCCGTGGGGATAATCGGGGAAACTTCGGGGAAACCTCCATCCAAAAACACCCCAAAACCACTCTCAGCAACCAAGAACCCAGACCAGCCATTTCCCGCTGTTTTTCAGTGTTTTCTACGCTTTACGAAATTCACGCATCCGGCGCGTAGAGCCTCGAAAGCGTGTTTACCCTAACCGGTAACGTGAGTTCGAATCTCACCCTCTCCGCCATTCGAGATAGTGGAAGACCGGCGATCCGAAATCACAGACACAACAAGTAGTTGAAATCATAATCACGGGCAAGTCGTCGCGATTTGAATCTTTCAACAAATTTCAGAAAATTTCGTGTGGGTAGTAGTAATAGCGAGATGGGTTTATTGAATTTAAATACAAGGGGGTTTTTTTATGGAATCACAGCACATGCTTGAACCGCTGGTACATGGCTTATTGAAAACTCTTGGACGAGTTGCAATTCCGCCAGAGAAGATAGGAAAAATCCTTTCGGCCAGCGTCAAACATTTTGACGCATATAACCTATGTGATGGAACGCGGTCTTTGACTGAGGTGGCAAAGGAAGCTCGATTAGATACCGGGAATCTGAGTCGATCGATTGATCGATGGGTCCAAAGTGGGATTTTATTTCGTCTTGGCACTGGTAAGAAGGCAAAACTGTTGCACCTTTATCCGGTTTCTCAAATGGAACTAAAGGGCCTCAAAAGCAAGGAATGATCCTCAGCTGAGGTCAATAAGGCAGGTATTCGGACTCTAGGCTGCAATCCTTCCGGGCTTGATTGTCACAGAAAGCCCAAGCACAAGCGCCGCCCTGAGAAGAAAATCCATACTGACTTGACTAACTTGGCCAGCTTCCATGCGCGCGATTGCTGGCTGTTTACTGCCAACAAGATGGGCGACCTCGGCTTGCGACAGCCCCTTCTTTGTCCTGGCGTCTTTCAAGCGCTGGATTAGTTTCTTTTTCTGGCGAATCATCTGCATTTCCACATCGGAAAGACCCAAGGCGCGACCGAAGTCTCGAACTGATTTGAACCGTTCTGTTTTGCTTTTCATAATCCAAGGCTCCTAATCCGCGTTTTCAAAAGTTCTGCCGTTTTTCGGTCGAGTTCGTTCTTTTTCTTCTCCGTCGCGTGAATGACGTAGATCGCATCACCCACGCGAATCACATAAAACACCCGGTACTCGCCACGCTCACCCGACAGCCGAAGTTCGTGCAAACCCCTCGCAATCGACGGCAATGGTCGCGAGATTGGCATGGAGAGCATCTTTCCGGCGACCAAGTCGTCAAACAGAGCAAAGACGTCCTGGATGACGTTGGGTGTGGCATCACGGAGTTCTCGCTTGGCTTGCTTCAAGATGACGATTTCCATAGCTGAATTTCAGTATAACAGAACTGTTATATACGTGTCAAATCGTAAGCTTTGGCTGGGATAGACGCATTCCCGTCTATTTATTTTCGGCCTTAAATTGCTGGAATCACTGAAGTGAGCTGCTTTAAGCCAATTACGGAACGTGATTTTAAGATCGTAAAATTTCTTTGGCACTGGAAGGTTTCAACGACGGCGGCGTTGACGCTCAGGTTCTTCCCGAACTGCGCGGCGAATACCGATCTTAACCGAAGTACTCCAAGTATGTCTCGCCCTTCTCGGCCGCGACATACTCCGTTGCGGCGGTTGGCCGCTTGGCTTGGAGGTGATTCTAAAGCTCAGGCGGCATCTTGATTCGATGCCACTTCTTGCCCTTGGGGTGATCCTGGAAGCGGTTCTCGCGTCTGAGGTAGAAATCCGACAAAATCGCTTAAACGCAAATGGCCGAGAGAACGTCCACGCACCTTATACTGTGGTTACAGTAACTTTCCTGTTGCCTCGATACTGTATTTACGGTATCATCAATCGTCGAACTTCCCGGAAGAGTACCTGAAGCCGGTTTTGACGCTGCCGGACAACACTCCAGTGACTCGGAAGGCACCTCGGCGATCAGGCGGCTCGGGGCTCAATTACGTGGTGGAACTCAAGTACGAGTACCGCGAGATGGGGTGCCCGGTCCCGATCTACCTCAAGGGCTACTTTGCACAGGACGAGGATGGAAGGCTGGTCATCAGTTTCGCCATCCAGTCGTTGAAGGAGGACACATGACCAAGCGGTTTTGCCCGCATTGCGAGGATGACAAGAACGTGGTCGAGAGGAAGGTTTCGATTCCGGTCGGCGCGGAATCGTTCTCCACCCGGACGCTCGTGTGCAAGGAATGCGGTCACTATGCCCTGACCTCCGAGATTCGTAGAGAGATGGACGAGTGGGGCCGAAGCCTAACCAAGAACATCATTGAACCCCAACCGATCTTCAGCGAGGCCGCACACCGCTTCGCCGAGGAGATGGCCGCGCGGCACGGCATCAAGCGCGTGCCCCTCTTCCGCGTCTTGACCGCTTTTTATCTGAACCGCGTCGTCAATCGGGATGACTTCCAGGAACTAAAGAAATTCTGCGAGTCACATGCCTCTCGGAAGCTGCTCGAAGAAGGCACGCGATCGAAGGTCAGCGTGCCGATCCGTTATCTCATGTACCGGAAGCTACAGACCTTCAGCGAGGTCTGGAAGGTTCCGCATGCGAAGGCGATCGAGGAAGCGGTGCTCTTTGGGCTAACGGTGTTGAGCTGCAAAGGGGAGAACTTCGACAGGCTCAAGACGATCGCGGAGAGCTTGCAGCAGTACATTGCGGATGTTGCGCAGGCGGCGTGAACGAGCTCTAAATTTTTTAGCAGAATGCTAAAAAATTCACGACTGAGCGAAGCGAAGGAGCCGAAGGTGAGCGAGCGTGATGCGAGCGAGTAATCTCACCCTCTCCGCCATTTCCTCTTTCACTCACTGCTCGTTCCAGGGCGGAACGGGCGGCGCGGGAGGCGCATAGGCGACCGTCCAATGGCAAACAGCGCAGACGTTCCCCTGGTAGGGATTCTTGTCCCCCTTATAGCGGTAACGGAAAAGCTTCTCCATGTCCGAGCTGTGCGGATTGTGGCATGAAACGCAGCTGAACTCCCGGTTCGGATAAAGCGGATCCTTCGGTCCGGAAACCGGGTGTGACGCGAGCGGGTGACCGTTGCTCGGAACGCCATAGAGCGGAAAGCCCCCTCTAAGCAACTTCGCCTCGTCGTGGCACTGAAAACAAAGATCGTTAGTTTTCATCAATAGCCGGTAAGGGAACCGTGTCGTCGTACCATGGGGAGCGTGACAGGAGTCACAACCCATCAGCGCGCCTTCGTGCTTGACGGGTTTTTCAAGCTGCGAATGGCAATCCGTGCATTGTTCTTCAGCCTCTGCCCGGGAGATCGGAGCCAGGATGAATAAGCTCGACACGAAAAACGAGAGCACCCGTGCCGTCAATGACATCATGAAGGTCCCATTTGAATGCGTACATGCATCACAGCCGCGCATTTCTTAACCTCAATGCGTTTCCAATCACCGAAACGGAACTCAAACTCATCGCCGCGCTTGCGATCATGGGACTGAGCAAAAGCCCGAATACCGGGTAGAGAACCCCTGCCGCGATGGGAATCCCGAGCGCATTATAGATGAATGCAAAGAAAAGATTCTGCCGGATGTTGCGCATCGTGGCCCGGCTCAGCCTGCGGGCGCGAACGATGGCGCGCAGATCGCCCTTGATCAGCGTGATGCCAGCGCTCTGAATCGCGACATCCGTGCCCGAACCCATCGCGATGCCCACCTGAGCCCGCGCGAGCGACGGCGCGTCGTTGATGCCGTCTCCCGCCATCGCGACAAATCGGCCTTGGGCCTGAAGCGTCTCGATCGTTTCGCTCTTCCGCTGAGGCAGAACTTCGGCCAGCACTTCCGTGATTCCAAGCTTCTTTGCAACGGCCTGCGCGGTCGTTTGATTATCGCCCGTGAGCATGACGATATGGATCCCTTCCTCTTGGAGCAGGCGAATCGCCTCGGGAGTCGATGCTTTGATCGGATCGGCAACGCCCGTGATCCCGGCAAGTTTTCCATCAACCGCGAGATACATGACCGTCTGACCATCGGCTCTGAGCTTCTCCGCGGAGTCTTGAACAGAAGCAAGCTCCACGCGCTCCTCAAGCATGAGACGTCGATTGCCGAACGCCACGCGGCGGTTCCCGATCGCGGCTCTTACGCCACGGCCCGTAAGCGATTCGAAATCGCGCGCGTCTTCCAGCCGGTTCTCTCCTCGCGTCCTGGCTCCCGAAAGAATCGCCGCGGCCAGGGGATGCTCGCTCCCCTTCTCGAGGCTTGCGGCAAGTCTCAAGACTTCACTTTCCGGGAATCCGGCTGCCGCGATGACCGATACAAGCTTTGGCTTTCCTTCCGTGAGCGTTCCCGTTTTATCGACAACGAGGGTATCGACCTTCTCCAGGGTTTCAAGCGCCTCGGCATTTTTGATGAGAACGCCCGCACGCGCGCCGCGACCGGTTCCCACCATGATCGACATCGGCGTTGCAAGGCCCAGAGCGCAGGGACAGGCGATGATCAACACCGCGACCGAGTTGACGATCGCGAAGGCAAGTTTGGGCTGTGGCCCGAAAAACCCCCAAACAAGAGCCGTAACGACGGCGCTAAGAACAACGCCAGGAACAAAGTAAGAGGCCACGAGATCGGCCAGCCTCTGAATCGGAGCACGGGAGCGCCGCGCTTCGCTGACCATTCGGACGATTTGAGAAAGAAGAGTGTCCGATCCGACGCGTTCGGCTCTCATGACAAAGCCCCCGGTTGCGTTGATGGTGCCGCCCGTAACCTTATCGCCGGAAGTTTTTTCAGCCGGAATCGGTTCGCCGGTAATCATCGATTCGTCGATCGCGCTCGATCCGTCGAGAACAAGGCCATCGACAGGCACCTTTTCTCCGGGTCTGACGCGAAGCTTGTCGCCAGGCTTGATGCGTTCAATTCCGATATCTTCTTCGGTACCACCGGATATGAGGATTCTTGCCGTTTTCGGGGCAAGCTTTACAAGCGATCGAATCGCGGCGCCGGTTTGCCGGCGCGCGCGGAGCTCAAGAACTTGTCCCAAAAGGACAAGGGCGACGATGACGGCGGCAGCTTCGAAATAAACTCCGACTTCACCGCTTTCTCCTCGAAAAGAGGCCGGGAACATCCGCGGCAGAAGCGTTGCCGCGACGCTATAGATAAAGGCAACGCCCGTTCCGAGCGCGATGAGCGTGAACATATTGAGGCTGCGATTTCGAATCGACTGATAGCCCCGCCGAAAAAGCGGGTATCCGGCCCAGAGGATCACGGGAGCCGCGAGCGCAAGCTCGATCCATCGGAGCATTGCCGGCGAGAGAACTCTCATGAGCGGCATCCCAGGCAGGAGATCCGACATCGCAAGCAGGAGAAGCGGAACGGCAAACACGAGGCTCGACTTAAAACGCCTGCTCATGTCGAGCAATTCTTCGCCGGGCTCTTCCTCGGCGAAAATCCCGACTGGTTCAAGCGCCATCCCGCAAACGGGGCATGAGCCGGGTCCGGTTTGCCTGATCTCAGGGTGCATCGGGCAGGTATGCAGGGCCTGCGACTGTTCGGAAGTGGTTTGTTTCGGCCTGGGTTCTTCGGCTCTCGCCGTGAACTTGGCGGGCTCTTTCGCAAAAGCCCTGAGACAGTGTTCACAGCAGAAAAAATAGGCTTTGCCGTCGTAAACCGTGGTTTGTTCGGATGGCAAAGCGACATTCATTCCGCAGACCGGGTCTTTTTCAGTTTCCGGGGTGATTGACTGCAACCGCTTGAGCATTTCCTTCAAGTTCGCCTTTCTGATTCTTTATAAGCTTTTCTTTCATTCAAATCCCACATAAAATCCAAGCTACAAACTTCATCGATCGGCGCATTCGAAAATGCAAACCACCCAAGCGATTGCGCTCGGCATCATCCAAGGGCTCTCCGAGTTTCTTCCCATCAGCAGCTCGGCGCATCTCATCCTAGTGCCCTATTTTTTCAAGTGGCACGACCCGGGCCTGGCATTCGACGTCGCTCTTCATATGGGAACGCTCGCGGCGATCCTGCTCTTTTTTTGGAGGGATTGGGCCGCGATCGCGCGGCAGATTATTTGGCGAAGAAAATCGGGTGATCCGACATGGACGGCGACGGTGGACTGGAGGCACCTCGTCGCCGGGTGCATCCCCGCCGCGGCGGCCGGATATTTGTTCGAACATCAGGCGGAGGAAGCGTTTCGCTCTCCCCCGCTCATCGCGGCGACACTCTCGGTATTCGGGCTTCTGTTGTGGTACTTCGACGCGCGCGGAAAGAAATCGGGCGAGATCGAAACCATTGGCTTGCGCGAGGCGCTCCTGATCGGATGCGCGCAGGCGCTCGCGATCGTGCCGGGAGTCTCGCGCTCGGGAGTGACGATCACCGCGGCTTTGGCGCTGGGATTCACGAGGCCCGCGGCGATGCGGTTTTCGTTTCTGCTCGCCGCACCCATCATCGCGGGCGCGGGATTGGTGAAAGCGAAGAGCATCTTCATTCTGCTCACGCAGGGAGGACCGGAGTCCGCGGCGGTTTTGAATGGATTCGCCGCAAGCCTCATTTCAGGGCTCGGCGCGGCTTGGCTGCTTTCCTACATCGTAAAGAGCCGAACGCTCACGCCGTTCGTGATTTACCGGTTCGCCTTAAGCGTCGTCATCGTTATCGTCTTCCGCTAACGGCTGCGGAGTCACGCCCGGGCGCGGATGATTGAAAACGTCGACGAGCTCCTTGAGCTCTTTTCCCACCTTGAAAAAGGGCACGCGTTTGGGCGCGACCTGAACCACCGCGCCCGTTTTGGGATTGCGGCCCTGATAGCTTCCGTAACTTCTGTTGACGAAACTGCCGAAGCCGCGAATCTCGATGCGGTCGTCTTTTTTCAACGCATCCGACATGAGATCGAACACCAGGTTTACGACCACTTCCGCCTGGCGGTGCTGCAGCTTGGCCCGCTCCGCGACGACATTTACGAGATCGGCTTTGGTCATTCTCGGGTCTCCTTGAAGGTGTCTTTAAATTAAGGCTAACATCACGAAACTTTAAATAAAATAGAGAAAATATACAGAACCACTTCCACGGCGATCAGAATCACGATGATCACCTCAAGACGCATCGCGCGGCGCGATTTCGCGAGGTCGACGATGATCTCAATACTTTCCTGGATGATCTGGATCTTGTGCTCGAGTGCGCGGTAACGGACGTCGATATCAAGGATCGCTTTAAGATCCGTGAATAACCTCTCGAGCTCATTGTTTTCCCAGACCTCATCGGGGCTGTCGACGATGTAGAGGTTCGCGATGATTTCCTGGCGCATGTTCAGGCACATCCCGATGAACTTGATGAGGCCTTCGCTTTCGGTGAGAGGCTGCCCTTCCCGCTCGAGCCTTCGCGAGAACTTATTCGTTTTTTCGAGGAGATCCTCGATCAGGATTTCGTAGTATTCGAGCGCCGTGCTTTGCGCGAGCAGAACACTGGCGATCTTGATGCTGTCATAACTGAGCGCGCGAACCTCGAGGCGGTCGAAAAGCGCCTTGTTCTGGCCGGTGTCGGAGATCTCGATGACGAAGTTGTCGCTCGTTCTCATCGTGTCGGACGGAGTGCGGAACTCGGAAAGACGCGCCATCTCGCGCTCGAGCACCGCGTCGCTGACGTTGAAGAAGACGACGGAGCCGAAGTTGTAATAGAGAATGTAGGAATTTTCTCCGTCGGCCTGTACGACCATCTCGTAGTTGGAAAATTCCTTTGGGACAAGCGCGAGTTTATCCCTCACGTCTTTCAGACGCATGCGTTCGACGATGTGGTAGGCGCGTATCGGGTACGACTTCAAGTGCTTCTCCTAACGTATTTCAACGTATCTCAAAATCCAAAAGCGCCGGATCATAGTCCGCCGGTGATTCTTCCACACGTTCCACCACCGCCCGTGCCGGCCCCTTCCGGCACCATGCGAGCAGCGCATTCACGGCCTGCGGATCCCCTTGCGCGAAAACCTCCACGCCTCCGGAACCGGTATTACGAACCCAGCCCGTTAAATTCGCGCCTGCGCGCGCGTGCCGCGCTTCGCGCATGTGTTGCGCTTCGCGGAAGCACGCGTACCGAAAACCCACTCCCTGCACGCGTCCGAAAATCACGGCGCGTGCCGCGACCTGAAGGCCGCTCAAAGCTGCCGAACCTCTTTGATACCCGCCACGCTCCAAAGCTCAAGGATGAACCGTTTGTGCGTCACCGTCGATTTCGCGTATTGAACGCGAAGCACGTAGTGCCCGTCGGACTGCGAGATGTCGAAGTCGTCGAGCTCGATGTGGTTCTTGGCCATCGCCTGGTTGATCGCGGCGCGGGTTTCGCCGTCGCTGTCCTCAAAAACGATCTCGACGGCGTGGCCGCCGGCGCGTCCCAGAAATTTGGATTCGAGATGATTGATCGCGAGAAGCGTGAAGAGCACCGTGAGCGTGAATACGAAGGCTACGACCGGGTAGCCGGCGCCGATGCACACGCCGATCGCGGCGACGATCCAGATCGTCGCGGCGGTGGTGAGGCCCTGGATGCTCGCGCGCGACTGCATGATCGCGCCCGCTCCGATGAAGCCGATGCCCGTGACGATCTGCGCGGCCACGCGCCCCGGATCTCCGCGGTATGCGTCCCCCACGCCTCCGCCGGGGATCAGGATGGAGACGATCGTATAAACAGTCGCGCCAAGACAGATCAGGATATTCGTTTTGATGCCCGCGGGCTTGTTCTTGATCTCGCGCTCAAGGCCGATCAGACCGCCGCAGATGATTGCGAAAAAGACTTTCACCCCGACGGGAACGGCGAGATGAATGAAAGCGAAAATGTTCGACGCCGGATGCTCAAGATTCATTTGGTCGCCGGCTTGAAGAGGAACGGATAGGTCACTTCCGCGATGCCGCCGCCGCGCACCTGCGGGAACTGGATGCGCCTGATCACGTCGACGATGCAGCGTTCGGCGTTGGCGTTTTTGAGCGTCGTGCCGCTAACACCGGCCGTCGAAACCGTGCCGCTGGCGCCGATCACGAAGCGAATGCCGACGCGTCCGGCGAGGTCGGGGTTCTCGGCGTTGATTTCCTTTTCGTAACAGTACTTGATCTCGTCGCGGTGTTTGGCGATCTCGCGCGCGATGGCGTCGGTGTCGATGGCGCCCATCACGATCGGCTCACCGCCTCCGCCCGACTCGATCGAAATACGGCCTTTCCCTCCGAGGATGTTGCCTCCAGAGCCGAGCGCGCCAAGGCCGGTGCCCTTGCGTCCGCCTCCAGGGCCTTTCTCGGCGAGTCCGCCCAAGCCCATGCTCTCGCCGCCGCCGCCTTTTTCGGTGCCCGCGGCACCCAGGCCACCGGCGCCTTCGGTCGTAAAACCGCTGTAGCCTTCAAGCTGCGAAGCCGCGTTGGAAGCGCCTTTGCCGCCCGCGAAAACTTTGCTGAGCGTACCCTGGCTGGCTTTGAAAACGTCGACCACACCCAAGTCTTGAGTTTCGGAGCGGCCCTTTCCGGTCGTCGCGGCTCCGGTCTTGGGGCCTTCGCCAGGACGCTGCGCCTTCGTCTGCGGCACGGGCCCTTTGGCGGCGCCCGGTTTTCCGCGCGTGCCCTCGGGGCCCTTGGCCTTGGCTCCGGCGCCTTCCTGCCCGGAAGCGAACTTCGCGGCGCCGGGTTTCGCTTTGGGTTTCGGAGGCGCGGGTGGCGCGGCTTTCTTTTGCTCTTCTTTCTTCTCGCCGATCATCGCGTCTCTGGGCGCGGGCTCCTTCGGTTGCGCCGGAGTGACCGTGACGGTTTTCGGAGGTTGCGGCCTCAAAGGAGCGACCGGAATCGCCGCTTCGGTCACGGGCGCCTTTTCGACCGGCATGAATTTGGGCTCGTAGATGATCGTGGCGACGCGCTCAGGAAGCTGTTCGATCTCGATCGTGGGATTCACCTCGATGGTGCTCATCGCGTAGACGAGAAGCCCCGTCACGGCGAGCGAAAGCGACCAGACCTTGGCGAAAAGCGGGTCGGTTTTGAGCATGCTCGGAAGTTTCAGGCGCGGGGGTGCTGGACTGAAATTCAGAAAGAAGCTCACGTCGCCGATGGCGACTTTCGCGAAATCCTTAAGTCCCAACCCGACCGACTTCGACGACTTCAGAAGCTCAGGCACTTTGATGGCCATGCCGTCCTTGCTCACCACGCCCTTCATCGCGCCGTGGAGATTCAAGGTGTACTGGCCGCCTTGCTGGCTCACAAGCTCGAAGCTTCCGCGATCCCCGAGCGGAGGAACGTTGAAATCTTCCTTGCGGCCGGGGCCGATCAGAACGCGCTTGCGATCGACGAAATGCTCGACGTCGAGGATCGTGTCGCGGAAAAACATCACGACCTGAAGGCACTGCTTCGCTTCGGGACGATGATCGAAAATTTCAATCATGTTTTTTTCGTCGGCGAGGATGAGGGGCGCCAGGTCTTCTTTTTCGCTCAAGAAGAGCGTTTGCCCGAACGATTCGCGCACCCGCCGCGGCACCACTTGCCTGGCCTCGGTTAAGCTCTGGATCACGGCGTTGAACGAATACGGGCCGATGCGCACGCTGTCGGCAGGCGTCAGCGTTGCCTGAACGGCGGGCTTGCCGTTGACCGCGACACCCGTTTCGCTGGCGAGATCGTAGACGACGGGTTTGCCTTCCGCTCCGCTCATCTCGAGGATCGCGTGAACGGGGCTTACGTCGGCGTCTTCCAACCGCACGTCGCTTGAGGTCGCGGAGCCCAGCGTGACGCGTCTCTTGTGGAGGCGGAATACTCGCGTTTCCGAGTTACGCTCGTTCTTGACGGTAAGGACTACGACTTTATCGCCGGTATTTTCGCTCATTGGGCTCTATCCTCTTTCACCGGATCATGACCGTGTCGCGCAGCATCTCCTTGTGGAAGTGCGGCCGCTTCTTCACAAGGGTTCCGAATTTCTCTTCCGGCCTGTGCACGAAATAAAATTCGTTGGGGTTGCGAACCTCGCCTTCGATCAGGGAATCGTCGAAGTCGACGACGCTGCGCTTCTTGTAGATGACGGTGCGCCCGTCTTCTTTGACGACATTGTGCTCAGCACCCGCGCGAAGCGCGCTAGTGTTACCTTGAGAACCGCCTTTTTTCGTGGATGCATCCGCGCCGAATATGCGATCAGAGGACATGATCCCCATGGCCACAAGCCCGACAACCACAACAACTATAAGTTTCTTCATTTTGCACCTCCGACAGCGAGCGCGACGTCAACGGCTTTACGCTCATCCTCGCCGAGCTCACCGCGACGATTTTTCAGCATGTCCAGGGCGTCTTCCTTTTCATCCTTTGAACCCTGAAGCAACGCCCACACGCTCCAATTATACCAGAGCGCGAACCGCTTGCTATCCTTGGCCTCAAGCCTATCGAGAATACCCTTGGCCTGCGCGTACTTACCCGTCCCCAGAAACGCCGCGGCAGCCGAGATCTGGATCGCGCGATCCTCGGGAAACCGCTTCAGCAGAGGATCAACGAGCGCTTGGGCGAGCGGGAACTGACGAAAGCTCATCTGGTAATTGGCAAGGTTCAAGTTCACGTCTTTGCTGAACTCGGCGACTCCCGCGGCGCGCGCGAAACCCTGTCCGGCAAGCAGGTACTCTTTGGCGCGGATTCGGATGAGCGAAACGTTGTTCAACGCCGCCGCGTTTTTCGGGCTGAGGGCAAGCGCTTGTTCGTAGCAGAGCTCCGCGATGCGGTCGCGGCCGCTGATGACCTCGATGTTCGCGAGCTCGACCCACGCATCCGCGTCTTTGGGGTTCTTCGAAAGCCTGGCCGTGACGGACATGCGCCATTCGTGGCCCGATTTTCGAAGGGCTTTGGCGTCGTCGTCTTTAACGGCGCCGATCAGGCCCGCGGGAAGCGGGTCGAGCGGAAACTCGGCCGGCGGAAATTCCGTGGGCGCGCGCGCCGAAAGGTCGCGCGAAAGCTCGGTGAAAACCGGCGAGGTCACCGAGAGCTGAAGCCCTTTTTTATATCCTTGGCGGAGGTACTCGTCGGCCTTCTGGAGCATGGGCGCGTAAACGTTCTTAAGCTGCGCGCGATATTTTTCCTTGAGCGCGGGATTGGAAGCGATGTTCGGCGGAACGGGCGCATGCTCGATCTCGGAAGCGAAGCCCGCGAAGATCCGCGCCAGGCGCGAAAGCGCCGCGATCCCCCACTCTCCATCCCCGTAAGAGAGCACGCGCTGGTAACGGCCGACGAGACGTTCGACCATCGCGAGCTTCTGGCGCGTGACCGCCTTGAGTTTCGCTTCGGGCAACTCGATTTTAAGCGCCTCGAACCGGCGGAATTCAGGCTCGACGAGATTGATCGCGGCGTGAGCGGCAAAACCGCGCTCACGGGCCGCGATACCCTTCGCGGCTGCGCCCGCCGCGTGAGAAGCCGCCTGTTCGAAATACGTACGCGCCTTGCCCGGCTCGTGCATCGCCTCGTAGAGAACGCCGATCATGTAATTCGCCTCGGCGTTTCTCAGGCCCAGGCGCCTTTTGGCGAGGTAATCCTTGAGGACGCGCAGGGCATCCTGGGATTTACCCGCTTCGACGTGAATGCGCGCGGTATCGAGCGCCAGCTCGTGGCAGGAAGGGTCGGCTTTCGCGGCACACCCCCCCTTGAGCGCCTTCTCGCCCGCCGCCGCGGCTGCGACGAAGTCGCCCATCCCCCAATAGAGCGCGACCGCCGTTCGCAGGAACGCGAGCTGCTCGGTCGCGGTGAAGCGCGGGTCAGCCGAGAGCTTCGCGTAGAGCGCCGCCGCCGGGACGAACTCGCTCGCGGCAAGGCGCCCAAGCGCCAGGTGCTTGAGGTTCTCTTTGAGCGCCGCGTTTTTCGGATTCGCGGCGAACATTTTCGAATAAACGCGGAAGGCTTCGTCGATTTTTCCGGCGCGCTCGTAATTGACGGCTGCGTTGTTGAGCGACTTGAAGGCGACCTCTTTATCTTGCGCGGAGGCCGCGAGGCGTTCATACTCTTCGGCGGCCCTCAGGTAGTCTTCGCCCTTCTCGATGCTCTTCACGTCTTCGAACGACTGGCGCGAGACGACCGCGTTCAGATAACGCTTGAGCTCGCCGCGCTTGTCGGCCGCGAGAAGTTTCTGATTTTTCAAAAAACCGCCCGCAAGCTCCACGGCGTCGTCGCCCTGTTTGCGCTTGAGCTGATCGGCGACAAGGTCGCGCGCCGCTTCGGCGGCCTCGGGCCTTTCGGGGAATTTTTCGATGAAGTCGTTCAGCGCGTTCCGCGCGTCTTTGGACAGGCCCTCCGAACCGGAGTGCGCGGCAGCGAGGCGCGCGCGCTTGAAGCGAAGCTCCGGCACGAGCGGGTCTTTGGGGAACGCTTCTTCGAAGCGGTCGGCGTCTTCCTGAAAGCGCTTTTCGGCCGTTTGCACCGCGTGTCGCGCGGTGCTCTCCGCCTCGGATCCCTCGACGCGCGACCCGCGGCGCAAACTACTACCGCGCGCGGAATCGATCCGCTTGATCAGAATATCGAGAAGCGTCGCGCCCGCCTCGCGCCGCAGTTTCGGATCGCCGCTCTCGTCGGCCAGAGCCGCTTCAAGCTCGGGGAGCGCGTCGTCCTCGCGGCCGGCGGCGAGAAGCGCGTCGGTGAGATAGATGCGAATCTGCGAGCGCTCCTGGCGTTCCTTCGCGTCATGGGGCTTGGAAAGAAACGCGCGCAGATACATCGCGTAGAGGCCGGCCGAACGGGAGAAAAGCGTCTTGTCTTTTTTCTTCCGCGCTTCCTTGTGGGTCTCGGTCACGCGAGCGCGGACGTAACCCTTGGCCTGGGCGTAAGCTGTCTGAGCGTCTTCGCCGGAGGCGATGTCCTCGGAATGTTCCGAAAAATATTTCACGAGGGCGTTGAGCGCCGCCTCCTCCCCCTTCGCGTCGCCGAGCTTCGCGCGGAGCTCGACGTCGTTCTGCAGGATCTGGAACGCAAGCGCGGGATTGCTTGCGCCGTGCTCCGAGAAAAGCCCGCTGTTGATCGCGAGTGCTTCGCGGTACTTGCCGTCGCGCTCGTAAACTTTCGCGAGCCTGCCGAGCGCCTTGACGTAGAAGTCCGTGCCGCCCTTGATCCCCGAAAAATACCCGCGTGCGTCGGTGAATTTTCCCGAATCCGCGTAGAAGAAGACAAGGTCGTTCAGCGCTTCCTCGTGAAGCGCGATGAACTTTTCGTCGCCGGCCGAGAGGCGCACGGCTTTTTTCATCGTTTCAAGCGCCTCGACGCGCCTGCGCACGCGAAAGTACGACCACGCGAGCTTATAAAGCGTGCGCGGATAACTCGCGATACTCGTGAACCGCGCGGCTTTCTCGTAATAAGACGCGGCTCTCCGGTAGTCGCGCTTCTGGTAGGCGTATTCGGCGAGATTGCGAAAAGACTCGGCGGCAAAACCGCTCTGCGGATACCGCATGACGACAGTCTCGTAGTTGTTGACGGCCTCGCCATCATCGCCCATCTCCTGCGCGTTGTAGCCGAGAAAGTAGAATACCTGGTCCATTTTCGCGAACGGCACTTCCGACTTGAGAATCGAGCGGCAGGCTTCATTCGCCTGTCGCAGCTGCTCGCGCGAGGCCGTGTGGTCGACGCGCGAGGGTTTCGCTCCCGCTTTGAGCGTCTTCTGATAGATCTCGTTCTCTTTGAGGAAGTAAAAGCGGTAGCGCTCGACGTACAGCTCGGCGAGGCGCAGGAGAATCTCGGGCCTGCGCGATTCCTCGAAGCGCCGGCCAAGCACGATTTTGATCTGCGCGATTTCCTGATCGCGCACCTGCGCGACCTGCGCCTCTTCGGGCGCCGTCACCGACTTGAATTGCGCGTCGGTGTAACCCGCGGCGGTAGTTTGCGTCGCGGGCCGCGCGGCGGTAGTTTGCGCCGCGGGCCGCGCGGCGGTAGTTTGCGTCGCGGGCCGCGCGGCGGCCTGCGCGCACGAGAGGGCCAGAGCGCCTAACGCGAAGGCCAGGCTGCGCGCGAACGGTCCACCGCCTGCGAAAAGACGCGAGCAGCGCGTGCGATTCATCCTATTGCCCACACTCAGACTCCAGCGCGAAGACGTAGTCGCCAAGCTCGTCGCTCCAGAACTCGCCGTTGAACGTGAAAAAATACTGGTAATCGCGCCGGTCGATCGACGCCTTTCCTTTTTTCAGCACGCCGTCCTCGTCCTCGCTCATCGCGGCTTTGCGCTCCAAGCGCGCTTTCGCTTTGCCGAGCATGTCGAGTTTCACGAACGACATCTTGTCGAAGTCGGCGAGCAGCTCCTGGTAGAGATCGTAGAGCGAGTTCTTCACGTAGAGCCCGCCCAGAAGCGAGATGCTCTTCTTGCGCCACTCCAAAACCTTGTCGAGAAACCCGCCGAAGCCGCCTTGAAACCCGTCCGCGCGCGGGTAGTAGCCGCGGATCCGCTTTTCTTCGCGCGCGGTCGCGCGTTCCTGCGCGATGAGGCTCGCGTAATAAGGACCGCGAATGAACCGGTTGAGCGCGCGGTTCATCATATCGGGCGAATGAAGCTTCGCGAAGAACGTGCGCTTGGCGAGCGCGTGGAACGCGGGGAGGTTCTTTTCGTTTTGCAGCAGAAAATTCTTCATCCGCCCGCCGACGCTTGAGTACGCCGAGTTGAACTCGTTGACCGAGCGGTTCACGTCGTCGTACAGGCAAAGAGAGAGGAACGCCTGGGCGCGCAACACGTCGACTTCGGGATTGAACACGAACGCGAGGCTCGGCGAACGGTAAGTGACGAGTTTGCCTAACGCGCGGTTGTGGTCGCCCTTGGCGAACGCGTTCCACGCCTGCTCGAAAAGTATGTCGGTCCACACGAAGCTCGATTTCGGGATCTCGTCGTAAATTTCCTCGGCCTTATCGTACTGCCTGGCCTCGTAATGCGAACGAGCAAGGCCCGCGAGGCAGCGCGACTCGAGATCATCCTGCTCGCGGCGGGCTTGCTTCGTGCGGCCTTCGGCCTTCGCCGCGATCTTGCGGCAAGACTCGAATGCCGCGATCGCCGCGGGCGTTTGGCCGAGAATCGCGAGCGCCGTGCCCCGTAAATACTGCGCTTGCGCCAAGATGCCCGAGCCGCTTCCGACTTTGGAGAGCGACTGGAGCGCCGCACCCGGCTCACCTTTGAGAAGCTCGTCTCTGCCCAGGAAATAATAGAAATGATTCTTCGTGTCGGCGTCGTAGTCCGGCGCGATTTCCGCTCTGGAGCGTCTTGATGAAAAAATAACTCGCGGCGTTCGGAAGGCCCGCGCGGATGAGATTTTCGGTAAGTTTTCCGAGGGCCACCATCTGGTAGCGGCCTTCGACCGTGTAGACGTTGAAAAACGTCGCGGCCGCGCTGAAATATTTTCGCGAGGACTCCAGCCGCTCGCCTTCCTGATATGCCTGCTCGAGTGCCTGTGGGGTATCGAACTGTTGCCGCGAAACCGGCGCGAGCTCGTCAAGCTCGTCTGCTCCTTTCGCTTCTCGGGCACCGCTCGTTACGATCGCTCCAAAAATCGCACAAACCGCGAGCGCGATCCCAAGCGTGAGCCCGGTTTTTCTCGCTGAGCTTTTTTCCAACAACGCCGTCCTTTGCGTCATTTCTTTTGCCTCGAAGCGTTCGTCAGAACAGGTACCCTACTCCCGCCGTGAAATCGAAATTCGTGAATGTTCTCAGTGTGGCGTTGTCGGCGCCCTTCGCGCGATAAGCCATGCCGACGAGATCGAGCCGCACGCTCCAGTCGCGGCTCAAGAAGAAATTCTGCGCGGTCCCGAAGAAAAACGCGGTGAACGCCTCTTCCTGATAATTGACCGGACCGGCCGCCTTGTTGTTCTGGTCGACCGCGGTTTTCACCTGGCCCACGCCGCCGTTGAGCGACCAGTCGAAGTAAAGGATGCGGTTGAAAAAGTTGAGCTTCGAATACCAAGGCACCCAGCTCAAAACCGCGCCGTAATAGTCGCGATGCTCGCGCACGAACGGAAGCGCGGAAGCGCTGACTTTCTTGAGCGCCGAAAACGTGTCGTTATCGGAGTTGCTGAGCCGCGCGTAAAAAAGCTCGATGCCGATCTGCTCGCTGAACCAGAACGCCGCGCGCGGCAGACCCGCGAACTCGGTTTTGAACGGATTGGTCAGGTTGACCCCACCCGAGAGAAAAATTCCGAACTTGCGCGCTTTGCGATACTTCCGGTTTTGCAGGACGTAGACTTTTTTATCAGGGTCGAGCCAGGAAAAGTTGTATTCGTTATCCGAAACGTCATCGCGCGCCGGTGCCGCGGCAGGCGCCCTTGAACCGATCGTGGCTTCCGTCTGCATCGCGGGTCGCGCGGCGGCCTCCATTTGCGCCGCGTTTCGCGCCGTGCTTTCCTCCGCGAAGCTTTCTCGCGGCGTGACCATGAGCGCCGACGCGCTGAGACCCAGTACTGCTACCACTCCCCGAATCGTTCTGAGATATGGGCGCAACATATTGATAGGATAACAGTTTGCCGTTGGACGGCAACTTTTTTACTTTGCGTCGCGACTGGAGTCTTGGCTGCCCGTGGCGGCAAGTTACGTGGATGGCCAACGGCCGATCGCATGCCCGGCAAAAACGTCCACGTGAGTTCCCCCGCCCAGAGGTGGGCAGCAACGCGGGAAGTGCCGGCACCGAGCGCGTGGGTTTTCGGCACTGGCCCTTTTCCGCATATTCAAGCCCCCTTCGTTAGAGTTTCAGATACGGCTGCATTTTCGCGTTTCCGAAATGCTCGATCGCGACAAGCGTGTTGTGCGCCCTGCAATAGTGGCGCAGATTCTCAGGCGCGTGGTTACCGCCTATTGCGAACGGCTTGATGTGGTCGAATTGCAGGCCGGATTTGCTCTCGCAACGCCGGTTTGTCGCGTGGTCGATATATTCGCATCGACAGTCTGAGCGAACTCTAACCATCGTCAGAATATTTACTGGAATGTACCGCGACTTCGGCGCTTGTTGAGTCGGTGTCGGTTTGACTTCGGACGCCCG
>JACPKS010000101.1 GCA_016186905.1 Deltaproteobacteria bacterium
AACTCCCTTAGCTTGCGCGGCAGCAGGTTTCTTCATTTCTGCAAGGTCTGCCATTTCAAGATCGGAAAGCCTCCACCGGCGGGCATTGTCCACGTGTTCACGAAATCATACCCGGCGAAACTGAGGGGATCCTGCATCTGGGACGAGTTAAGCCCGGTGGCCAGAAGATCGCCAGGAACGGCGCCGTTATCCCAGAAGTAGGCGCCTTTGATCGCGCCCTTTATCCTGTTGGGATCGGCCTCGATCCATCCTCCACATTCCGTCTCTCCAACCGCTCCCCTCGGGGGTATCACAGTGTGACAATTTTCCACCCAGCCACCGCCCGTCAGGCCGGCAGCGGCGGAAAAGCTGTTCGTGATCGTTCCGACATTCGAACCGCAGGTATGGTTGACGCCCACGATTCCTCCGACAGGGGCTCCACCCGCAATGCTTCCAATCGCGTAATAGGAGTCTTGGATCGTCGCGCAACTGCAACCCACAAGGCCGCCGACGTTGTAGTACCAGGTCGAGTTGACGTTACCCAAGGCAAACGAACGTCTGATCGTTCCGATGGCGCATCCCCATCCCCAGAAGTTGCCGCCGCCCACCAAACCTCCGTAGTAGAGAGAACCAAAGGCGGTGACATCGCTCGTGGTAAACGACTCCTCAATCGTAGCACCGGGATTGTTGCCTGAACTCTCCATGGCGCCGACCAGCCCACCGATCGACGCGCCATACGAACCATCGACTTTTCCACTCGAGGACGACCGGCTGATGACAGGTTTGTACCAACGCCCTTGGTCCCAAAAACAACCCGCAAGCCCGCCGACGTTGACTCCGCCCGCGACCGCTCCGGTCGCGAAGCTGTTTTGAACCGAGTTTTCCGTAGATCCGACCAAGCCGCCGACGCAATAACCGCCACGAACCGTTCCCGTCGCCTGGGAGTTCGTGATTTGACCACTGGTGCCACCAACGAGTCCACCGATGCCACCAGACCAACCGGTTGAGGTAACGTCAACCGAGGCTTTGCCTTGATCGACGTTCGCAGATGAGCTGCCGCCAACCAATCCGCCGAGACCGCCCCCCGTGCCGGTGACCGTTCCAGAAACCGAGACTTGAGAGATCGGATAGTAATAGGCGCTCCCAATGACCCCCCCGAGGTTGCCTGAACCTGAAACACTTACCTTGGAGGCACTTACATTGGACACAGAGCCAGATACCCTGCCAGCAAGCGCTCCGGCATCGGTTCCTCCCCGCCAACAAGGGTATTGGACGTATTTGGTTCCATCCCAATACCAACAAGTGGATAGATAAGGGACGGCAGAAACACGAATCTCTCCCGTGATCGTCACGTTAGTGATACGTCCACTCGAGTAGCCCGCGAGCCCAGCAACGTACTGTCTGCCCAAAACGTTGGTGTTTTCAAGAACGAGGTTGCTCAGAGCGCCGTAGTTGTACGCGAACAAACCGACAGCAGAGCGCCCGGAGTCTTCGAAGCAGAAATTCTGGATGCTACGCCCCATGCCGTCATACGTTCCGCTAAACCACGGAGTCGGCTCGAAGGGGTCGCACACGCCGCCTGCGCCGCCGGTGTCGATGTCAGCCGTTTGCCTGTAAGTCATCGTGGGGCAGTAGCGCACATTGAACAGATCGGCGCGCGTGCCGACGAGGAACGGGTCGGCCGCCGTGCCCGAGCCCGCGAAGAGCTTGGGTGAGATAAAGGTGTAAGCGCCGTACAGAACGTTCTGAAACCAATCCCCCCGCATGTCGTAGGTGTAGAAATCCATCTTCATTTCTCCGCCGCATGCACTCCCATAGACCTGGCTTGTCGTGCACTTGAAGTGCTCTGAATCGATGAGCGTCATGTTGTCGCACGACGCGTATGCTCCGGTGGAGCTGCTGTAAAAGTACGGATACGGATACGTCCATTCTCCAAATCCTCTTCCCGTCACTATGACCTCCGTCTCGCCGCTTGAAGGGCCTGAGGTGGGAGAAATCGAGATCACGACCTGCGGTTCGAAGTACGTGTAGGTGACCGCGTTGGATTTGACTCCAGAAGGATTTTGAACCACTACGTCAACAGACCCGGCGGCTTTCCCTGGAGGCGTAAAACATGTGATGTAGTCGTTACCCCACCCGTATTGTGAGTCTAAGTAGTAGTCGATCGGGTGGATGCAAGGCGTGCCGTTGAACAAGACTTCCGCACCTTCCTTGAAGTGGAGTCCCCAGACATAAAACCACTGTCCCCCGCTTAAAGGGCCGACATCGGGCAAAATCCCGTCAAGCTGCGGAGGGGGCTGGCAGATCGCTCCCGCCGCCTTGCGGTCGACAAAGATCTTCATCCCAGCGCCATTGATCTTGTAGCAGTACGAATCCTGGCGAACCGTGGTGGATTGCCCTAAAGCCGCGCGGGTTTCGATAGGAAACGAGAAAGCCAGCGCACATACCGCGCCTGCCAATAAAACCTTATATCCGTGGTACATAAGGCACCTCTTCCGTCCTGAAAAAAGCCCTCAAAAGTTCAACTCTTAACTAAAGTGTACGCTTTTTTACGCACAGCAGCAATAAGTTGTGGATTCTGCTTTGAATTCAGCTAACAGGGCCCAGACATTCTGGGAATTTGCTTCAGTGGCGGGTTTTCAGGTGATCAGTTTGAATGCCGGAGGTCGTCGATGTAAACGCCGGTCTTGTAATCGAGCTTTCGAAGTGGATCCTCGGACGCGTAGTAGAGCGAAAACACGATGCCCCTCAATCCGAACCGGATTTGCCGTGGCATTGTACCCAGTGGCAATCCGTTCTCGAATAGAAATTCCAAACATCGCAATATGAGCCACACAAGCGGCTTCGGGAGCACGGCGAAAAGGCCCAGGATCATTTTTAAGTCGCCGAGATCCTGCTCGGGAACAAACGCGATCACGCGATCGACGTGAGCGATGCAGCCGCTTTGCGAAAACGAGGGGAACTCGCCGCAAGCGGGAAGGTAGCAGTCGCCAATCTTATTAATTCCTGCAAGCTGCTTTTCGCCGAGATATTCGGAACGCACCGCTTGCTTCATCTCAGCATCCCCTGAGCCGCATGCCGGCTGAGCGCCATGATCGTAAATGACGGATTGATTCCGGGCGCAGACGGAAAAACGCTCGAGTCCGCTGCGTACACGTTCGGCAGGCCGTGAAGCTGAAAATCCGGATTCACGACCGACTCTTTTGCGTCGGTGCCGATGGGGCAGCCGCCCATCAGGTGCAATCCAAAACCCTGTGCGCAAGGCTCGATCGCAAGCGCGCCTGCCGCCAGGAGGATCTCGCGCACAACATCGAGCCCTTCGCGCGCGCGCCGCCGATCCTGCGCGGTGAGGCTTTTGCGGATCGCGAGCTTGCCGTTTTTGTCGAGGCGAATCACGCCAGACGGCTCGTCGCGCACGGCCACTTCAATGGAAGCGTAGTGGCGGTATTTCCGCATTTTCTCGAAATGCCGCCGCCCCATCCCCGAAAAGAGCATCGCGGTGGCGATGGGCGGTGCAAAAACGTTCTCAAACTTCACTCCCATGCGCCGAAGTTTCGGGTCGTCCGATTTCACGGCCTGAAACGCTCCTTTGTGCGCGTCGACGTGATCGCTGAAAAGCCCGTAGGTCATGAACTGCGGATGACACGCAAAGCGGGTACCTAGCGCTGGAAGCCTCGATCCGAAGCCCGAGCGAAAGAGAATCGCCGTGTTGCCAAGCGAGCCCGCCGCGAGCACGGCTTTGCCCGCTCGTACCTCGATCGGCGAACCGGCCTGCCTGCCGATCACCCGAACGCCATCCTTCGTCGCGTCGAGTTCCATCACTTCAAAATCCGGCTCAACCCGCATCCCGTTTTTCTCTGCCCAGCGGATCGTCGTTACCGCCGAGCTTTGCTTGGACTCGCGTGGGCAACCACCGAGGCAACAAATGCAATCGGTGCCTTGATCGAGCCGGCAGTCTTTTTGCGCGCGGTGGAGCGGGCTCCAGCGAAGGCTTTTTCTTTCAAATCCTTCGACGAAGATCTTCGTGTTGCGGTTGAAGTATGCTGGCGGTACTTCGCTCACGGGAACTTCGGCGAGAATCGCGTCGTAATGCGGCTTCATTTCAGCGGCATTGAGAAAGCGCGCGCCTGAACGCGCGATCCAATCTTCCCATGCAAGATCGTCGAATTCATCGAGCAGCGCCTGGTTTACGATCGACGTTCCGCCAACGCATTTCGCGCGAAGAAGGCCGAGTCTGCCGTCGTGATTGAACTCGATTCCGCCTCCCCAAAAAAGTTGCGAGGAGTAATCGATCTCGGGTTTGGGAAAATCGCGCGCCTCAAAGCGTTTGCCCGCCTCAAGCAGCACGCACTTGGCGCCCCCGCGCGTGAGCTCGTAAGCTACGCGTCCGCCTGAAACTCCCGAGCCGATGATGGCGAAGTCGTATTGATTCGCTGCCATTGAGTCCAACGGTAGAGCGTGAAGGGGCGAGCGTCAAAATGAATATCAGATCGGCAGATCGCGCGGACGCCGCGCTGTCGGCCCAGATGGATATAGTACATGTAATTACATATACTTATATCAATTATTTATTTATGATATATTACTAGCAAGCGACACTTATGTCGAGTGCAGGTAATATAAAGTTATGATCGAACAGCAATACATAGAGACCTTTCAACTCTTATTCTTACGGCAGCTCGGAGAGAGGCTGGACAAGAACCACTATGCCCTTAAAGGCGGATGCAACCTTAGGTTCTACTTAAAGAGCATTCGTTATTCTGAAGACATAGACTTTGACGTCAAGATCATAGCCAAAGACACTCTGAAATTAAATGTACGGAAGATCCTCGCGGCTCCGTCGTTCATTAAGACTTTGGCTTCTAAAGGCATTTCAATCGTTGAAAAATCAGAACCCAAACAATCCGAAACTACACAGCGCTGGAAAGTTGCGTTTCAAGTAACTGGCAGCCAACTTTCAATTCATACAAAGATAGAGTTCTCGCGTCGTAATTTGGACAGCGGAACTTCCTTTGAAGCAGTCGACTCGGATCTGACTCATGGCTATGGGCTATATCCGGTTTATTCCAATCACTATGACAAACACACCGCGTTTCATCAGAAGATCGATGCGCTCATTCAGCGAACAGAAACACAGGCGAGAGACATTTTTGATTTGGAGTTGCTTCTAACAGCAGGAGCAACAATCTCGCCAACCGCAGGAACGGATAAAGAGTCTTTAGAAAAGGCGCAAAACAATGCGCGATCCGTTAGCTATAAAGATTTCACAAGCCAGGTGCTTGCATATTTACTTCCCGCATTTCGGTCCGGTTATCCGGAAGAGCGATGGAATAAGACTGTCGAGAAAACCGTCAATCTTTTGGAGAGGATGAAGTCATGAGTTTGCTGGACGCTCTTGCCAAGCTGCAAACTTTGCAGCCAGGAGGCTTTCAAACTTCGGATGCTGCCGCATGTCTTCGTGTTAGTGGCAAGACGGCCAGCAAAATTCTAAGCCGACTGAGTGCCAGCAAATCTGTAATCAGGCTTGCGCGTGGTCGCTGGGCACTGCCGGATCGCGTTGAGCGATTGGCTATTCCAGAGCAGCTGACAGCTCCATGGCCTAGCTATGTATCGCTTCAAACCGCACTGTTCTATCATGGCTTCATTACTCAAATTCCAGCCGTAACCTATGCAGTCTCCCTAAGCCGCCCGCGCCTTTTTCGGAATGTTTTAGGAACCTATTCGATTCACCAAATCAAGTCTGACTTTTTTTTCGGTTACGACACGATCGGTAAGGCGGGAATCAAAATGGCGACTCCAGAGAAGGCGCTGCTTGACGTTATTTATCTCAGTCCGGCTCGTTCAAATCTCTTCAGGAAACTGCCGGAAGTTGAGCTGCCGGCGAAGTTCAGAGTGAGCATTGCGAGACAAATGATTCGCAGGATTCAATCGAAACAGAGGAGAGGTCTTGTGGAAAAGAGGTTTGAGGAGCTTATTAGGCGAGTTCGCAATCCCCGGTAATGACGCGCACCCATTGCTGACGCTTGGCGCCGTTCAATAAACTAATCGAATTAGTTTTTCAACTAATGGAATTAGTTTATGATGATTCTCGGCTCATGGAAAAAAAACAAAAGGGCGCGACGAATACTAGAGAAGCGATCGTCGATAAGGCGATCCGGATCATCGACAAAAAGGGTTTATCCTCGTTCCAACTCCTCGATGTGGCCGAAGCCATGGGGATGAAAACTCCCTCGCTTTACAATCATTTCGACGGGCTCGACGACTTGATCAGGGGCGTGCAGGTGCGCACAAACGAGCTCCTCTATGCCTTCATGGCCCAAGCGTCGGCTGGCCTTCATGGGAGAGACGCCTTCAGGGCGCTTGGTCACGCGTATCGGAAGTTTTTCAAAAAACACAGAGGCATCTATGAAACCATGACGATCCCGATCGGGCTCAGGGACAAGGAACTCCTGGATGCGACCTTAAAGCCGGTGGAACTGGTGACGAAAATCCTTTCAAGCGTGCGCATGGATGCGGATTTCGGCGTGCACGTCATGCGCTTCATCCGCTGCGCGCTTCATGGATTTGTCTCGCTCGAAGCAAAAGGGAACATGGTTTTAAAAACGAGCGCCGATGAAAGTTTTGATTTCATGATCGAAATGCTGATGGAGAGCATCTGGAAAACGGCATGAGGAGGGAAAATATGAGGGAAGTGGCGATCATTGACGGAGTGAGGACTCCGTTCCTGAGAAGCAACGGGGCATTCAGCGATCTTGCTCCTCACGATCTGGGAAGGTTCGCGGTACAGGGACTTTTGAAAAAAACGGGAATCGACAGGAGCGAGATCGACCATCTTGTCATGGGAACGGTGATCAGCGACCCCAAGGCGCCGAATCTCGCGAGGGAAGTGCTTCTGGGGAATTCAATCCCTGAAAAGGCGAGCGCTTTTACCTTGAGCATGGCCTGCATTTCCTCGAACATCGCCGTGGCCGTGGCCGCCGATCAGATCAAACTCGGAAGGTACAAGGTCGCGATTTCGGGAGGCGCTGAAACGCTTTCGGATTTTCCGATCCGGCATTCCAAAAAAGTGAGACAAGCGCTCATCCGCCTTCAAAAAGCCAAGGGCATGAAAGACTACCTGAAGGAAATGAAGAAACTCAGTTTCAAGGATCTCGTGCCCGATGTTCCGACGGTTACGGAATTTTCGACCGGGCTTTCGATGGGGCAAAGCTGTGAGCGCCTCGCCAAACGGATCGGCGTCACGAGAGCTGAAGCCGATGCGTTCTCGCTTGCCTCGCATCTCAATGCCGCCAGGGCTTGGAAGAGCGGTTATTACGAAGGCGAGGTGCAAGCGGTATCGCTGGCGCCGCATTTCAGGTTCATCGAGACCGATGACGGGCCGAGAGGGGATTCGACAAAAGAGGGCATGGAAAAACTGAAGCCTTCGTTTGACAGGAAAAATGGGCAGATTACCGCTGGAAACTCGTCGTTTCTAACCGATGGCGGAAGCGCGCTCCTGATGATGGAAAAAGAAAAAGCGCAAGCGCTTGGCTTCAAGCCGAAAGCCTATGTGAAAGATTACCTCACGAGGGGCACTGAACCGCTCGATGATCTTCTTTTGGGACCGGCATTCGTGATCACCGAGCTTCTCAAACGTCACGGTCTGGAGCTGAAAGACATCGGCGTTTGGGAAATTCACGAAGCGTTCGCATCGCAGATGGTCGCGAACATGAAGGTCATGAATTCAAAGTCGCTCTCAAGGGAAATTCTGGGCATGGACCCGGCAGGTGAAATCCCGATGGATAAACTCAATACCCATGGCGGGTCGCTAGCGCTTGGACACCCTTTCGGAGCGACGGGCGCAAGGCTCGTCATGACGGCCGCGAAACGGCTGATCCTTGAAAATGCCCGGTACGCGATCGTTTCGGGATGCGCTGCCGGCGGCCATGGGCTTGCGATGCTTCTTGAACATCCGGGAGAATGACGATGAATAAACAGACCTATCTTAAAATCGAGAAAAAAGACGGGATCGCCGTTATCCGGATCGATAATCCGGGCGAAAAAGTGAATACGCTCAACAAAACATTTCTGGATGAGATCGAATCCTCGATGAAGTTCGTAAACGAGGAAAATGACGTCAAGGGCGCTGTTTTCATTTCGACGAAGCCCGGCTGTTTTATCGCGGGAGCGGATATCAAGATCCTGCAGGAAGCCTCGAACATTGAAATGGGCGAGCGGATCAGCAGGCTGGGTCAAAGGGCCTTCCAGGCGATTGAAGACTGCAAGAAGCCGGTTGTCGCGGCGATCGACGGAAGCTGTCTTGGCGGCGGCGCCGAGCTGGCGCTGGCGTGCCATTATCTTCTGGCGAGCGATAATCCCAAAACGGTCATCGCGTGCCCGGAAATCATGCTGGGCCTTTTTCCGGCGGGGGGCGCCCCGCAAAGGCTTCCGAAAAGAGTGAGCATCCGGAAGTCGCTTGATCTCATGCTGACCGGAAAAAACGTTCGTGCCCGCGAGGCGAAATCAATGGGGCTTGTCGATGATGTCGTCTGCCGGTGGGGGTTTGAAGCGACCGCGGTGGATACGGTGAACGCGCTTATCGAAGGAAAGATAAAAAAAGCCGGGAAGAAAATGTCGGCGCGGGACAAAATCCTTGAAGGAAACCCCGCCGGGAGATCGCTTCTTTTTCATCAGGCAAGGTCGATGATCAGAAAAAAAACCAGGGGACTTTATCCCGCGCCGTTTGCCGTGATTGATTCGGTGGAAACCGGGCTTTCAAAGGGAAATGCCGAAGGATACAGGACTGAAATCAGGAAATTCGGGGAATTGACGCAGACTCCGCAGGCAAAAAGCCTCATTTCTCTTTATTCAGGAAATTCGAAGCTTAAGAAAAATCCATTTGAAAAACCGAAAACCAAGGATTTGAAACTTGGAATCCTAGGTGCTGGTCAGATGGGGGCGGGCATCGGTCTTGTGAGTCTTCTGAACGGGAAGGAAGTGGTGCTCAAAGACATCAGCAATGAGGGACTTGGAAAAGGGAAGAAAGTCATCTGGGATGAGCTCAACAAAAGATCGCGAAAGAAAGCGATCAGCGCATTTGAGCGGGACCGTTTGATGGCCAAGGTCCACACGCAGAAAGATGTCGTGGGATTTGAGAATCTCGACTTCATCGTTGAAGCCGTTTTTGAAGACATCGGGCTGAAACATCGCGTGATCGCCGAAGCCGAATCCAAGGTGAAAGAGCGCTGCGTGATCGCGACGAACACCTCCGCCATTCCGATCGCGGAAGTGGCGGCAAAATCAAAAAGGCCGCAAAACATCGTTGGAATGCACTACTTTTCGCCGGTCAACAGGATGCCGTTGCTCGAAGTCGTAAGACATCCCGGCAATACCGAGGAAGCGGTGAGCAGAGCCGTTCAGATGGGGCTTGATCAGGGAAAAACCGTGATCGTGGTGAAGGATTCCCCGGGGTTTTACACGACACGAGTGCTCGCCTCACTCATGGACGAAGCGGTGCTGCTGCTTCAGGAAGGAGTCGAAATCCACAGGCTTGATTCGCTCATGAAGGACTTCGGATTTCCGGTAGGTCCGATCACGCTTTTTGACGAGGTCGGCATTGACACCGCGGCCCATATTGCCGATTTTCTCGCGGCAAGGATCGGAAAAAAACCGGGAGCCGCGCGTGCGCCCCTGTTAAATGAGATGGCTGCCGCGGGACTTCACGGAAGAAAATCCGGAAAAGGCTTTTTTCTTTATGAAGAGAAACCCCGGAATGTTCTTGGAAAATTGTTCAGAGCCAGGAAAAAGAAAGTCAATCAACAGGCGCTTGAGTTCATTGAAAAGCACCGTTTGAGCTCAAACGGCGAAAAACCAGGCGAAAAGCCCGATGATGAAACCATTCAAAGGCGTCTTGCCTATCGTTTCACCAACGAGGCAATCCGTTGTTTTGAAGAGGGCATCCTCTCTTCTCCGGTTGATGGTGACGTGGGAGCGGTGATGGGGCTTGGTTTTCCCCCGATTCTGGGCGGTCCCTTCCGATGGGTGGATCAGACAGGATTGCAGTCGTTTCAAGCCGGTCTGGCACATCTTGAAAAAACATGCGGCGAGCGTTTTGAAGCGCCGGCGCTTTTGAACAAGAGGATCATCGAGAACGGGACATTTCATGGATGAGACGTCGCTCTATGGTTTTCCAAGTATGCTAAAGCAAAGGCAAATTAGTAATTGCATGCGCCGCATTATCAAACTATACTAAAGTGATAAAGTATTAGTGAATTTATCCCGATCAAATATAAAGGGGTGGGTTCACCCGCGGAACGTTTGTGGAGATAAAAGGATGAGTTTTAGGTTCATCCGCTCGTGTTCAGTTTTTCAGAGCATCGCTCTTGCTGCGCTGACCGGCCTCTTGTCAGGGTCGTTCAGCGCGTGCGTGCAGCCGTCTAGTAGCGACCTCGAAAACGTAACCGGAGCCTCATCCGCTTCAGTAACCACAACGACCATTACAACCACACCGCCTGCGACGGTCACCTCATCGCAGGGTCTCGCGATGAACATCGTGGGCGGAAATTTTCAAAGCACGGCTCCGGGTTCGACCGTTCTTGATCCGCTTAGAATCCAGGTCCTCAATGACGGCGTACCCGTCACCGGAGCATTCGTGAGTTTTACGATCGTTACCGGGCCGGCGGGCAGTTTCAGCGCCGCTTCCGGAACCACCGACGCGGCGGGGATGCTTTCGACCTACTTCACGCCGAGCGCGGGAACGAGCGGCGTGGCCACGATCCGCGCGACATACAACGCGCTTGCGACGAACTTCACGCTGACTGTTGTGCCCCAGAACAACGCCAACCTTTCGCGCATCTCAGGCAACGGGCAAAGCGGCGCGGTAGGCACCGTTCTTGCGCAGCCTTTCGTGGTTGAAACAACCGATAGCGTGACTGGCCTTCCGCTTTCAAACATCCTGATCCGATTTTCCATCGCGAGCGGCGGAAGGCTCAACTCCACTTCAAACACCTTAAGCGTCACGACGGATGGCACCGGCCGGGCGTCCGTCAATTATGAGGTCGGCACGACGGCGGGTGCGAATATCATCACCGCGACCGTCGTGAGCAACCCGGCTCAAACGGTTACGTTTAGCGCGACCGGAACCGTGCCGGTGACCTCAGCCGTGGATCTCGCTCAAACGTCGGTTGTATCGAGCGCCGCAAGCTTAAGCGCTGACGGGTCATCCACCGCGGTACTCACTCTGACGACTCGCGATACCTATGGAAACACCATCCCCGCCGGCGGAAAAACGGTAGTCTTTACCGTCAATACCGGCGCGCTTGTCGGGTCGGTGAATGATCCTGGAAACGGAACCTACACCCAGATCATCCGCGCGCCGACCACGACGACGCCCTCCGCGGTTTCGGTTACCGCGACCGTGAACGGGCAGGCACTAACAAGTGCGGCCGCGGCCATCACGCTTCTTCCGGGGACTATTTCTCTCGCTCAGTCCACGGTCACGGCCTCAGCGTCTTTGATAGCCGCCAATGGAACATCAACCGCGCTGATCACTGTGACCTTGAAAGATTCTCTGGGGAATCAATACGCCTCCGGCGGGCAAAACGTGGTGATCTCGGCGACCGACGGCACGTTGATGGGCGCGGTCAACGACGTCGGAAACGGCACTTACACGCAAACACTTCGATCCTCGACCACGGCGGGAAACGTGACGGTGTCTGCTACGGTAGGTGGACTGGCGGTTACAGGCACGGCGGTTCTGGCCTTCACGCCGAACGCGCCGGATGCGACGAAGGCCACCATTACCGCGTCGCCTTCGACGATCCTGCCCAACGGCAACGCGCAATCCGTCATCACGGTTCAGCTCTATGACCAGTACAACAACATGTGCACGAACGCGACTTCGCGCACGATCACGATCACAGCCACGAACGGCACCTGGCTTGGCGGCGGGAGCAGCACCGCCACCGCATCGCACGTCGGAAACGGCGCGTATCGCGCCACACTTGTCGCGCCGAACACCGCCGGACAGGCAACCCTGAGCGCTACCGACAATGGTGCGGCGATCACGCGCACGATCCTCGTGTATTTTTCGGACGGGTCCACTGGCCCGAGCGCCGTGCTTTCCACCGTGCAGAATACCGGAAGCGCGCTTCTTCCCGCGGATGGCATTTCCGCAACGACGATCAAGGTCACGCTTAAAAACTCAAGCGGCCAGCAGCTAGCGGGTGGCGGGGCCAATGTCACGATCACATCCACCGCTGGAACCGTCGGCGCGATTACCGATCTTGGCAACGGAACTTATCAGGCGCTTCTCACGGCCCCCTCAAGCCCCGCATCGAGTGCTGTCGTTTCAGCGACCGTCAATGGCGAGAATATCGTTGCCACGATATCGGTTTCTTTTTACGGCACGATCAGCCTCGTCCAAAGCGCGCTCTCGGCCTCGCCTTCGGCGATTGTCGCCAACGGAACCTCGACGACGACGGTTTATCTGCAAGCGCGCGATGCCAACGGCGTGAACATCCCGGCAGGAGGGCTCACAGACATCACGTTTCTCACCACTTCGGGCGCGCTGCTTGGGTCGGTCACCGACAACGGCAACGGTGTTTACTCTCAAACGTTGCGATCCCAATCGGGTGCCGCAACCGCTACTGTTTCTGCGAACAAAGGAGTCTTATCTTTTTCGAGCACGACACCCGTTGAATTCTATACCGCCAACAATCTTGCGGGCGTCACGATCGATTGCCTGAATATCAACACTTACAAAAACACGAACATCATCGTCGACAACGGCACTCTTACGATGAATACAAGGGGAGCGAACGGTACCTGCCCCTCAGATTTCGTATTCGGAAACATCATTTTGCAAAATAGCGGCAAAATCGTCCATTCCAGTACAACAACCACGCAGGAATACGGCTTGGAATTCACGGCAAACTCCCTGTCTATCGACAGCACCAGTTCGATTAACCTGGTTGGCAGAGGGTATGTCCCTGCCGCCGCTAACGGCACAATGCGTGTTCAGGGGAATGTCAATTATTTGGTACCCAGTCTTTGTGCCGGATCTCATGGGGGATTCGGTCATTGCGACATCGCTGGTGCTAATCAGCTTTATGGAAATATTTTCGAGCCTACCGATCTTGGGGCAAGCGGAAGTTTTTGGGGCGCTTATGCCAACGCAGGCGGCGGAGGACGTGTCAAAGTCACGATCACTGGTGCTGCCGGTATTGTATTGGATGGCTCCATTAATGTCACAGGCGGAGTCCATGCGGCAGGTGGAAGCGGCGGAAGCTCCGGTGCCGGTGGCAGTATTTGGATTACAACCACATCCCTTTCCGGAATCGGCACGATCAAGGCCAATGGCGGTGATGGCGCCAGTAGCGGTAACTATACTAACGCAGGCGGCGGTGGAAGAATCGCGATTTATTACACGGGCTCGCTTTCAGGAAATTTCAGTTATCCCACGAATTTCTTGTCAAATGCGCAAAACAGAGGCGGTGACAATCCGACCAAGGGATCAAGAGCCGCGCCCGGAACCATTTATGTCAAAGGGCCTTCGAATACGTATGGTGATTTAATCGTGAGCAACTTGGGTGTTCCCATTAAACCGGCATCAAGTTTGGTGGCACCACTTACGAGTATCAGATATCCGACTATTGGTCCGAGCACCCTTCTCACCGCAAATACGCTGTCAAAGACCGGCGCTTTTGGCGATGCTTACACGACTACATTTTGTCCGTATGTGGGCTGGTACGTGAATCCAAAGACCAATCAAAATACGACGGCCTCCTATACCGACGACCAATTATATAAAATCACTTCATGCACTTCAGACATGCTGACTGTGGATACCTCTCAAGGAACCATGACCTCGATCGCGGCTACAGGTGATAACGCTGAACCAGTTATGGTATTCGACAATGTCGAAATAGGCGATGGTACGGTATTTACTTCCGCCAATACCCTACGGATCATTTCAAAGAAGGGCGACTTACGATCAAATGACAATTACACGGTGACGATGACGGACGCGGTTCCGCCCCGGGGGATCGAATATCCGAATGCGCATGACGTCACGATCAAATTGCCCGACTACCTCATCTATTCGGGCGCATCCCTTAGTGGATTGTCCGTTGAAAAAATCGGGGTAGATGAAAGCTCGACCGCGGGCCAAACTAATCGCGCAAGTTTCACTCTATACGCTCCGGCGCGGAGTGCTAGCGCACAGTTTGCATTTACGGACCTCAGCGTGAAAAACCTTACCTTTCAGCACCTGCGCATCAACACGGGGGGAATGATCACGACGGCGGGAACAACGGCTCTGTTTGACGATAGCTACATCGTCATGGGTGGCCTCGTTGGTTCGTCGTCTTTCTCTGGGCCCACGACCTCGCTGACTTTAAGTACAAGCTCGACCATTCAGCAGAAAGCGACCACTTCCACGAACGAATACTCGCTGGAATTCAATCTGGCCAATCTCAACGTAGGTGTCGGCTCGACCATCACCTCCGCCTCACGTGGTTTCGCGGCGGGCAGCTATTTCAGGGTATTCGGAAATCTGGATACATTGGGCATTAGCGGGTTAGCGACGGCTGCCGGCGGCTCCCATGGCGGCAGGGGAGGAAGACTGAATACGGGGCATATGTCGCCCTACGGTTATGGCAATTTTAAAAACCCTTACACTTCTGGTTCATCCTCTAGCGGGGTATACTCCGGGGTTACCGGTGGCGGCATCATCAGGGTTAGTCTGGCGAGCGGCGGAGTGGCGCAGATTGACGGCTCGCTTTCCGCGAATGGAACCGCAGCTTCAGGAGGATACGCTGGCGCGGCCGGTGGATCGGTGTATATCAGCGCACCGACTTTAACGGGCATTGGGCAAATCACGGCAAACGGAGGTGCGACGGGAACCTACGGTGAAGGCGGCGGCGGACGGGTTGCTGCTTATTATACAGCTTTAGGCGGAAATTTCACTTATCCGACCAACTTCCTGACAAACATCCAAGCTTATGGCGGGGCATCGGGAACCCAACTCTTAAGAGGATCGGCGGGCACGGTCTTCGCGAAAGCCTCGACAGACACCTACGGAAAACTCATCATCGACAACAACGGTCAGATGCCGAGTGTCGCAAACAATATTTACACCGAGCTCAACATCCCCGCACCGGCTGCTTCAACAGGTCTTACCTATGCCGGTGGCCAGACAGCACTCACGATGTCGGCCACGGTCAACGATTATTACGGAAACTCAAATCACCTCGTAGGCTTTCACGTCAATCCGAAAACCTCGCAAAACGCGACGGCAAAAATCTCTGACGACACCATGTTCGAGGTCGTAGGCCAGAGCGCAAACCAGCTTACTCTTAACGGAGACGCGACCGCGATCGCGGCTGTGGGAGACACGTTTCAGGTGAACCTGCTTCTGGATGAGTTGCGTGTCGTGAATGGAGGCGCACTTTACATCAAAAACGGTGTCGTAAAAACCACCGAGCTCATCGTGGATAGCGGCCAGATCGCGGGTACTGGTTACGTGGAGGCCTATCCGACATCCGCCCCTTCGTATGATGCGGGCACGGGAACCGTTCGGATCAACACCATTGAACCCACTGCTGGAGCCTATAACTTAAGCAATGGAACCTTTGTCTTCAATGGCGGCACGCTTACCTCAGGCTCCGATTTCAGTCTTAGCTCCGCGACGATCAGCGGCCTTTCGTCGCTGATCGTAAACGGCAATCTGACCTTGACTGGTTCCACGATCAGCTCGCTGCCGTCTCTTAGCGTAACCGGAAATCTCACCGCCACTTCGTCGAGCGCCACGCTTAATTCACTTAACGTGACGGGCAACGTCTCGGCCACCACTTCAACCCTGACCGCGGGCAGAAAAGTGACCTCAACGGGTTCGCCGATCTTGAATGACACTGTAAACGTGACCGTCGGCGGCGATTTAACGCTTTCGAGCACCTCGACGCTCACCACGCCGGCCACTAACTCCACTACGGAGTATTATCTCTATGCCCAAGCAGCCAACGTTACGGTCGATGGAACCAGTACCATCGACGTCAGCGGCAAAGGGTTCACGAATGTCACGCAATCAAAAATTCGAACCATCGGGAATACGAACGCAATGCTTTATGGTGGTTCCACTGGAAGCCCCCTGGCCGGTGGGTCTTATGGGGGCCGTGGCGGGCAGTGGTTGCAGGGATATACCAATGAGACCTACGGCACCTTCTACTTGCCACTTTATCTTGGATCGAGTGGCTCATGCTACGACGGTGGCGCGGGATGTGGTGAGGCGGGTGGCGGTGCCGTAAGGCTCGGTGTCACGGGCACCTTGCTCGTCGATGGCACGATCAAAGCCAATGGCCAAAACACCACATACAGCGCTGGCTCAGGTGGAAGCATATATATCTCGACCGGCACGCTTCGTGGCTTCGGACTCATTCAAGCTAGCGGTGGTTCAGGCAGCGAGGGTTATCGTGGCAATGGCGGTGGCGGACGAGTTGCCGTCTATTATACAACCCTGCTTGACGGCTTTGCGACACCTGCCCAAGTCGTCGCAGCCATCAATGCTTTTGGAATGACTTCCAGCTATGGCGGCTGTGCTGTCAGTTGCAGCTCCGCGGCAGGCACGGTCTATCTTAAATCAACAAGTCAGACGTATGGCGACCTCATCGTGAATAATAACAGCGCCACGACCGCCTCATTTGCGGCGACGGTCATCAAGCCGCCCGTCACCGCGAATTCGACAGGAATGACTGCAGCCTCTCTGACCACGGTGTCCAGTTTCATAAACTACTATGGCAATATCGCGAACTGGCTCGCGGGTTTCTTCGTCAATCCGAATACCAATCAGAACGCCACCAACAAGCTGTCCGATGACGCGGTTTACAAGATTCTTTCAAATGACGCGAACATCCTGACTACGACTTCCGACCTTACCTCAACGGGCCAGGCTCTGGATCCGTATAAGCTCTACGTCATCCTGGATAACTTAAGCGTACTCAACAAAGCGAGGCTCGACCTCACTGGACAGCGCCTTTATGTCTTGAATGGAGACTTCCATTCGGACGACACCGTAACATTTTCGGTGGATGGAACGCTCAATGCCCAGGTCGTTGACGTGGGCCCCGGTGTGACCTGGACGAACACTGCCAATGGCGGGGGAACGATCACCACGAAGTGCGCGCAGAATTTTTCCTGTCCGTAATAATAATCCGCTCCGTAATAATCCGCGGCGACTCTACGGTTTTTCCTAGATCGGTTTTCCCAAGATCAGACTCGCGTTGGTGCCGCCGAACCCGAACGAATTCGACAGAGCGTACTTAAGCGATTTCCGGACCGCGGTCTTCGCGGTGAAGTGAAGGCCGGTCGCCGCCGATTCCTCGTCGAGATTTTCGAGATTGATCGTCGGAGGAATCATGCCGTGATGAATCGCGAGAGCCGTAAACGCGGCTTCAGCGCCCCCTGCCGCGCCCAAAAGATGCCCGGTCATGCTCTTCGTCGAGCTCACGTGCAGCGATTTTTTCGACGCCTCGAAAACTTTCGCGATGGCCTGCGCTTCCATTCCGTCACCCGCGGGAGTGGACGTGCCGTGACTGTTCACGTATCCGATCTCGGACGCGTCGATCCCCGCATCCGCGATCGCAAGCCGCATGCATTTCTCAGCCCCGCGCGCCTCGGGAGCGGGTGAGGTCATGTGATACGCATCCGCATTCAAACCGTAGCCCATCACCTCGGCGTAGATACGAGCCCCCCGGCGATTGGCATGATCCCAGTCCTCCAAAACCAAAATGCCCGCGCCCTCGCCGAGCACGAAGCCGTCGCGGTCGCGATCGTAAGGCCGAGACGCGCGCGCCGGCTCGTCGTTTCGCGTGGAAAGCGCCTTCATCGAGGCGAACGCCGCGATGCCGAGCTCGCAGATCACGGCCTCAGCACCTCCGCAGATCATCACATCCGCGTCGCCGCGTTGAATGAGCCGCGCGCTCTCGCCGATGGCATGCGTGGAACTCGCGCACGCCGTGACGATGCACGTGTTCGGCCCCTGCGCGTTCACGGCGATGGAGAGCTGGCCGCCGGCCATATTGGGAATAATCATCGGAATGAAAAAGGGCGTCGTGGTTTTCTTTTCTTTCGTGGCGAGCTCGCGATCCCACTCCTGAATTTCAGGAAGCCCGCCCATCCCCGCCGAGATGCTGACACCAACGCGCTCGGGCGCGACTTCCTTGGCTGCTTCGGTTTCACCGAAGCGCCCCTTCAGGCCGGCATCGGCGAGCGCCTCGTAGGAAGCGACCATCGCGTACTGGATGAAGAGGCCCATCCGCTTTGTATCTTTGGACGTGAGCCAGGGCTCGGCCTTAAAGCCTTTGACCTCGCCCGCGATGCGAACGGGGATTTTGGAAGCGTCAAACCGCGTAATGGGACCGACGCCGCACACGCCTTTGAGCAAAGCTGCCCACGTGTCGGGAACGTTATTCCCGACCGGCGTAAGCAGGCCGAGGCCGGTGACGGCGACGCGTCGCATGAGATGAAATTACGCGGTAGCCTTCGTGCCGATGTACTTGATGACGTCGCCGACGGTCTTCATTTTTTCGGCGTCTTCGTCGGGAATATCCATGTCGAATTCCTCTTCCATCGTCATGACAAGCTCGACGATGTCGAGGCTGTCGGCGCCGAGGTCGTCGATGAAGCTCGCGGTGAGCGTGACTTTTTCGGGTTCGACGGCCAGCTGGTCGCAGATGATGTTACGGACGCGTTCTTCAACGTTCATGGTTCTCTCCTTACATGTAAAGTCCGCCATTGACGGATAAAATCTGCCCCGTGATGTATCGCGACGCCGGCGAGGCGAGAAACGCCACGACGCGCGCGATATCCTCAGGCTCGCCTAAATAGCCAAGCGGGATTCCTGAGAGAATACCTTCCTTGGATGCTTGAGGCAAGCTCTCGGTCATATCGGTTTTGATATATC
Source organism: Deltaproteobacteria bacterium (assembly GCA_016186905.1). Lineage (GTDB taxonomy): Bacteria > Bdellovibrionota > UBA1018 > UBA1018 > UBA923 > JACPKS01. Next base: position 18,917 of record JACPKS010000101.1, read on the forward strand.
CCGGAGCCACCGCGTTGACGCGAATGTTCCTCGAACCGAGCTCTCGCGCAAGACTTTTCGTCATCCCGAACAATGCGGACTTGGTTGTGGAGTAGGGGGCCTGACCGCCGTTACCCATGAGTCCGATCACCGAGCTGATGAACACGATGCTGCCTTTGCGAGCCTTCATCATCGGGCGCATTACGGCTTGGCTGGCGATGAAACCCGCGCGCACGTTCGTGTCCATAAGGAGGTCGAAGTCCTCCGTTTTGAAGCGCAGAGCGAGCCCGTCGATCGAGATACCGGCGTTGTTCACGAGCACCTCGACGGCGGGGAAATCCGCTGCGATTCTTTCCATCGTGGCCTGAAGTGCCGCCGCATCGGCCATATCCACCCCATAGGCTCTGGCTCGCGCGCCTTTGGTCTCGAGCTCTTTTTCCATCTCGCGCGCTTGCGCTTCGCTTGATCGATACGTGAACGCCACGTCGAAACCAAGTGCCGCGAACTCAAGGGCTATGGCGCGCCCGATGCCGCGGCTTGCGCCGGTGACGATGGCTTGAGGTCTATTCATATCCGCAATCCTCCTGGGGATTGGGCGAGCCTACCGCAGCTTATGATTTTCTCCAATATCCTGATCACAGCCTTGCCGTAGCACTCCAGAGACTATCTTAGGCGTTCATCTTGAGCGCAAGATAAAGCCCGTTCAGGACAAGCTCAGGGACCAGCACGTCGAAGATCTTTTCGCCTTCGAAGAGCCTCGAAAAGCCGCCGGTGCCGATGACGAGCGCGCCCGAGGCTGCGAAGTGATCGCGTTTGATCCGGTCGGTGATCCCCTTCAAAGCGTAGAGATTGCCGTAATACAGCCCGCTCTGGATGCTCTCGACGGTCGATCGGGCCACAACCTCCTCAGGTGCCACGATTTCAACCGAGGGAAGCCGTGCTGTCTCGCTCTCAAGCGCTTCCATCGAGATCCGAAAGCCCGGCATGATCACCCCGCCGAGATAGTCCTTGTCGGAATTGATGGCGCAGAAAGTCGTCGCGGTTCCATAGTCGACGACAATGAGGTTTTTCCCCGGATAGTGGTGAGTCGCGGCGATCGCGCTGGCGATCCGGTCCGCGCCGACTTCAATGGGATTCTTGTACTTGATCTTGAGTCCGGTTTTCACTCCTGACTGCAGGATGAACGGATTGATCCCGAAATATTTCGAGCAAGCGCCTCTCAGCGAATGGATGACGTCCGGAACGACCGAGCATACCGCGATCTGACGCACATTTTCGGGTTCGAATCCGTTTTCGCGAAGCGCCGTTTTAAGGAAAATGCCGATTTCATCGGATGAGCCGCAGCTGCGGGTTCCTTTTCTGAACTGAAGTTTGAGCGCGGGCGCGATTCCTTCCTCAAAAACGCCGCCGTAGATATGGCTGTTGCCTACGTCTAACGCGAGTATCACGGGATCCCTCCTTCAATACGCTTGGAAATGATCTTGAAAAGTGCCGATGCCAGTTCATCTCTCGACTCGCAGTGAGCGGAACTTCCGGCCTTCAAATAAATATCGAAAGCTCTGATCCCATCGGCGATATCGGAGTAATCATTGTGAACGACGGCGTCGACGCCCGGATGGCCGAGAAGCCTGGAGATCGCGTATTTGCGTTTCGCGCCGGAATCGGTGTGCGTGAGTTTGAAGGCTACGATCATGGGACCGCTTGAGGCGTAGGATCGCAGGCGCTCCACGATTTTGAAATTACGTCTCAGGGTGAGCGTAAGCGTGCCGTGCGAAGAGTCGATTTTCCCGCTTGCCGTTTCAATCGGAGCGTAGTCGCTTACGGCGGCGGCGTGTATGACGGCATCGAACTTCGAGGAAGAAAGGCGGCGCTTTAGTTTTTCATTCAAATCTTCAAACGATGAAAACTCACGCTCATCTTTCAGGCCTTCCGGCACGAAAGAGTCTTCGCCGTGCAAAAAAGAAACGCTTGCTCCGTTCGATTCGAAAAAGCTCGCGATCGCGGCCCCAGTCTTGCCCGTGCTGAAGTTCGAGATAAAGCGCACGCTGTCGATCGGTTCGCGGGTGGCGCCCGAAGTGACCAGGACTTTCACCGGAAACGCCCCGCGATCTCCTCGAAAATCCGGTCAGGATCGAGAAGCCTGCCTAACCCCACGTCGCCGCAGGCCTGGGGGCCCTCATCTGTCGGCAGGATTTGCACTTTCCAGCTTTCAAGCCTTGAGAGTGCTGCTTGGGTCGCGGGATGGGAGAACATCGCCTGGTTCATCGCGGGCGCGATCAGATAAGGTTTTTTCGACGGATCGAACGAGAGGAAGAGCGAACCCAAAGCGTTGTCCGCAAGCCCCGAGGCGAGCCGGCTGATCGAATTCGCCGACGCCGGGCAGAGAATCGCGAGATCCGCCCACTTCGCAAGATGGATATGATCGAGCATCCGTCCGGTTTCGTATGCGTCGCTGAAAACCGGTTTGCCGGAAAGCCCTTCAAGTGTTGCCGCGCCGACAAAGCGAAGAGCGTTCGCCGTCGCGGCCGTCTGGACTTCAAAATCAGACTGCACCAGGCGCGAGATGACGTAACAGGCCTTGTACGCGGAAATCGAGCCGCTGAGCTGGACGAGGATCTTACCTTTGGACATTGTCGATGAGCCTC
>JACPKS010000048.1 GCA_016186905.1 Deltaproteobacteria bacterium
AGGCGCCGCGTCATAAAAGAGGCATTGATTGATGACGCGGCGCCTTGCCGTTAGTTAGCAGCCACCTTTTGGCAGCCACCTTTTGGCAAAAATATGATCCGACTGCTCTATAAACTTTCTTCGCGCGCCTATCTTACCCTCGCGGTGCTGGCCGCGACGGTTCCGTTTCTCAATCTGCGGATGCTGCGGATGGCAGGCGACGAAAAAGTCTACGTTTCGCAAGCTATCGAAATGGCGCGCGACGGGCGCTGGTTTGCGCAGACGCTTGCGGGTGAGCCGAGCTACTTTAAAGGCCCGCTCCATTACGTCCTCGTGCGGATCGGAATGATGATCTTCGGCGACAAACTCATCGCTGGGCTTTGGATGAATGCGCTCTTTGCCGTCGTCGTGGCGCTTGCGCTCTATCGCCTGGGCCGCGAATACCTTCGCGAGGATCGCGCGGTGCTGCTCGCACTCATCGGAGCACTCAACGTCGGCGTCTTTTCGCATGCCTTGGCAAGCCAAATGGAAGTTGAACTTTGCGCGTTTTACGCGTTGGCCGCGATGACGTTAGGAAATAAATTCGAGGACGAACCGGGATTTAAATCCGACATCTGGTTCTGGCTCGCGGCTGGCGTCGCGGGATGGGTGAAGAGCCCCGCGCACAGCGTGCTGATCGCCGCCGGCGCGATCGTTTACTGGGCTTTGAACGGCACTCTTCTTCGGAGGGCGCGGTCGCCCGGTTCGTGGCTTGCCGCGCTTGCGGGCATCGCGGTTTGCGTCGCGGGGTATCTTCCCGCGCTCCTGAGCGATTACGCGAATTTCAGGGAGACCTTCGTCATGCGCGAAAACGTGATGAAGGCCAATAATAATCGCGCCTGGCATTACGTCGTGAATCCGCTTCTGCACTTCGCGCTTCCCTGGACGCTGGTTTTTTTCTTCGGGCTGGCGCGCGCGTGGAAGGCGCCGGCCTCCGCGCGCCCGCTGCAGCTGCTTGGATTGAGCCTCGCGCTGCCAACGATTTTTTTCTGGGCGAGCTGGACGTATAAAGGCCAGAACTACAACCTTCCCGCGATGAGCGCGCTGTTCATTTTCGCGGTGGCGTCGTTCGACCGCGATATCCCGAAAATCGCGTTCCAGATCGTCGGAGCGCTGGGTCTCGCCGCGCTGATCTGCGCGATGGTGCTCGTTTTTCATTTTCTTCCGCTGCCCGACTGGTGGAGCTGGAACTGGATTTTTTTCAGCTTCGCCTCGATTCTGATTTTCGCGTCGGCTTTTCTTTTTTCGGTCGAGACTCGCGTGTTGGGATTGGGCGCGGTGTTTTTTCTTCTCGGCATGGGCGCGTTCATCACGCCGCTTGGGCTCCGCGAGATGCGCGACGCGCGCGCGTTCGCTGGCGAGCACCCTGACGCGACTTTGCATTACGACGACCTCGATCCCTCGATCTGGTCGGAGTGGGGGCTGCTGCAGCTCGCATTGCATCGCCCGGTCTTTGGCGTGCACAAGCCGTTGCAACTCGACGAGGCTTTGAAGCCTGGCCACGCGATATTTCTTCCCGGAGACGCTTCGCTTGAGCGTGTGAAGAAGGCGTTTGAAGAGCGAAACTCCGCGGCGACAAACGCAACGCCAGGCGCTTCATCGATCTCTCCCGCGGCACCGCCCTATCGCGTGGAAAAATGGAGCCGCTGGCTCACGAAAGGCAAATCCGCCGAAGGGCAGCCGATGTGGAAACTCGCGTGGCAGGAGCGCGATCCCGCGAAACTTGAGCGGACGTTTTATATTTTTTGGATTCCTTCAGAGCGCTAAGACTATAAATCCTTATACGAAACGTTAACGAGCACGCCTACATCGCGGTCATCGTAAGGATCCGCGATACGCACGGGTGCCTGAACGTACCACTCCCATGGCGAATCTTGCGCGCGCGATTGGAAAGCCGGACCGACGCGAACCTGCCGCGCGCGATTCGTCTCAAACCAAGCAAGCTGAGAGAAAATCCCGATCCTTGTCGAGTTTTTCGCCTCTGGATTCACACGCCAGCCACCAAAGAAAAAGATATCCCAGAAGCGTTCATTCCGGCTTACGAGCGCCGCCGCGACGGGATCGTAGAATGCGCTTCCGGAAATCGAAGAGTCCAACCACTGAATCCGCCGCGCCACCGAAACAACACCCTCAAGCGTCGCGGGAAGCAGACTGAATGTACTCCAAAAAAATTTCGCCTTCGCACCGGCCACCCAAAGGCCCGCGGCACGGCCGCGGTTTTCGTCCAGGAGTCTTGGTCTGGAAAATCGCGCGGGATCGGCGCTCGCCGTCTCGGTTAACCCGCCTCCCGCGAACAGACGATAGTACTGTGAACGTCCGGCGTACGAGTTAAGCTGCAGGAATTCCGCGATATCCCATTGTGCATTCGCGCTTGCATGGACAAGCGTACCCGTCACCGCGCCGTAAACCGAGACGCCCGCGGCGTCGCGCTTCCATCCATATTCACCCGTCGCGTACAATCGATCCGGAGCCGTCCCCGCGCCGAAATCCCGGCCGAACCAGAGCAGCCCGCCGCTTGAAGCCCGTTCCGACTCGCTCGGCGCTGCCACCATTGAAGCTAGCATCAACACCGCGACAATAAGCAGTCGGCCAACGGTAAAAGATTTCCCCCAATTCCTGACTGCAGAAACCATTTGTCACCCTTGCAACCAAGAAGTGCGCCCTGCCGGGCGCACTAAAAAAAAGCCCCGGAGATCGCTCCCCGGGGCTTTTAGGCTTCCTAATTCTCGGACGCTTACTGTAACACATCGTCGTCGAGCATAGCCATCCGCCCGCCCGGCGCGCGGTTCAACGCGCGATAGGGGTTGTCTGCGAGATCCATCATGTACAGCGCGGGCTTGAGATTCGCCGCGAAGACGCGGTCAAGGATCTTCTGTCCGGGATAGAATCCGCCTTCCCACATTGACTTGGGGCTCAACTCGAAAGTGAACGCGAAGATGCCAAGCGCTCCGTACGCCCAATCGGTCGTGTCGCCGCTTGCGATATAGAGCTCGCTCGACTGCTCGGGCTTGTACCCGTTCCACTTCGCCATCGTGCGCGCCATCGCGGTATACGTGTCGCGGTCTTTCTGATTGTCGATCGCGTCGTACTTATGTCCCCACGGATAGAGGATGAGCTCGCTGAACGTGTGATAGCTCAAAAGCACTTTCACGTTAGGCCGCGACTCGACGAACGCCTTGATCGCCTGCGTCTCGGGCTCGCTGAACGGCCGCGGACCCATGTAGACGTCGCTCGACGGATCCTTGCTCGATCCGCCGGTTCCCCACATAAACCCGTAGTTGCGGTTGAGATCGACTCCGACCGATCCCTCCGAATTGCGCCGCGTGTTCTTGCGGTGCATATGATAACTGCCACCCGTGATGTCGAACTCCGCTCCGTCCGGATTCACCATCGGAATAAAGTAGATGTCGCGCGTGTCGACAAGCCTCGTGATCGCGGGGTCCGAACCGTAGTTCTTCGCAATGAACTCGAGAATCATGAACGGAATCTCGGCACTCACGTGTTCGCGCGCGTGGTGATTTCCCATGAAGACCGCCCCTGGCTTCGCCGAAAACGTTCTACGACCGTCGATGCGGCCTCGAGTCGCCGAGGAGTTGACCTGCACGCACCAGATATCGCGGTTTTCGAGCGACTTGCCGATGCTGAACATTTTCAAAATGTTCGGGTATGCCGCCGCAAGATCGCCAAGCGCCTTCGTCATCTCTTTGTAATCGTGAAAGCGCGAGTCGTCGGAAGGAAATTCCTCCATTCCGATGTTGCGGCTCAGAGGAAAGCTTTCGAGCACCGGAATGTTGAAACGACGAAGTCTCGCCATCACGCGCGGCGAGACGGTTCCGTAAACGGAATCGCTCATCGTACTCTCGATACTCACGCCCATGTTCGCGAGCTGAGTGCGTTGGATTTTATTGATTGCGCGGATGTGAACGAAAAATTGACCATCAACGCCGGTTTTTCCGCCGTGCGCGAATGCCGGTCCCGCCATCACGAGACCGCCTAAGAAAAGAACGACTGCGTACATCCCTGTCTTGCATTTCATAAGTCCCTCCTGGAACGACCACTTCAAGAAATTGAATGGATTGAAAAAGTCTAACAACGATTCCGAAAAGGGCAAATTTTTGCGGGAGCAAAAAACTCGTGTAGCCCGATGGGCCGCAATGCAAAAGCCAGAATATGGCTTTTTCCAGGATGCGGAGCGGCAAATTTTTCCACCCGAAGAACGCTGCGCGCGACGATCGTTCATCCAGGAAATAGAGTGTGGATTTGTATATCTGACTATTTTACTAAAGTTTTAACGACGCGCTCCGATAAGGTCTGTGTACGGAGGGAATCAACGATGAGCAAACAAGGCGGCGATCAAAAGCCAGAAATGAAGAAACCCGGCGAATTCACATCGCGGCCGGCTGATCATAAGCCGCATTTCGAGAGCCCCTCCAAGGGCGGAAACGTCGGCGGCAAAGTCGGATGCGCGGCCTGGGGCTGCAAGAGCGAACCCAAGCGCTATTCGTTCTGCGACGAACATTTTAATCAATACAAATTTGGACTGATCAAGAAAACGGGGGAACCGGTTTCGGATTACGAGAAGAAGTTTGAGCACTACCAGAAATGGTTGCGCGCTCAGAAAGTTGCCTGAAGAAACGCTGAAACGTTTCTGAGGTGCAACAGAGCTGTACCCACCCACCTCCGGGCACCCCGGAGACCCGCTTCAAACGGGAATCTGGGGTGCTCATAGAGGGTGGATGCGTGGGTGTGGAAGCGGCGCCAGTGGAAAAGCGCAAGCAGCTCTGACGGCCGAAATCGCGCGCTCGCAACGCGCGGTGAAGGTGCAGCAGGAAATGAGGTCTCGACTGAACGTCGAGGCCTCATTTCTATTTCCATAAGGTGGCTGCTAACTAACGGCAAGGCGGTGCGTCATGGCACGAAACGTTCATTACCCATGGCATGGCGAGAAAAAAATTAGTCCAGAGTCCAAATCATCCCTACCACATCACTGCGAGATCAAATAACGGGGCTTACTTAGGCCTCGAGCCTGAGACGTTGTGGAATATCTACAACGATTACCTTCATTTTCTATCAACAGCCTTCGAAGTAAAAATCCACGCATTCGTAATGATGTCGAATCATTTTCATCTCATCGCGAGCTTTCCAAAACTTAACATTTCGCTTGCGATGAATCGATTCATGACGGAATCGGCTCGCGCCATCAATTTTGAGCGAATGACGATCAACCACATTTACGGAAGCCGATACTTTGCGTGTTTGATCGACAATGAACGGTACTATCGAAACGTATTTCGATATCTTTTTCAAAATCCGGTCCGCGCGGGAATTTGCACTTATGTGGAAGATTACTCGTTCAGTACGTTGTCTGGATTATTGGGCCAAACTCGCCTTTCAATTCCGATTCATCATTTTTCCAGCCCGTTTGTTCCAGAATTCAGCGATCTGGAATCACACCTGTCATTTTTAAACCAACCCATAAATTTACGTACCTTGGAGGCAACCCGCTTCGCGCTTCGACGTACTCATTTTAAATATTCAGTGAAGTATCGTGAATGGGCAAAGGCTCACGGCGAAACCGACGCATAAAATGACGCAGCGCCTTGCCGTTAGTTAGCAGCCACCTTATTTTGGATGGCGTGGAGTTCTTGGAGGGCGGAGGTAGCGGCGTCGGTCATGCGGTCCATGTCGGACTTGGAAAACGGCGCGTGCTCGGCCGTACCCTGAATTTCCACGAAAAGGCCTTTCCCGGTCATCACGAAATTCATGTCAACGTCGCAGTTCGAATCCTCGATGTAATCGAGATCAACGAGAATTTCGCCGTTTTTCATTCCAACGCTCACCGCCGCGACCTGATCGACGAGCGGCGACTCGTTCCAGCGCTGCGTTTTCTGAAGTTTCTTGATCGCGAGCGCCAGAGCGACGTAGCCGCCCGTAATGGCCGCCGTACGCGTTCCACCGTCGGCCTGCAACACGTCGCAGTCCACGATGATCGTCCGTTCGCCGATGCGCTTGAGATCGAGACACGTGCGAAACGACCGGCCGACCAGTCGCTGAATCTCGTGCGTGCGTCCCGATAATTTATCCCGCTCACGCTTCATGCGCGTGTGGGTCGAGCGCGGAAGCATTCCGTATTCCGCGGTAATCCAGCCCTGCCCTTTGCCTTTAAGCCACGGCGGAATCGTATCCTCGATCGTGGCCGTGCAAAGCACGCGCGTTTGGCCGAACTCGACGATCACCGAGCCTTCGGCGTGCGCGTTGACGTCCGGTGTGATTTTCACCGGACGAAGAGAAGATAACGATCGGTCGTAGGCGCGGGCCATGTTCAATCCTTCTTTTCGGATGCGCGCGTCCGATCGCGATAACGGCGGATCGACGCGACGAGTTTCTTCACGAAGTGATCCCGGAATACCACATCCATGAGCCTAGCGCGATCCCCCGGACTCGAAAGAAATCCCATTTCTATAAGAACCGAGGGCATCGCGACCTGGGACAGCACGAAGAACATCGCCTGCTTCACTCCTCGATTCTTGAGACCATGGGGAAGCGCCAGCGCCGAAAGCTCCTGCTGGATGTAGGCCGCGGCGACCGCGCTGCTTTGGATGTAACGGGTCTGTTCCATGTCGGCGAGAATTTTCATGACGTCGCCCCCCGTGCCGTCTTTCTCTTTAAGTGATTTGAGCCAGCTGTCGTTTTCCAAAAGCGCCGTGCGTTTGGCGTCGTCGTCGGTGGCGTTGGGATTGAGGATGTAGGCTTCGGCTCCGCTGATTGCCTCGTTGGGCGCGTGATTCACGTGCAGACTCAGAAAAAGCGACGCATCCTTGGAATTCGCGATTTTCGCGCGATCCGGCAGGCTCACGTAAGAGTCGTCTTCGCGCGTGAGAAACACTTCTACATCAGGCATCTCTTTGCGAAACCGGTCGCGCAACCTCATTGCGTAGAAAAGCGCGATGTCCTTTTCAAGCAGCGATCCGACGCGCGTGCCGACGTCATTGCCGCCATGTCCCGGATCGACGACGATCCGCTTGACCTCTGGGCTAAGCCCCGGTTCTTTCGGATTTCCATTGGCGGGGCTCATGGAAGAAGGTGCGCCGGAAGTAGCCGCGGGAGTAGCTGCCGGCGCAACCGTCGGAATCACGGAAGTCGCGGCAGGAGCACCCGGATGCTTTTTCTCGCCTCCCTCCTCGACCACGCGGCCGAGCTCGAGCGATACGGCGAGCTTTGCGGCGAGCTCGATCGGCAGCAAATAGCCCTCCAGGCGGTCGCTCACGACGTCTCCCTGAAACTCGATGAGATTTCCGTCGGCAAGGGCCGTGCCCGTGAGCGAGCTCACGATCGCTCCGCCCGTCGTGGCAACGCGGCTTCGCGCGCTTCGTGGGGGCGGCTGGATGACCGCCCGGAACTCCTGCCACCGATAGAAGTAACGGCAACCGAACGCAAAACAGAATTGCCGAAGAGAAACGACGGTCTGCGCTTGCCCGTCCACGACGCGCTGGCGCGTGGTCAGGGTTCCCTTTTTGGAATCCGCCCGCACGTACCGATAAGATGGCAGCGACTTCTCGGCATACGCCGAAACCGGCGAAGCAACGGAAAGAAAGGCGAAAAGAAAAGCGAGAAGCGCCATCGCGATAAGTTCCTGTTTCATTCTGCCGCCTCTCATACTACTACTTTTAGCGAGGATTTTCCGGTGACGAATACCCGAGAGAATGCGTCTATCCTACAGGATCAAGAAGTGGAGGAATTGATCCGCCTCGCGCTTCGCGAAGACGGCGTCAATCGCGATCTCACGACCTTGGCCTGCAACCTCGATTCTCCTTCCGCGAAACAAGTCCGCGCCACGATCCTCGCGAAAAGCAAAACCATCGCGTGCGGTTATCCTCTCGTTCCGACGATTCTCTCTCTTGCCGGCTCGGCAAACCGGCTGCGCCCATTCAAGCTCGCCGAGGAAGGCCAGAGCCTTTCGGCGAATGCGCCGTGGATCATCCTTGAGGGCGCTGCTTCCGATCTGCTGCGGCTGGAGCGCACGATTCTGAATTTTCTCATGCGCATGTGCGGAATCGCAATGCACACGCGAAGCGCGATCGATACGCTGGCGGGGACAGGGTGCAAATTACTTCACACCCGCAAAACGGCACCGGGCCACCGCCGCCTTGATATTTACTCCGCGATCACGGGCGGCGCGCATCCTCACCGGCGTTCTCTTTCCGAATCCATCCTCGTGAAAGAAAATCATCTGAGTGCCGCCGCCTCCATCCAAGCGATCGTCGCCGGAATCGAGAAGTATCGCGCTGAAGCTTCGTTCGTCGAGATCGAAGCGCGCGACTTCACCGAGCTCAAATACGCGATGATGGCGCGACCCAACCGAATCCTGCTCGATAACTTCAAAGTGGAAGACGTGCGCAGAACCGTCGAGCTCTTTGGGAGCTCAGTCGAGCTCGAAGCGTCGGGTGGCATCACGCTCGCGAACGCGCGCGCGTTCGCCGAAACCGGCGTCGATTATATCTCCATGGGAGCGATCACGCACTCCGCTCCAGCGGCCGATCTCTCGATGCTCCTCGACTGGAAACCATGACGCAGCTGAAATTCATCGAACTCGACGAGTGCGCATCCACGAACGACGAGGCTTGGGCCGAATGGACCAAGCTCGCGCCTGGAGGCCGCGAATACGCGGCCATCGCGGTTCTCGGGCGTACGCAAACCCGCGGACGCGGGCGTCAGGGACGAAAATGGGAAGGAGGCGCACCCGGAGTGAATCTGCTTCTTTCTCTCGCGACCCTTCCTCCGCCGCGGAATCTCACATGGCTCCCGCTCGCGGCGGGCGTCGCGGCCATCGAAGCGCTCCAGAGCGTGTGCGTTGGCATCGCGAGGCCAAGCTCGCTCGAGAATCTCAGGCTCAAATGGCCCAACGACGTTTTGCTCGACGGCCCTCAAGGCGGCGCGAAGCTCGGAGGAATTCTTTGCGAAACCCGTTTCAGCGGCGGCAAGGCGACGGGCGCGGTCATCGGAATCGGACTAAACCTCGCCGAATCCCCCGAGCTTGAAGACGGACGCCCCGCGGCTGCGTTATCGGTCACGCCGGTTTCGTCCGAACTTCGATTGGAGCTGGCGCGCGCGTTTTGCGAAAAAACGCTCTCGTGGATTGAAAAACTCTCGAGAGGGCAAATCTTCGAGCTGCGCCAAACCTGGAAGCGCATGGCGAAGCTTGATCGGTACCCGGAGCTTCGCACTCACGACGACGCTGGAAACGCCGTCACGTTAAGGATCGTGGATCTCGATGGGGAAGGAAAACTGGTTGCCGAAGCCCCCAGCGCGGACTCGTTCGCGCCAAAGCTGGTGACGCTGGATCAGCCTTGAAAACGCTGCCCGGCCTGCAACGCAAAGAATCAGTTTTCGGTGAGAATCCGTTCAATCTCTTTGCGGATGACGGTTTCGGCGATCCGTGGAACCGCTTCGCGCGCGAGCTTTTCGACCAGCGCCGTGGCTTCTTTTTGGATAATAGCCTCGACTTCGGCTCGCGTCAGCAGACTCGCGCCGCCCAGACCCGCGAACCCTGGCTCAGCGGTCGTCGCGCTTTCTTGCGGCGGCAATGAAGGCGGCTGCTTCGCCACAAAACCCATCGACAGGAACGCGCTTCCGCCGTCATCGATGGGACGCGAAGGAACCGTCACGAGTGGAGCGCGGGTTTTTGGCGCTTCCGGTTTCCGCTCGGTTTTTTGTTCCGCGGACGGCGGCGAGTAAGGCGACGATTTCATTTTCTTCGAATCGTCGAGATTCCATTCGAATTCGTCCAAGCCCGACATCTTGATCGTGGATTCCGTAAGGCCCTTGATGTCGTTTTCAAGTTCGCGCTCGCGGAGCGTTTCGGCTTCGCCGGTTTCATCCTCGTTGAGGTCAAGCGGCGCGAAGCCTAGATCGGCCGGGGGCGCGGCGGGAGGCGGCTCAATGGGAAGAAGCCCCGTCAACGCAATGGAATCTTTCGTAATAAGGGCAGGAATGACTTCTTCATCTGGCGGCTCCATCGGCGGCAGATCGACGCCCTCTTCCACGGAAGGCGGCGAGGATTCCGCTTCTTTGCGCACATCGGGTGAGACATTTTCGCGCCCCTGAGGCGCGTCCGTTGCGGCTCCCAGAGCTTGCGAAACGATCTTGCGCAGATGCCCTGGATCGAAAGGCTTAATCAGTCGCCCGTGAAATACCGCCTCGGAAATTTTTTTTTCATCCAGACGCTCGAACGCGCTCACCATCAGCACGAACGCCGTGCCGGAAAACGAGGGATCCTCGTCGGCCGCGCGCTTGACGGCGAACGCATCAGATCCAGGCAACGCGATGTCGATGAGCACGATGTCGGGGCGCTCTTCCTGAATCGCCCGCGTCGCCTCCTTACCATCAGAAACGGCTAAAATATCATACCCTTCGGAGGCCAGGGCAAGTTTGATGACTTTTTGAATGGTTACGCTGTCATCCGCAACCAAGAGCTTTTTGCCCATGCCAAAAGTATTCCACTCGGGAAAATGAGTGTCAATTGAAGTAAAAATACTTCGCACGCCTCGCCAATTCGGTATAATCAAGCCAGACCCTGTGGGTTCTGAGGACTTGTTAAATTGAACCTACAAGTCAATGACCAAGGGGGCTGTCCCTGGCTGTGGTGAGCAAGCCTGTAAAACCAGGAAGCCTAAAGCAGCTAATTACGGCGCCCACGTTTAACCTTGGGTTCATATTGACTCCTCAGACCTGCGTGGGTCGTCTGTTTTGAAGCGGGGGGATTGCGCGATGGCGACGCATACGAATATCATGACCTCGGATCTTGGATGGGTAGCCGAGCTCGCGAAAAACGAAATCGACCCGGAAGCCGCCAACGTCTTCAACTCGCTTAGCCAGCTCGATCCCAAACAACTCGTCGAGGAAAGCGCGCTCTCGTTGCTCGAGGATCTTCGCGATCTTTTCACCGCGTACGCGCGGGCTTTCAACACGTTTTCGGAAGCCGGCGCCAAGTACAGCGAGGCGAAGATCTACGGGATCACGAATACTCCGGCCGATTTCATGATTTTTCGCAATAACGTGAAGCTCGTTTTCGCGAACACCGCGCATGGAATCATCAACGTTTCGTTCAATCAGCACGCGCCGGCCGGCATGACGGTGGATTCGAACACGCGCCCGGCTTCGGCCTCGCAGGAGAAATCGCGTGACCTCATCGCGCAGCTCGGCCAGTTTCTCGACGTGAGCTGGACGTTTCAGGGAGAGAAGGTGTCGATCGACCGGCTCGCGAAATTCTACTTCATCGAGTTCGTGAAAGCTTCACGCGCGGTGAAGAAAGACTCATCGAACCAGCTGCTGCTGAAACAGATCAAGGCTCTTCTCCAAGAAAAAGGGCTGGATCTCTGATTCTCGAATCAGCTCGGTTCCGTTCAGCGAAAAATCCCCGCCGCTTTCCATCTGACCTTTGCCGGGTACGACGAGTCTCGGATCGAATCCGAGTCTTTCGGCCAGAGCAACGCCAAAATCGTACCAGCTAAGCTTCGTCAGGCCGCCTAAATTGTAAGTCGCATTGCGGGACTCCTGGGTCGCAGCCCACTCGATCGACTGCATCGCGGCCTCAAGCGCCAGAAACGAATGCACCTCGTTTTGGGGAAGCTCGATCTGCTCTCCGCGTTGGAGCTTCATGCGAATTTGATCGACCACGCTCGGATGATAGATGCTTCCCGACCCGATGAGCGGCGAAAACCGGAAGATCGTGTACATCGAAATTTTGGCGCGGATGAAGTTCTCTCCGGCGAGTTTTCCTTTTCCGAACTGCGTTTCCGGGAGTACGACGTCTTGTTCGCTGAAATTTCCTTTTTTTCCGTCGTAGACGTAGGCCGACGAAAGATAAATCAGCCGATGCGGAACCGTGTCGGCGGCCTGCGAGAGCGCGACCGCGCCCATGGTATTCACGGCTTCCGCCGTTTGCGGACGTTTAGCGCAATCCACAAGATCGGTAATGCCAGCGCAGTAAATCATGACGTCTGGCTTGAACAGCATGAAGACGCGCTTCATGTAGTTGCGGTCGGTGAGCGAGAACATGGTGTGTGAAACACCAGGGAACGGGAGAACGGATCTGTTGAAGGCCGCAATGACTTTATGGCGCTTGCGCAAGTAGTTCACGAGGTTCGACCCCACGAATCCGCTGGCTCCGGAGATCAGGATGGTTCTGGCGCTCAATTTTCGCTCCTGCTCCCATTATCCCCTATTCCCTTTTTAAATGGGAGCCGGTAGTTTTGAATCGAAGGGCCACTCCATGAACTCCATCTTGGAAATCAAAAGACTCCGCTCAGACGCCACCCCCCCGGGCCGTTCCCATGCCGGCGATGCGGGATTGGATCTTTTCAGCGTCACGGATTGCAGACTTTCGTCGCGCGAGCCGGTTCGCGTATCGACCGGGATCGCGATGGCCGTTCCACAGGGATTTGTGGGCTTGATTTGCGACCGCAGCTCGATGGGGGCAAAGGGCATTCGCACTCTGGGCGGCGTCGTCGACGCCGGATATCGGGGCGAAGTGCAGGTGATTTTGGTCAATCTTCGAGATGAGCCGTTTGAAATCCGCAAGGGAGATAAAATCGCTCAGATGCTGGTACTGCCGGTGAACTTGTGCGCGGTCGAGGAAGTTTCCGAACTTGACGTGACCTCACGGGCGGCGAGCGGCTTCGGAAGCACGGGGAGATAGCGATGACCGTCGAAAAAACACCGCACCGGCGCTCGGCCGACGCTCAGGTTGCGGTTTTGATGGGAAGCGATTCGGATCTTCCCATCATGAAGGACGCCGGAGAGGCGCTCAGTTCGTTCGGCATTTCATTTGAGATGCGCATTTTGTCGGCGCATCGCACGCCGGATGAAACGCTGGAGTACGCGCGGGCGGCTGCCGGACGTGGGGTGCGCGTCATCATCGCCGGTGCTGGCGGCGCCGCGCACCTGCCGGGATTCGTCGCCGCGGCGACTGAACTTCCGGTGATCGGCGTGCCGATCGCCAATGTTCCTTTGCACGGCGAAGACGCGTTGCACTCGATCGTACAAATGCCTCGCGGGGTACCTGTCGCGTGTGTCGCCTTGAATGGCGCGTACAATGCAGGCTTGCTCGCGGCGCAGATTCTCGCCTCCGGCGGGATCGAGCGCGACAAAGCGCTTGTCGAAAAATTCCGCGCGTTCAAGCGCGAGATGCGCGATAAAGTTTTGGCGAAAAAGCTTTAAAGCGAATCCAATCCCCAAAACCAAAAGGAATCAAACGCGCCGGCAGGAAGGGTGCGCAGCGGTTTGACGAGCGCAAGTTGACCTTCAAGCACCGGTGATTCGCCGCGAGGAAGAAGCGCGCGGATCGGGTCTTCCAGTGCGGGACAGGTTAGCCAAAGCAGCGCTGGGTTATTTTCGAGTGCCGCGAGCACGAGCGCGTGGAGCGCGCGGGCCTCACCGCCCCACTCGTGAATGATGTTCTGCATGTCGCGCCCGCGGTGAAATCCAAGGTACGCGTTCACGAGGCCATCCTTTCCGACCCACTCCATCCGACGGCAGCTTGTGATCTTCGCCAGTGCATTCCAGTAACGATCCGTCCGTTCCGAGCGCAGACGATGCATAGTATATAGAGAGCGCACTGCGTTCAGGGTCCAGCCCTCGCGAGCACCACCGATTGGACGAAGCGTTCGCGCGCCTTGCGTGAAACCCGGAAGGTTATCGAGGGAATAAATTTCCTGTTTTCCTGCCGCGTGAAAACCCATCTTTTCGTAGAACTCCGCCTTATCGCTCCAAAGAATCAAAACATCGAGACGAAGTTCGCCTGCCGCCTTCTCGATTTCCAACAGCACGCGATTCGAATATCCGCGCCCACGCTGTACTTCCTCGGTCGCGACCGCGCCGATCACTCCGAATCGCACAGGCCCCGCAGCGGTCAAAACGGTTGCCGGATGAAGCGCCGCCGAAGACGCAATCTTTCCATCCACGATCAAAAGCCGAGATGAAGGCAGCGCCTCGAACTCGAATAAAGGGGCAAAATCGACCCGGTAGCTCTGCGGAGGCTCGTATCCGAAGGCCCGATCCAAAAAATTCCACCACTCCAAAAGCCGCTCCGGCGTGCATGCCTCGATCATGATCCAAGAATATCACGGACTTCCTTATGAGATACGCGTCCACTTTTTTGACGCGCCGCCTTGCCATTAGTTAGCAGCCACCTTTTGGCAACCTTTTGGCAGTTTTTGCCCTGCAAGTCGCGTGTGTGTCAGACGGACGCATGTTTTTTACTAAAGGCAAAAACGGATGCGCCGATAGGTAGGGTGTAAGGCGAGAGGACTCACGGAAAAGTCTCCCGCCTAAACCGAATCTCAATGGAATGAGATCCGCGTTTTTTCAAGGAGGAAGATTATGGGTCTTCGCATAAATACGAATATCGCGGCGATGAACTCGCAAAGGCATTTGCGACTCACGCGCCAGAACCTCGACAAGAGCTTGGAACACCTGTCGTCTGGTTCGCGCATCAACCGAGCCGGCGAAGACGCCGCTGGACTCGCGATCTCTGAAAACTTGAGAGCGCAGATCCGCGGTTTGCAACAGGCCGAGCGAAACGCGCAGGACGGCGTCAGTCTCGTGCAGGTGGCGGAAGGCGGCCTCCAGGAAATCAGCAACATCATGATTCGGCTGCGCGAGCTTGCGGTGCAGGCGGCTTCCGACACGGTCGGGCCGACCGAGCGCAAATTTCTCAACTCGGAATACGACGCGCTTCTGGCCGAAGTAGACCGAATCGCGAACGCCACCGAGTTCAACAAGATCCCATTGCTCAACGGGTCGGGAAGCACCTTCGAGATTCAGGTCGGCACGAAGAACAATCCGAACGTCGACCGCATCACCTTCTTCGATTCGTCGAGCGCGGACGTGAATACGGTCGCTCTAGGAATCAATTTGACGAACGTCTCGGATAAAGCCGGAGCGCAAAACGCGCTGGGCGCGCTCGACAGCGCGATCATTTCGGTTTCGTCGATTCGCGCGGATTTCGGTGCGATGCAGAACCGTCTGCAGTCGATCATCAACAACCTCGCGATCAGCGTCGAGAACATGAGTTCCGCCAACAGCCGAATCCGCGACACCGATGTCGCGGCGGAAACCGCCGAGCTGACGAAGAACAACATCCTGATGCAGGCGGGTACGGCGGTTCTTGCGCAAGCCAACCAGTCGATCTCGAATGCGTTGAGCCTGCTCAAGAGCACGGGCTGAGGTTGAGAAAGTTTTGAGTCGCGGGCGCGCTCCAGTCGGCGCCCGGCTCTGAAAAGCTAGACCCACCGAAAGGTGTTGGTCTGGACAGGCGAGCCAAGCCGCATGGCCGCGGCAAGGCCACATTGCCTGGTCTGTTTCCTGGGATCGGTTTGCCGGAGCGCGCATGGTTGCGCGTTCCGGCCCTGATCATAACTTTTGGGCATGGATGCCCACGCTTCGTAAGGATACGAAGCGATCCTTGTCAGGGACGATAGGAGCACGAATGGAGGCTGAAAATGGGCTTTAGAATTGTAACGAATACATCAGCGATCAATGCACTACGCACCCTGACCAACACACGCAAAGCGTTCGACAAGAGCCTTGAGAAGTTGGGATCTGGATCAAGAATCACGAGAGCCGGCGACGACGCGGCCGGTTTGGCGATTTCAGAAAACCTCATCGCGCAAGTGAGAGGCCTGAGGCAAGCCAAACGAAACGCGCAAGACGGCATCAGCCTGGTTCAGGTTTCGGAAGGCGGGTTGAACGAAATCAGCAACATCCTGGTTCGTTTGCGCGAACTGGCGGTTCAAGCGGCATCGGATACGATCGGCGACACGGAACGCAAGTTCGTCGACCGCGAATATCAGAGCCTGAAGGACGAGGTCGATCGAATCGCGAGTTCGACCGAGTTCAACGGGACGAAGCTCTTGAACGGCGAAGCCGGCATCCTTGAGTTTCAGGTCGGAACGCGAAACAACCCGTTGCTGGACCGAATCGTGTTCAACGGCGAAAATGCGAACGCTTCGCTTGCGAGCCTGAAACTCGGCGGCGAGGCGGTGGCGACGAAGCTCGGAGCGCAAACGTCACTCGCGGTCCTCGACGAAGGCCTCATCCGGGTCAACTCGATTCGAGCCGACCTCGGCGCCATGCAGAACCGTCTCCAGTCGACGATCAACAACTTGGCGATCTCCGACGAAAACCTCTCGTCCGCGAATTCGCGAATCCGCGACGTTGACGTTGCCGAGGAAACCGCTGAACTCACGCGCAACAACATCCTCTTGCAAGCCGGCACCTCGGTGCTCGCTCAAGCCAATATGGCCAGCAAGATGGCGTTGAAGTTGCTGGAGTAGCGCGAGCGCATTAAAACGTGACCGACGTCACGTTTTAATGCGACGCGGATGTCCGAGAAGGCGTAGCGAGCTTTGCTCGCAAGCCTTCGGAGGACCGCCGCGTAAGCGGCGCGCGTCGTAGAAGCAACTAACGTGAAAAAAACACCCGGCAGGCGCAAGCCTGCCGGGCTTTTTCATTAAAAAAGAATTCACTTCCAGCCCTTGAGCATTAAGCTGGCAAAACCCGAAAGTCCTAAGGCAAAAAATACAATCGCTGGAACAGGATATCCTTGCCACGTCTGTTCCGATGGGATGTGCGTGCAGATCGCGGAAGCGATGAAAAACGACGCGGAGAGCGCCGATAAGCTAAGTCCGCGAAAACTGCGCTCGATCTGCCTACGCAAGACCTCCATGTCCTTGAGCTGAATCTCGAACGCGAAGTCGTTGCTGTTGAACTTGCGAAACATCCAGCGGATCTGCCGCGGAGCGACCTGGATGAGCGCCCCGACGTCGCGCGCGAGCCAGCCGATGTCCTTGGTGATGCGCTCAAGGGAAAATCGTTCCTTTGCCACGTCCTTCACGAGCTCTCCGCCTAGAGACAGGAAATCGAAGTCCGCGTCGAGTTGCCGTCCTAAACCTTCAAGCGAGAAGATCGCCTTGAAAACGATCATCCAATCGCCGGGTATGCGGATGTTGTATCGCAGCGCGATCCGCGTGCTGTTAATGAGTACTTGTCCGGCGTTGACGTCTTTGAGCGAAAGACCCATGTAGGGCGAAAGCGAATTTCTCACCTCGCGCTGAAACGCCTCGAAATCGACACCCGCGCTGATCGAGCCCAGTTCGGCGTATTCGTAACAGAGATTCTCGTAATCCTCGGTCACGAGAGCCAGCACGATTCGGGAAAGCGCATCGCGCGCGGATGGACTTAAACGGCCGACGATGCCGAAATCGATGACGCCGACCTTGGCTTGGCCCGTCTCGAGGTCTTTTAGCGCGAAAAGATTTCCGCCGTGCAGGTCGCCGTGAAAAAGTCCGTCCTGCATGAGCATCTTGAAGAACGCGCGCGCGCCGATATCGACGAGCTCAGTTGGATTGATGCCCATCTCATGCAGCCTCTGAACTTCCGTGATGCGCACTCCGCGAAGGTGTTCCAGCGTCAGCAGGCGGTGGGAGCTGTATTCGCGATAGACCTTGGGAATCACGACATGAGGGTTATCCTTGAAATTCTCGGCCACCTTCTGCGTCGTGTTCGCTTCGACCGCGAAGTCGAGCTCGTAATTAAGCGTGGTGAAGAATTCCTCGGCGAGCCGCACCGGCCCGATGATTCGGGTCTCGGGCATGTACTTTTCCATGAGCTGGGCGAGGAACATCAGCACGGAAACGTCGTTGCGGATGGTTTTTTCGATGTCGGGGCGCTGAACCTTAATCACGACATCTTCGCCCGATTTGAGTCTTGCCTCGTGAACCTGCGCGATGCTGGCGCTGGCAAGCGGCGTCGAGCCGAAAGACGCGAAGCGATCTTCGATGCTTGCGCCGAGTTCAGTCTCGACGACCGCGCGAATCACTTCAAATGGCAACGGCGCGACGTTGTCTTGAAGCTTCTTGAACTCCTCGACGAAGTTCTCGGGGACCATGTCGGGACGATTCGCGAGTGCCTGACCAAGCTTGACGAACGTGGGGCCGAGAGACTCGGCGGCCATACGAAGACGCTCGGCGACCGTCAGATTCTCCACGCCTTCGGCTCGCGAGGTGGATGGCATATAGCGCTGCAGGTCCATGCGGGCGAGAAATTCATCGAACCCGTGCCGGCCGAACGTACCGAGGATCACGCGCAGGCGTTGCATGTTTTTCACCACCTGCGTGACTTGCCTGCCCGTTTTGAAAATCTGCATTTGCTCGTTGGCGCCGCAATTCGCGCGGCGCTAATCTCCTCCATGGCGCCGCATGCCGTGCGGCGCTTGTTCGTCGTCGAGCGTGAAATCAACGAAGCCGTTGTCGATGTCGACGCGCATCACGGTCACGCGGATCGGATCCCCGATCCTGAATTTTCGTCCCGAGCGCTTGCCCTTGAGCATAAGCCTTTCTTCGACGTATTCAAAGTAGTCGCTGCCGAGCTCGTCGACGGGAACAAGACCTTCGACAAACCACTTTTCGAGCTCTACGAAGACGCCCGCCTCGCTCACGTTCGTAACATTGGCATCGAAACTTTCGCCAAGGTGTTTCTCCATGAAACGCGCTTTTTTGATTTTGACGACCGCGCGATCGAGTTGCTCGGCCTTGCGCTCTTGCTTGGAGCAATGGTCGCAGGCTTCGGCGAGATATTCGTCGAACACGGCGGCTTCGGGGCCTTCGATCTTCTGGCGCCGCACGTATTTTTTGAGAATCCGATGCACCATCGTGTCGGGATAGCGGCGGATCGGCGAAGTGAAATGCGTATAAGCCTTCGACGCAAGCCCGAAGTGATAGAGATTCACCGGCTCGTAACGGGCCTGTTTGAGCGAGCGCAGCAGCAGGTAATGCAGCGTGTTCGAGTACGGACGCTCGCGAATCGAGTCGATGAACGCGGCGATCACGCGCGGGTCGTCGCCCTCGCCGAAGCGCGGCTTAAGCCCCAGCGCCATCGCGAAGCGCTCGAACCGCTCAAGCGCTTCCGGTTTTGGAGGTTCGTGCACGCGGTAGACGAAAGGCCAGTCCTCGAGCTCCATGATCTCGGTGACCGATTCATTGGCCGCGATCATGAACTCTTCGATGAGCTTGTGCGAATCGACGCGTTCCAGTTTTCGGATGTCGATCGTGTTTGCGTCGGAGTCGAGCACGACCTTGGCCTCTGGAAGGTCGAGATCCAGCGCCCCGCGCCTGTAGCGCTTCTCGCGGATGCGGCGAAAGAGCTCGTACGCATCCTTCCAGCCGGGGGCTCCCGACTCGTATTCTTTCTGCACGTCCTCGTAGATGCAACGGCGTTTGGAACGGATGACGGATTCGTAAATTTTCGCCTGCCGCTTCTTTCCGTCCGGCGCGAAATGCATCTCGCAGGTGAGCGTCAGCTTGTCTTCATCCGGACGCAGGCTGCAGGCGCCGTTGCTGAGCGCCTCGGGCAGCATCGGGATCACCCACTCCGGAAAATACACGCTCGTCGCGCGCGCGTACGCCTCTGCGTCGAGCTTCGTGCCCGGACGCACGAACTCGGCGACGTCCGCGATGGCGACATAGAGCGCAAACCCCGAGCCGGTTTTCTCGACGAGAATCGCGTCGTCGAAATCGCGCGCGTCGGCGCCGTCGATCGTGACGAAGGGCTTCGAGCGCAGATCCTTGCGGCCCGGATAGCCCGCCGCCTCTGCCTCGCGCTGGATCGCTTCCGAGAGTTTTTCGGCCTCTTCGATCGCGGCCGCCGAGAATTCCTGCGGCCACTGCGAACGCACGACGACCGAAAACGTGTCGAGCTTCGGCGCGAGTTTCGCGCCGAACGCGCGCAGGATGCGGCCCTCGAGCTGGGGCTCGTATTTCGTGATCTCGGCGAGAACCTTATCGCCGGTTCGCAGCCCCTCAAGATTCGGGCGCTCGCGAACGTAAACGGTTTCGCGCATACCGCGATCTTCGAGCGTAACGACGCGGTTTCCGAATCCGGCGCCGTACGTACCGATGAATTGTTTCAGCGCGCGCTTCGTGATCTCGAGGCGCAGCACCTCTTTCGTCTTGGGATGAACCCACGCCTTGACGGCGTCGCCCGTAATGAGCTTCGCGGCGAATTCCCCAGGGATAAAAATATCTGCCGGCCTGTGCAAAAGAAACGCGAATCCGCGCGGATTTTTTTGCACTTCTCCTTGAACGAGAACGCCGATCGCGCGGCCGGGTGTTGGAGAACCTCGGGGACGATTTTTTTCGGGACGTCCGAAAGGGCCACCATGCCCACCCGTTTTCCACGGGTTTTTCTTCGGCTGACGCCTCAAGTTCACGGGTTCCTTGCGCGGGTCCATCCAAACCGATGGCCGGGCAGCCTCTTTCTGCATTTGCTGGAATTTTTCGGCCTTTTTAGCCGCCCGGCTTCTGCTTTTACTTTTTTTCGCCGTATTTTTTGGACTCCCCCTCATACCGAGAGCTTACCGGAGGGCCCTTGGCTTGGGAATTTACATTTCCGGCGGGATCGTGCTAACCAAAGTGAGACGCGAGGATGGCGGAACTGGCAGACGCACCAGATTCAGGGTCTGGCGCCCTTAAAAGCGTGGGGGTTCGACTCCCCCTCCTCGCACCACTTTAAAAACTCCTTCAATTACCACATATTGAAAAAACCAGGCTGAACACTGGTCGAACACCGGGTTGGAAGGAGGAACACCCTGGATTTTTGAATTGAATGCAGGTAAGATAAAATAAGAATTGTTCTTACCCGATTTACTAGGAGAATTGAATATGCCTTCCGCTAAAACAATAACAATATCGCTCCCGGAAGCTATGGGAAAAGAAATTGGAAGAGTCGCCAAAGAGGAACACCGCACAATCAGTGAACTTCTGCGAGAGGCGTTTCGACAGTACACTGCCCAGCGCAGCCTTCACAGACTTGCTGCCGCAGGAAGAAAGTCCGCCAAAGCAAAGAAACTAACGCCCAAGGATTTTGGCGGCCCCTTCGAGGATTGAGTTCTTGCGAAAAGTCTCAGCTTGCATTGACGCAAATGTTTTAATTTCGGCCATCGCCTTTGGCGGAAAGCCATTAGAGGTTCTTGAGCGGGCTCTGAACAGGGAGTTTCATGTCGTCACTGGTCCAAATATCCTTTCGGAGGTCCGTCGAAATCTCCTTGGTAAGCTGGCTCTTAATCCTCGACTTGTTGATGCGTTTCTCGATGACTTCACGGATGTATCCTCGGTTTTAGTCCCTCAAGGGAATATCCATTCCATTTCCCATCCCGGTGATAACTTAGTACTGGAGCTCGCCTTGATCGGTGGTTGCGACGTCATTGTGACCGGTGATCGAAAGCATTTACTCCCTCTATCTCCGTTTAAGGGGGTTATTATTGAACCGCCCTCGAAATTCCTTGTTCGTCTTCGCCATTATGAGAGCCACAATGACTAGCCCTTCCGCAAAAAAGCTAACCCTAATTATAGCCCTAATTTCGTTGTCCGCTTGCGCTTCAACTCCGGCGATTACCGCTCGAAGTGTCACGCCGGACAAAGAGCAGATGCTGGCGGCACGGCAAGAGGAGGCTTCGTCATTTCCGCTTTCGGAGTCAGAGAATGGCATCAAGGGCAGAATTGTACTTCTCGGTCCTTCGCTTCGCATTGTGGATCAAGACGAAAGAGTCCTAAAGTCTTTTCGAATCTCAGGACGGGATCGGCGGCTTTCAAGAGTTGTTGGTAACTGGTCGGGTGGTCCCATTTATTTTATAAGTGGCGATGAGAGTATCGGTTTTGGGTCTTACAACGGCATCATGACTCAGCTGTTTCAAGTGATGGACGGACACTTGCACTGGGTAATGGCCGAAAACTCGAGCGGAAAAGAGCAAGTTCATCTCATGAAATCCCTAAAGACGCATTGGAGGGCCGAAATCTCATCGAATCAATCGACACTTGACGTGTTCAAGGTCGCTTGCCGTCCGGATTTCGCGAAAAGCACAGATTCAGACCCAAAGTTCACGGTTTCCTATATTCGGTATCACTTCGATGGCAAGAGCTGGCAAACGCTCGCCAAGACTGAAGAAGGGTTTTGGGAGCATGAAGATGACAGTAATTTTCCTGGAAAACAGCTCTTTCCTTAACGTCGGTGGAAATGAGGCAATGAAGAAATGGCACGATTCGTTTACGCCGAAGATGGAAAGGAAAGGCGCTCACGAAGCCTGTTTTTTCTGCTCCACGGAAAGTTTCAGTCCCATCGCGCCCAGAAAGACTTTGCGGTTCGTCCACTTTGCGGACTTCCGCACCACTTTTAACGCTGCTCATCTGGCCGCGCATTCATTCCCGCCTCTCTCAAAACTCGAAAGCGGTTCTCTCTTGACGCAAATCCGGCACTCCGGATTTCGGGCGATTTTCACTTCGGTGAATTCCATCGATAGCGCATCGAACAAAAGAAGCCGCCCGCGAAGCGAATCGCCGATACCCAAAATATGTTTCAGAACCTCGGCGGCCTGAATGGCGCCGACTATTCCAGGAAGAACGCCAAGCACGCCAGCCTCCGCGCAGTTGACGCCGCCCGCTGGCGGCGCAGGAAACAAACACCGGTAACAGGGGCCATCGGGATGAAACACCGTGCACTGCGCTTCAAACTGCAATATCCCCGCGAAGACGCTGACCTTTCCCATCGCGACACACGCATCGTTGATGAGGTACTTCGCTTTGAAGTTGTCGGTGCCGTCGACGATGCAATCGTAATCTTTAAAGATCCCAAAGACGTTCGCTTCATCGAGCCGTACCGGATACGCCTTCACGTCAATCAACGGATTGAGTGCTTGCAGTCTTTCACGCGCGCATTCGGCTTTGGATTTTCCGAGCGACGCTTCGTCGAAAAGAACCTGTCTCTGAAGATTCGTGACATCGACGGTGTCGCCGTCGACGATCCCGATCGTGCCGACTCCGGCGGCGGCGAGATAAAGAAGCGCTGGCGAGCCTAACCCTCCGGCGCCCACGCACAAAACGCGCGCGCTTTCCAACTTGAGCTGACCATTCGCACCCACTTTAGGCAGGATGAGGTGCCGTGCATACCGCTCGCTCTTTCGCGCCATATCGCTTTTCGTACCACGTCCAACATGAAATAAAAGCTTGAAATTTAACGATTTTATTCTTGATTTTATTGCTCGGATATTTAGGATAAAATTAAGAAATACAAGGTCTTGGAGGATGTATGCGGCAGGCTCCCAAATTTCTGATCGCGGCAGCGCTTTTCATTCTCGTCACAACCGTCATCCGCTGCGGAAGCTACGGTGTTTCGACCGGCGGCTACGACAGCAGTAGTGGTGGCAGCGGATCCGGCACAGGCGGAACCACGAGCAAAGGCACGACAAATTTGTTTCCAAATATAAAATTTTAGGGAGTTATGGCATTCGATTTTCACGGACTTATGTTCGCTTTTCTTCTCTGCTCAAGCATCCTACTTGCGCCAGCGCAAGCGCTGGCGGGTAATGCGTACGACGGCTTCGCGCAGATTTACAACGTGTTCTTCGGATCTCAGAGCGCGCGCGACCAGGCGCTCACATGCGACGTCGACCTCAACACCGGCGGCATTCTCACGAAAGTGAACGCGTTTTTCTGTCACCTGGAAAAAGACATGGGCATCACCTCAAGCAACGTCGAGGTGACTAAGACTTTCGGCAATCTCGTCGTGCACGCCAAGGTGGACGGCGCTGAAGGAGGGGCCGCCTACGCGGTGGACGGCGTGAACTACGATTATCAAGCACAAGTTTGGGTGTGCTTGCTGTCGCAAGCCGCCTGCAGCGCCACGACCGATTTCAATCGCGCGATCTACATCGCCTACAGCTACAAGGCCGACAAAACCGTGAACAAGGGCCACATGCTGATGAGCACTCGCGCGTTTCACGGCGAATCCACGAGCGGAATGATGCTCAAATACGACGTCGGCGACAACACGGCCACGAAGACCGTGGAATTCAAGCTCAGGCATACTGAAGACGGCGACACGATTAAAATTGCGGCGAAGGGAACGAAGACGTCGGCGCAAACACAAGTGGCGATGGTGATTCATTCCGCGCTCTCGGCGTCGTACGGGTTTCGCTTCGCATCGACGGTCGACGAAACGAACAATATCGGCGCGGTATACTACGAGGCGCCGCCGACGGTATGCACCGGCACCGGCTGCGGTTCGCTCAGTATGACCAACGCCGGAGATACGCAAGCCGTTTCCTCTGGCGCCTGTTTCACCCGCGCGCGCACCGCAACGGATTGGGCCTATACGCCGGCTGCCGCAGACGTTTGCAGCGGACTTTCTTTCCCGGCTTTTCCCAATCAGAGCGTCAATACGGTTTCAGGCTTCACGATTACGGCTACCGACGCGGCGGGCGTACTCGTTCCAGCGCCCGGCGGCACGATCTTCAACGGCATGGCGACAAACCCAAGCGCCCTTTAAAGCAAAAGGTGCCAGCCTACTTATTACGGAGCGCCGCGCCGTAAAAAGTGGGCTGGCACCTTTTGTAACTTCGGTGCATCCTAATCATTACAACTATGGAAAAAAACAAGACGATCAGTTTTATGCGCTCGCTCTGCATGGGTCAGATCGAAGAAGACGTGCTCGTGCCTTATCCTAAAATCGCAGACTCCGAAAAAGACACGCTCAAGGGCGTCTTCGCGTCGATGGAATCATGGCTCAAGGAAAAAGATCCCGAGTTCCGCAAGTGGGATCGCGCCGGAGAGATTCCAAAAGAATTCTTGGACGAAATGAAACAGTTTGGGTTGTTCAGCCTCGTCATCCCCGAGGAGTTCGGGGGCTTGGGTCTTGGAAGCAAAGCGTACTCGCGCTTCATCCAGGAGCTTTCGCGCTACGACGGCTCGGTTGCGATCACCGCGGGCGCGCACAGCTCGATCGGAATGCGCGGCCTTCTGCTCTTCGGAACCGACGAACAGAAAAAAGAATATTATGCCAAACTCGCCAGCGGCGAGATGATCGCGGCGTTTTGTTTGACCGAGCCTGGCGCGGGCTCGGACGCCGCTTCGATTCGCACGAAGGCCGCCCAAGACGGCGAGGACTGGATTTTAAACGGCGAAAAACTCTGGATCACCAATGGCGGAATGGCCGACTTCTTCACCGTCTTCGCGAAAACCGAAACGAAAGAAGGCCATGTCACGGCGTTCATCGTCACGCGCGACATGCAAGGCGTGAGCATCGGTCCGCACGAAGACAAGATGGGCCTGCGCGCGAGCTCCACGACGACCGTGGCGTTCGATAACGTTCGCGTCCCGAAAAAAAATGTGATGGGGGAGGTCGGCAAGGGCTTTAAAGTCGCGATGCGAATTTTGAACAGCGGACGCACGGGTTTGGGCGGCGGCTGCATCGGCACGATGAAGCATCTCATCGCGCTCAGCGCCAAGCAGGCCAAAGGCCGCGTGCAATTCGGCACGCCGATCTCGGAATTCGGGCTCATCAAGCAGAAACTCGGGCACATGATCGTCGAGTGCTACGTCACCGAATCCCTGGTGAACATGGTCGCGGGCCTCGTCGACGAAGGCTACGAGGATTACTCCGTCGAAGCCGCCATCAGCAAGGTTTTCGCGACCGAGTGTCTCTGGCGCTCCGCCGATGAAGCATTGCAAATCGCGGGCGGAAACGGATACATGCGTGAACTTCCGTACGAGCGCACCCTGCGCGACTGTCGCGTCAACCGCATCTTCGAAGGCACCAACGACATCTTAAGGCTCTACATCGCGCTCACCGCGATGAACGACGTCGGCAAACAGCTCAAGGATCTCAGCTCGTCGCTGGAGGGGATTTTCAACGATCCGATCAAAGGCTTCGGCATTCTCTCGGAGTACGCGAAAAAGCACATCTCGCTCGCGACCGGCCGCGGAAACAAGCAGACGTTTTCCAAGTTCCACGCGACGATTCGCGAGCAGGCCGAGATCTTCGAGGACGGCGTGCGCGACCTCGCCGCGGCGGCGGACCGCATCCTGCGCAAACACGGGAAAAACATCATTGGAAAACAGTTCGCCACCAAACGGCTCGCCGACATCATGATCGATCTCTTCGCGCTCGCGTGCACGCTAAGCCGCGTGAATCAGTCGATTCTCGACAAGGGAGTTCAGGCCTGCGCGAAGGAAATCGAGATTCTCAACGTCTTCAGCGGCCAGGTGCGCAGGCGCACGAAGAGCAATTTCGGCAAGATCGACAACAACGACGACGAGCTGATCAAGTCGCTCGCGGATCACGCGTTTGAGAACGAAAAATACGTTTGGGATAATATTTAAGCGGGAAAATCCGACTCTGTATTGAAATTCGCGAGAATCGCCGGGTCATCCACTTCGACGTGCGCCACTTGCCCGGCCGGAAGCCTGTGAATCCGCAGATCGAGCCGCGATTCGGGATCGACGGGATCAAGCAGAACCAGCGATTTGGCGAAAGTTTCGGAAATCCACACCGGATGTCCTCCGCGGCCCTTCATCACCGGAACAAGCGCGTTGCGGTCATTTTGCGCTTCGCGCATGCGCTTCCACGTCTCTAAGTTCGCGCAAGGCACATCGACGGGAAGAATCTCGGCTCCGCCGGCGGCAAAGCCCGAAGACAACGCGCAACGAAGGCCTTCTTGAATCGACGAGAATTGCCCGCGATCCGGGTCGAGGTTCCGCGTCGTGACGGCGCTGAGCCCTGCGATCGCGATCTTCGCGAGAGCGGTCTCGTAAGCTTCGGCATCATGCCCTAAAACGATGACCACCGTTTCAGCGCCAGCCGCGCGAAGGCTTTCAAGCTGCCATTCGATCCACGGACGATTTTCGATCTGCACGAGACCTTTTGGCTTTCCCATTCGGGAAGAGCGGCCGGCCGCGAGAAGAATGACGCTCATGCCGGGGCTCCGTAATATTCCGCAAGCAACTCGGCAGCCACGCTGATCGCGACTTCCTGCGGAGCCTTTCCGGCGACATGCAGCCCGATCGGGCAACGCACGCGCTCGAAACACGCGGGCGCAAGCCCGCGCGAGGAATAACGCTGCTTAAACCGCTCCCATTTGGAAACACTCCCGATCAAGCCAACGTACCGAGTCTCACGATTGACGACATCCGCGATAATATCCTGATCCATCGCATGCTCGTGCGTCATCACCGCGACGTAAACATCGCGCGCCGACCAGCGCGCGTCCGCGACGAACTCATCCCAGGCGCATTCGTGCCGGACCACCCCGCCTGGAATCGCCACGTGTCCGACCCACTCCGCGCGCGGATCAATCAAGTGCACGCGAAACGGCGTACCGGTGAGCGTGCGCACGAGCGCAAGACCTACGTGTCCCGCTCCGAACACGTAAAGCTCGGGACAGCGGTTGACGGCGTCAAAAAATAATTCCACGATACCGCCGCAGCACTGGCCCGTCTTCGCGCCCAGCGGATAACGGATCTTCCTCGACTCGCCGCCTTCGGCGAGAATTTTTCTGGCTTCCTCAAGAGCGAGAAGTTCAAGACGGCCGCCGCCGATCGTCCCGAAAAACCCGTCCGCGAGCACGAGCATTTTGGCGCCGGGATCGCGCGGAGTCGATCCCGCGCATTCCACGACCGTCACGGCGACGAAAGGGGCGCGCGCTTCGCGAAGCTCCTGGAGTTTAGCGATCCAATCCCACATCGATCAAAGCCCTGCCGTCTCTTGAATAAATTGCTCGAAAACGTTTCCTGCGACGGCCGCGCGGTAATCGCGCGTAGAGCGAATGTCGTCGATCGGGGAGATTTCCTGAAGAAATATTTTTCGCGCGTTTGCGATAACCCGCGCGTCCAGATCGCGGCTCACGATCGCCGCTTCGGTTCTTAAGCACCGAAGCGGGATCGGGGCGACGCTTCCCACCGCGATGCGCGCGTCCAAAAATCGCCGTCCGTTTTTTTCGAGCCTCGCCTTCCCGGAAAAGCACACTTTGGAAATCGCCTGCGCGCGGCGCGTGCCGATTTTGCGGTAAAAATGCGCGAACTTCTCTGCGCGTCTTGGCAAGCGCACGGCTCGGATCAGCTCGTCGGGCCGCATCACCATCTTCTTGTAGGCCAGATGAAAACCTGCGTACGGCACCCAACGTGCGCCCTTGCTCGATACCAATTCGATCTCCGCGTCGTAAACCAGCAAAGCCGGCGGCGAATCCGCGGCCGGCGAGGCGTTCGCGATGTTGCCGCCGATCGTGCCGCGATTCTGAATCGCGATCGCGCCGGTTTCTCGCGCGGCCGCGCAGAGATTCGGAAACTCTTTCATAAGAACCGAATGCCCGCGAATCTCAGTGTAGGTCGTAAGCGCGCCCAGGCTCACAAAATCCTTGGTAACGCCGATCCCACGGAGCTCTTTCAGTCCCCGGATATTGAGATACCTTCCGCGCGGAAGTTTTCCGGCGGCGAACAGCACCATGAGATCGGTGGCGCCTGCCAGCGGCTTCCACAGGCCCGGCTCGCCGCTCAACACTTTCAGCGCGTCTTTGAGATCCTTCGCGCTGCGCGCCTGATAATCGGGGAGGTAGGCTCTCACCTTGCGCTCCGAACCGATTCGAAAATTTTCGCATACCCCGTGCAACGGCAGAGATTTCCGGCGAGGCCTTCGCGAATCTCGGCTTCATTAGGCCTTTTTTTCTTCGCAAGCAGGCTTGCCGAAGCCATGATCATGCCGGGCGTGCAGATTCCGCACTGGGCGCCTCCGCATTTCATGAACTCTTCCTGCAGGCGGTGCAGGCGGCCGTCAGAGGCAAGACCCTCGATCGTCTTTACCGTGGCGCCATCCGCCTGGATCGCCGGCACGAGACAACTGTTCACGAGCGCACCGTCGAGCATCACCGAGCATGCGCCGCATTCTCCCTCGCCGCAGCCTTCCTTCGTACCGGTAAGCGCGAGATCTTCGCGCAGCACATCGAGCAGCCGCGCCATCGGATGCGCGTCGACCTTGCGGAGCTTTCCGTTCACTTTTATTTTCAGGATCATGCGCACCCAGCCTCCATCGCCCGCATCAAATCTTCGGGTGTCATCGGAATGCGATTGACCGCACAGCCTAGCGCATTCTCCACCGCGTTCAAGATCGCCGGGGCTGGCCCGTCCATCGGAAGCTCTCCGATTCCCTTCGCGCCCGCGGGGCCGTAAGGTACGGGCTGTTCTTCAAAAAACACGCGGATCTGCGGCACGTCCATCGAGGTCGGAATGATGTAGTTGGTCATCTGGTTGTTGATCATGCGGCCCTTTTCGTAAACCACTTTTTCGTACATCGCATAGCCGATGCCCTGCGCGACACCGCCCTCGATTTGGCCCGCGGCCATCACGGGATGCACGACGCGTCCGACTTCCTGAAGCGCAACGAAATCCTCGATCCGCGTTTCATACGTCACGAGATCGACCGCGACGTCGGCGGCGTAAACCGCCCATGCGTAGGTCGCGTAAGCATCGCCGCGATATTTTACTTCATCCCAGTTGATCGAAGGCGGCTGCTTGTACTGGCTGTACGCCTTAAGCGGCCCGAACTTCGCGTGGTGCGCGGCGCAGGCGGCGATCCAGTCTTTGCGCGAGAATTTCTCGCCCAAAAATCCCGTCTGCTGAAGCATCCGCTTGAGATTAAGGCTCGCGGTCTCGACAAGTTTTCCCACCACCATGCAGGTGCGCGACGCCACGGTGGGCCCGCTGTTCGGAACCACGCCGGTATCCGGCCGCGCGACCTCGATGAGGTCATAATCGATGCCGAGCGCATCGGCTGCGATCTGCGAGAAAACCGTGTTCTTGCCCTGGCCGATCTCGGTGCTCGACGCGAGCACGCGCACGACGCCTTCGCGCGTGGCCTCCGCGCCCACGATCGAAGCGAGATGGCGTTCGCCCGATCCCGTGAATCCCGCGCCGTGCATGAAGCACGCAAATCCGATTCCGCGCCGGGTGGATCCGCCCTTCGCGTTATCGGCCTGATAGCGCCGGGTCTTTTCGTGATAACGGCTTAGCTTCAACGCTTTGTCGAGCAGATGCCTGAGATCGACGTGATCCTTGATCACCTGCCCCGTCGCCGTCGACTCGCCGTCGCGAATGAGGTTGAGGTCGCGAAAACGCTCCGGCGACATGCCGATGGCGCGCGCGGCGCGATCCAGGTGCCGCTCCATCGCGAAAATGCTCTGAGGCGCGCCGAAACCGCGAAACGCCCCGTGCGGAGGCGAGTTCGTCGCCACGGCGCGCGCGCGCACGCGCGTGTTCGGGCACGAATACGGACCCGCCGCGTGAATCCCGCCGCGCGAAAGCACGACCGGAGAAAGAGTCGTATACGCGCCGCCGTCGATTACGAAATCGACGTCCATCGCAAGCAATTTTCCGTTTTTGTCGACCGCCGTGCGAATTTTCGTGCGCGAGGGATGGCGTTTGGTCGTCGCGACCATGTCTTCGAGGCGGTCGTAAATCATCTTCACGGGCTTACCCGCTTTCCACGCCAGCAGCGCCGCGTGCCCCGCGATCACCGAAGGGTATTCCTCTTTTCCTCCGAAGCCGCCGCCAGTTTCAGTTTGGATCACGCGCACCTTCTCGGCTGGAAGCCCGAACAGGTGCGTTAGCGCTTTGTGGATGTAATACGGACACTGCATCGATCCCCAGACCGTCACGCCTTCGCGCGGACCCGCGATCGCGATCATCCCGTTGTTTTCGATGTAAAGCTGCTCTTGCGCGCCGGTTTCGTATTCGCCTTCGAGGACATGCGCGGCCTTCGGCCACGCGCCTTCGGGATTTCCTTTTTCGATCAAAAATTCCTTGAAGACATTGTCTTTGCCCCAAATCACCTGCTTGCATGCAAGCGAATCTTCGATCGTAAAAACAGCGGGAAGAGGACCAATCTCGATCTTCACGAAATTCCGCGCTTCTTCCGCCGTCGCGCGATCACGGTGCGCGAGCAGCACGACTGGCTCCTCGGGATGGTTCACCTCGCCGTCGGCAAGATAGGGCTGGTCGTTCACGATGAGCGCGACGTGATTCTTTCCGCCGATTTCAGCACTCGCGATGTCTTTGGCGGTAACGATCGTGAATTCCTTCCACGGCATCCCGTCCAGAAATTTAATCCCTCGAATCTTTCCGCGCGCCACGGGGCTCCTAACGGTCACGCCGTGGAGCATGCCTGGAAACACGATGTCATCGACGTAGAGCGCTTGGCCGGTGACCTTCGCG
>JACPKS010000098.1 GCA_016186905.1 Deltaproteobacteria bacterium
CTTACAGCCCATTCCGTTCTCGGTGCATACGTATCAAAAGACGGATCTGTTCGCGGGCAAGTTGCACGCGGTCCTTCAGAGAAAGTGGAAAAATCGAGTTAAGGGCCGCGATTACTACGATTTCGTCTGGTACGTGGCGCGCGACGTTCCAGTGCGTCTAAAGCATCTTGAGCAGAGGCTTCGTCAGTCAGGCGGATGGCCCGGCGGTACATTGCAACCACCGGATCTGCTGGAGCTTCTGCGAAAGAAGTTCGCGGAGCTGGACGTAGAAGCCGCCAAGAGGGATGTGTCGCCGTTTCTCAGAGACCCAGCCGCCGTCGAGCTTTGGTCGAAAGACTTCTTCGAATCACTGTTGCCCCGCCTAAAAATGGGGGATTAGTCACGAAGGCCGAGGCCGCAAGTTGAGCAGCTTCGGGCAGGCGCTGGTTCTCGTCAATCACGGCCATCTTCCGGTTTCCCAGCATTTCTCCGAGCAGGCCGGGCTCCGCCGAAAGTCGCAGGAAAGCATCGGCGGACAGCAGGTTGATGTACGCGCATTCCCAGTGGCGCCGCCCCGTGCGCGAGCGCCATTATTTCAAATAGTTAGACAGCATTGAGCTTCACAGGGGCTCTCTATGGGCTAATTAAGTGAAAAAGAAGCCCATAATAGGTGACCTTGAGGTGATGTTTATGATATATTTAGAGCAGATGAAATTCAGCGATGCCTTCGACAAACAAAAAAGCGGGACAGTAGCAATCTGGACCTACCGCAACGGAGATGAAGTCAGAATCATTTCCGTGCGCAGAGCTGAAGGAACCAATTTTGAAAGGGCGTACTATGAAAGCAAATAAGAAAATTGTGAAAAAAATCTCAGCAGAGGAACTAGATGAAAGATTCGAGCGCGGAGAGGATGTTTCCGACTATGTGGATGAGGACAGTGCTACTAAACGATTCCACATGGAAATGCCTGTTTGGATGATGAAAGAACTTGAGATCGAATCTCGACGCCAGGGTATAAATCGGCAGGCACTGATCAAAACATGGGTTACGACGAAGTTGGATGAATTAAGACGCGAGAAGAAAGCTGTGTAGCTTTTATCAGATATCGACCTCAGGAAAAGTGAAGCCAAGACACCCTGGATATTCCGTTTTTTCGGATTGGGTCGCTTTTCTCAATAGGAGCGGCGATCAGTCCGCGGGAACACCCAAGAGCCTTGATCGCTCCCTGGAGCCCCTTCTCATGCAAGCTGTTACAGCGATCCCCGCCCGGCGAATTCGTTCCTGAGCCATATCGCAAACAGCGGGTCGTCGAAAATGACGGCCCCTTTGCCGGTGCTTTCGTCGAGGATCTGCTTCGAGACCAGCGATTTGATCGCCTGCGACACGTGCGCTCCGGTTTTGATTTCATATTTTTCCAGGATGTCCTTGGTGTAAATCGCTTTGCGTTCGCATGCCGCGAGGCGAAGAACCCGTTGCTGAACGGGTGTGAGCGAGTTGAGGATCGTTTGGTAAGGGTACGAGTTTTGCGCCGTAATCCTGCGAAGCACCGAATCGATTTCTTCGCGATCGACGTTCCTCACCTCGTCGGCAACGAGATTGAAACACGCCATCTGAACGTAATTGGGCGTGTCGTCCACGATTTTTCTCAAATAATCCACAGTCTCCGGCGCGCATTGAATTCCGATCTCCTTGAAACGTCCGATGATCCAATCCGTGAATTCAGGCCCGAACTCGGGAAAGTTAATCAATTGGCACGAACGGTAAAACGGACGCGACGGGTTGTTGAACATATCGTGGATGATCCCGTGCCTTGAGCCGCTGAAAAGAAAAGTCACGTTTTTCTGAAGCTGCATCGTTGAGCGGATCGTGGCTTCCAGCCACCCGTTATCTTCGAGCTGGCCGATCGTCTGAAACTCGTCGAACGCGATGAATGTTTTCTCGGACAGGGTTTTCAATGAGTCCAGCGCATCGGCGATAAGCTGTTTCACCTGATCGTCGCTTAACTTATGCGCCTGAAGCGAAAGCCTAAAGTTCGGCGAAGCGCCGGAGTCCGCCTCCCACTCCAACGCGGGTTTGAATTGCCTCGGCACGGTTTTGAGCCATTCGATAAATCTCTTCAGGATGGTTTTCTTTTGGGTAATCGCGCTCAAAAACTGATTGAGAAAATCTCGGTGGCTTGTGACGTTGAAGACATCGACGGATATGGTTGTGTAGCCGATCTTGTCGAGGTTGCGGATCAAACTGAGTATGAATGACGTTTTTCCGTATCTTCTAGGGCCGATCAGTACGACATTGATCTGGCTTTCTATGAATGTAAGTACAGATTTATTAAGCTCTTTTCTATCCAGGTAATACTTCCCTTGAACCGGGTCGCCATATTTGAATGGATTCACTTTGCCCGCCTCCAATAATATATAAAAAATATATTATGTAGAGCGGCCGAAGTCAACGCCCATGACTTCAGGAAATCGAAGATTTCATTGCTCAGGACTCGCTTGGCTAGTGCCTCGGCCCTAGCGCGGAGATTGGGAGCGGTATTCTCCGCATATATGCGGAGAATACTCTTGCGTTTGCGTAGAATAACCGAAATAATCTACGCATAAAGTGCGGAGATTATGGCGATGAAATACATCCACGAACTAAAAAATTGGCCTGAGTTTCATTGGAGTCAAGAGCGCCTCGCCGACCGGCTCGCCACCGTACGCCATCGTCAGGGGCGCCTGATCGGAAGGATGGAAGGACTCGGATTCAATCTTCGAGCTGAGGCCGTGCTTCAAACCCTCACTGAAGAAGTGCTCAAGTCGAGCGAGATTGAGGGCGAGCGGCTGGATCGGGAGCAGGTACGCTCGTCGCTCGCAAGGCGTCTCGGCTTGGATGTCGGCGGACTCACGGCTGCTGACCGAAACGTCGAAGGTGTCGTCGAAATGATGCTGGATGCGACCCAGAAGTTCGATGCGCCGCTCACGTCAGAGCGGCTTTTCAGCTGGCACGCATCTCTGTTCCCGACGGGCCGCAGCGGCATGTCCAAAATCCGCGTTGGGAAGTGGCGTGATGACAGCGATGGTCCGATGCAGGTTGTTTCCGGCCCCATCGGAAAGACGCGAGTTCATTTCCAGGCGCCCGAGGCTGTTCGGCTGAATCGGGAGATGCGAGCGTTTCTCGAGTGGCTTAACGGCAAGAAACCAGTAGATGCCGTGCTCAAGGCAGGAGTGGCTCACCTGTGGTTTGCAACCATTCACCCGTTCGAAGATGGAAACGGCCGGATTGCCCGCGCGATTGCCGACATGGCGCTCGCACGGTCGGAAAGCAGTCCGCAACGCTTCTACAGTATGTCGGCCCAAATCCGCTTAGAACGGAATGCCTACTACGACATTTTGGAATCAACCCAGAAAGGCGATTTGGACATCACGGAGTGGCTCGAATGGTTCCTGAATTGCCTTGGTCGTGCTTTCCAAGGCGCGGAGACAATCCTGGCGTCCGTGCTCAAGAAAGCACACTTTTGGGAAGCGCATGGTGTGGAGCAGTTCAATTCTCGGCAGAGAAAAGTCCTCAACCGTCTCTTGGATGGGTTCGACGGGAAGCTGACTTCAGCAAAATGGGCCGCCATCTGCAAATGCTCGCAAGACACGGCATCTCGCGATATTGACGATCTCGTGAAGCGCGGAATACTGACTCGGAATCCTGCCGGTGGACGCAGCACGAGCTATTCGTTGGCAGATTTTCGCAAGAGTTTTTTCTTATTCCCGCGCTAACCTGACGCCGTTGCGTCTAGGGTGCGATAAGTGGATTTGCTCATCGCGAGAGGATCCAAGCCGATCGCCGCCGTCGAGATCAAGCAAGCGCGCAAGGTTTAACCGCGAATCTACGGCGTCGCGAGCGTTCGCGCCCTTTCAGCCAACGCGGCGAAAACCGGCTCGCTGACGGCTGTTGGGAAACCTTTCGGGAGTTCTCCACGAACTTTCTCGATCGCCAATGGGGTTAGCCGGATGACTTCTTCGATCAGCCCGTCAATTTCCGAGAATTTGTATTTGTTTGCGGTTTGTCGCCAGTGTCTCGAACGGATCTCCCTTACTTTGAAGTGACGATGGTCTCCCGCCGCCATTGCGAGTTTGATTTTCTGCAAAGGGAACGATCCCGGGTTGATATGCGGATCAGCCGACATCACGTCATAGAGCGGGGTCAGAACAAACCCTCCGCCCGGGCGAATAAAAATACTGAAGTTCTTGGCGTGGCCGTCAATTGCGGCGAGCAGCCAATAGACTATTTGAGCCTTTAGAAAAGTTCCGCGGTCTTCGTCGCGGCGATCCGATTCGTTTAGAAGGCGAAGGATGCTTCCAATGCCCGGACCGCCATCCGACTCATATTTCATTTCAGTTCCAAAGCCCAAGGCTTGGCACATGTCCTCTTGAGGCAAGCGATAGAGCTTGCCGCCCGACCACTCTCGGTCGAAACGCTTAACCACGAGCACCCGCAGTTCTTCAAAGTCGACCATCTCGGCCTCGGCAGCCGCCATTCCATAGGCGCGAAGCAGCCGCAGACATAGCCACTCGTTTTCAACCGAAAGGGAAAGGTCGGGGCCGTTTGGAATCCGGCCTATTTGAGGTTTGATGATGTGCGTGGTGGGCGTTGGGCCTTCTGGCAGCAGCCATTTCTCATCTTTCCAAAGCAGCGCGGTCTTATTTTGTACGCCCGCTAACGAAATGCGAAAATCGCTCTCCGGATTTATTCCAAGCGGATTAATTCGAAGGTTCCGGATTATTTCCGCGATTTTTTTTGCCGTTAGCGGCTTGCCATGCACGGGCCCGACAGGGCCTGGCTCTGTGTCGTCAGGGTAGAATTGCAAGGCGCCTACGCAATCCCGTCCTACCGCGGCCAATAGATCATACGCCTGCGTTCCGGATGCGCGCGCGCGCGCGGCGATCTTTTCGCGGATTCGCGGATCGTCTGGCAGGAGATTGTCAAAATAGTCGCGTACGGGTTTGCCGACGATTGGCTTTTCCGTGAGCGGAAGCCGCCGAGAGATGGGTAGCGGCTTTTCGCGCTCGAGCCAACTCGGTGCATAGGTGAATGACAATGCACCGGTGCCTTCTCGGATCAGGCGTCCCACGGGCACGCCGTTCATGTATACGCCAAGACGTTCAGTGTCGCGTGATCGGGGGCCCATCGTTAGAATAGGTCTCCAGATTTGATTTCTCCGCCCCTCGAATGACGAGGCCGCAGGACCACTTCCAGGCCCAAGGCCGCGCACACAGAGTAGATGGTTTCAAGCGCTGTCGTTCCCATGCCCTTTTCGACCTTGGAAACAGTCGCTTGTCGCACGCCCGCGCTCTTGGCCAGCGCTGCTTGACTGAGTTCTGACCGGGCTCGAAATCTCCCAATGGCGAGTCCTAGCTGGTCTGGGGCACGAGTGGCAATTTCTAGAGATTGAGTTTTATTAGTCTTATTAACCATAAAATATATGTTATACGCGATCGCGTATTTAATCAAGTTTATACGCAGTTGCGTATTGAGCGAGAATTATACGCAATTGCGTATCAGGCCCAGTGCACTTTCAACCGGATGCGAGTGCCACGGCGTATTCCGCGATCGCCATCGCCGCGGTGAGGCCAGGCGACTCGATTCCCACGAGATTCACGAATCCCGGCAGATCCTCGGAGATCACGAAATCTTTTTCCTCGCGCTCATCTGGAGCGCGAAGCTTTGGACGCAGGCCGCACTGGTCGTATTCGAGCTGGGAGAGCGCGATCGGTCCGAAGAGTTTCTCGGCCGTCGCGCGGAATTTTTCGCGTTTTTGGGCCTCTTTTTCAGGGCTGAGCGAAAAATCCTCTTTAGACGTCACATACTCGGAATCCGGGCCCAAGCGCATTCCGCCCGCAAGATCCAAAGTGAGATGAATTCCCAGGCCTGCCGCGCCTTTCGCGCGAACCGGATAAACAAGATGGCGAAACGCCGCGCATCCACGCAACCGAAAATAATCCCCGCGGCAGGGATACACGCGGTACTTGTCGATGCCCGCAAGCCTTGCGATTTCGTCGGCGAACAAGCCGGCGGCGTTGAAAACCCGCGCGGCGCGCACCTTGCCGCGCGAGGAATCCACCACGAACGCCCCGGCCTCCGCGCGAATCGCGCGCACGCAAGCCGAAGTCAGCACCATCGCGCCGCGCGCCTCGGCGTCATCCAAAAGTGAGCGCGTGAATTCGAACGGATCGACGATTCCGGTTTCCGATGCGAATACCGCCGCAACACCGTGTACGCCGGCAAGCGCCTCGCGCAGGCGCGCGGCAGGCCAGCGTTCAAGGCCCGTGGCACCACACCGTCGCGCATTTTCCCAGAGCGCCTCAAGCTGCTCTTCTTCGGCCGCATTCGTCGCGACGATCGCCTTTCCAACGCGCGAGTTGGCAACGCCGTGCCGCGCGCACCAGGCGTAGAGAAGTTCCTTCCCGCGGATGCAAAGGCGCGCCTTCAGAGAATCGACGGGATAATAAATCCCCGAATGGATCACGCCGCTGTTTCGGCTGGTGACTCCTTCGGCCACGCGCTCGAATTTCTCCAGC
>JACPKS010000099.1 GCA_016186905.1 Deltaproteobacteria bacterium
TCTGGGCGGCGGATGTCTATCAGGGCGCGCCCACGCCGGTGACCGCATACCTGTCCGTCGCCTCAAAGGGCGCCGGCCTGGTGCTCATGTTCCACCTTTTCTACCGGATCCTGGGGCGGTCGCTTGGCGATCTCACCACTCTTCTCGCGGTTTTGGCCGCGACGACGATGACGGTCGGCAATTTGGCGGCGGTCACGCAGAAAAACATCAAACGGCTCATGGCGTTCAGCGCCGTATCGCAAGCCGGGTATCTCATCATGGGTTTTATCGGCCGTGGCGGCGAGAACGTACCCGCCATGATTTTCTACATGGTGATTTACGTCGTGACCAATCTGGCCGTGTTTTCAGCCATCATCATCCACTCCAACGAAACGGGGAGCGAGCTCGTCACCGATTATCGCGGCCTTTCGAGAAGCAATCCGCTGCTGGCGCTCGCGATGATGATCGCCTTGTTCGGGCTCGCGGGCATCCCCCCGCTGGCAGGTTTCGTCGGAAAGTTCTTCTTGTTCAACATCGCTTCAAAGGCCGGATTGCACTGGCTCGTGGCGGTTGCCGCGGTGAACGCGACGGTTTCGCTGTATTATTACCTCCGCATCGTGAGGCAGATGTACATCGAGCCGGCCGCCGAGGGCTCCGGGAAACTTAAGGTCACGCCAGTGCTGGGCGTAACGCTTACGGCTACGACGCTGGCTTCGGTGGTACTCGGCATCGTTCCATTTTTTTACGAAGTCATTCACGCCGGCACTTCCAAGTGGATCGAGTCTTTACTGAGCTCATGAGAATGGCGATTAAGCGCGGCATTCCGCTTTTGTTGATGAGTCTTTTGGTCTGCGGCATCGCCCGGCAGGCTCCTGCTGGGCTGCTGCGGGTGGAGTCGCAAAGCCTCTTTTCCGCGAGAAACGGCGAGGATCAGCGCGCCGAGCGGCCGATGTATGAGTTCATGGAGGGCTCGTACGTATCCAGCCGGCGCGATCTCGAGGTGAACACCAACTTTGGCGTCTTCGCCGACCCGCTGCGGAGCGCCAGCGATTTCAATCTTTACCTCATGGACGTCGCGTACAGCCCTATCCCGGATCTTGTGACGGTGCGTGCCGGACGGTCTTTCAACGTACGCACTTCGCTGCGGACCACCACGACCGACTCCGTCGGCGCCGACTGGGCGTTCTTCGAGAAGCGCGTGAAGGCCGGGGCGGAGCTCGGCGTCGAGCGGAAGCGGCTGCGCACCAGTCTGGATACGGCTTCGAATTTCGCCGGGGGACACGTCAGCTACCGGAGCGCGAGCCTTTATCCGCTTTTTCTCGGAACAAAATATACGTTCCGGCGCCCAGCGGTACAGCCGGCGGCCAATCAGCATCTGGTGAGCCTGGCCGCGCAGAAACCGCTTCCGGGGAGATGGAGCCCCGAGCTGCTGTCGAACGTGGAAATCAGCGCGGATCCCGGCCGCCTGAACCTGGGCGAGGCCGGACTCGATCTCTATCCTTCCTACAGAACCGCGCTCCGGTGGCGCGCACTTATCTATGACGTGAGGCCCACAGACGATCATGAGGAGCCGATCTTCACGATCTTTTCGATGGGCCGGCTTTATGAAACGAGCGTGCAGGCGGAGCACCAGTTCGTGCCCTCCTTCTCGTCGAGCTTGACCGCCGCTTATGACGACTACCTTTTGCAGGAGCGGTTGCGGACGAGCGGCTACAGGCTGGAGCTCGGTTCGCGGTTCTCCAGGCGGTTCCTGACCGTCAGCAACGCGGCCTACTTCGTCAAGAGCTACGGCGGCGAGGTTCTTGGCGACCGGCTCAGCTTCATGGAGGAGCTCTCCGACCGGGTGCAGTTGGACCAGATCTCGGACGTGACATATTACCAGAAAGTAACCTCGTCGAAACGGTATGCGCTGAACTTCGAGGGACGGCTCGGCGTCTGGCTGTGGGATCGTTTCAAGTTGAATACCGGGTTGGAGTTCAATAACAACAACAGCAGCCGCTACGATTTCAGGGCTGTGGCTAAATTGACGTATCTGTTGTGGAAAGAGATATGAAGCGACGTATTGGTATCATGAGGATCGTGGTCTTGGCGATGGCAGCGCTGTCCTGCACCTTGTGTCGCGCCGAAGTCGCGGCTCGCGGCAAGCTTGACGTGGTGTCTCGTTTTGATCATGAGTTCCATGATCAGAAGGTTTTCAAGCCCCAGTCCGTTTCCTGCGACCGCTGCCACAACTTCAAGGTGGACCAGGGAACTGGCAAGGCCGCTCCCGAGGATGCCTTCGAGAAGTCGACGTTCAGGATGCCATTCAAGGGCATCTGCCATGGATGTCATGTGAGCGCGGAGGCCAGCAAAAGGAACGCGCCACAAGCTTGCTTCACCTGCCACAGGAGCATTGAGAATCTCAAGGCGATCAAGCCTCGGAACCATCTGAACATCGGCTGGGCGAGCTCGCATTCCACCAACGCGAGAATCGACGGGGATTCGTGCCTGAACTGCCACATGACGTCCCAGTGCGTTCAGTGCCATCAACGGCGCAATGACATCGAATTGAGGAATCACACGCGGAACTTCAGATTCATGCACTCAGTGCAGGCGCGCGCGCAGCCGCACAAATGCGATTCCTGTCATTCCAAGACATTTTGTATCGATTGCCATCTGGGGAAAAAATGAAGATAAAACGATGCTTTCTGCCGGTTCTCGCTAGTTTGACTTTTGCGGCATGCGGTGACGATTCGCGTGATCGTGAGAATTACGGTGACATCTCAAAAGGCTCCGGAGGGATCGTGCTTCAGGATTCCGCGGAGCATCGCGGGGGATTCGGGCGCAGACAATGTCTCGTCTGCCATTACGCCGCGCTTAACATCCACCGTGGGGCGGACTCGATCATCAACGCGGACGAGCTGAATAAAGCCGTTCAGCAACGTGGCGAAGAGGAATATTGCATGACCTGCCACGGAGTGAATGGAACAAAATAGGACTGGCCGTCGGATCAGGCTTTTTGTCTCAGATAAGCCATGCCGGCCGTCGCCAGGAACGCCGCCTGCGCCGTGAATAGCACGAGCAGGAAGGCCGTGCCTCCCGAGCTGAACCCATAGCTGTGCAACCCGACAGACAGGATGTAGTTCACGCCGAACCAGGCCATGAGAACAAAAAGGAACCCCATAGCCGCCATCATCGTAAAGACGATGTCCTTGAACCATCCGGCGTATCGCCCGTGGAGGATCAGCATGTACACCACAAGAGCGATCAGCGACCAGGTCTCCTTCGGGTCCCAGCCCCAGAAACGGCCCCAGGAGTAGTCGGCCCAGATGCCGCCGAGGATGACGCCGGCGGCGAGGAATACCGTGCCGACCTGCATGACGATGCGGATCATGTGGTTCCAGACCTGAATCGACTCCTCGTCCCTCGCGCCGGAAAGCCAGCGGGCCAAGACAAAATTCGAGATGATCCAGCTCAGCGCGAAACATGCGTAGGAGAGCGTGACCGTCGTCACGTGGGTACTGAGCCAGAAATTATCCCTCAGCACGGGAACCAGCGGCTCGATGCTCGCATCGAGCATTCCCGTGGCGAACTTCATCATGAAAAGCGCGAGGCAGTTCGAGAAAAACGCGAGCGCCCAGATCCGCCAGTCCTTGAACTTGGCTCCTATGATGACGCCCAGAATGAGGCTGCCGATTCCGACCAGCATCACCGTCTCGTACATGTTCGTCACCGGCGCCCGTCCGGACACGAACACACGCAGGGTTATACCGAACAGTTCGGTTCCGAGGAGCAATCCTAGCGAGAGCACGGCCCACGGGCGGAAACGTGCCGACCGGATCGAGAGAAGCGAAAGGAGAAACCCGGCAAGCCCGATGAAGATCGCCACAACGAACGGTGCCGTTTTCTCATAAACAGTCTCAAACTTGAGATTGCGCGCCTCGGACGGGGAAACTCTCGCCAAAGAGCCCAGCACCGCCGCCTCAACCTTGCCCGCGCCATCCGCGCCCTCTCCCGCGGCCCATTGCAGTCGCACGAGGCTCTCCCACTCGCCCCCGGAACCCAAGATCTTCCAGTCCTGCCCTTTATCGATCGCATCGAATTTCTCGATCCGGACGAGCAGCTTGGAGAGATCTGCTGCCCGACCGCCGCTCTTCTCGCCCTTATCCTCAAGCGCGTGGTAGAGGTCGAGAAGCTCTCGTTGCTTGTCCCTGGCGGCATCCGGGCCCACGGACGGCTCATCGGGGCCGATCCCCAGCAACGCGCGGGTTTCGCGATGATCGACTTTCAGCCTGACCTGACAGGAATGCTTTTCCTCGACGAAGTCGCGCTTCCCCAGGCTCAAAAGACAGTAAAGAGCGGTCGCCGAGAGCTGCGGACAGGTTTTCGAAGGAAAAAGCTGA
Source organism: Deltaproteobacteria bacterium (assembly GCA_016186905.1). Taxonomy (GTDB): domain Bacteria; phylum Bdellovibrionota; class UBA1018; order UBA1018; family UBA923; genus JACPKS01. The sequence continues at coordinate 4,362 of JACPKS010000099.1, forward strand.
CGGCGCACATTCCGGGCGTAGGCGAAAAGAGGGACCACCCGCCCTCCCACCTGGATCGGCTGGCGCTCCAGCGCGGGGTTCAGACAGATCGCGGGATCGATGCGCGCCACCGTGCCCGCCGCACCAGCAACGCCCTGAAAAAAACCGAAGAATAGCGCCACTGCAACGAAAACCGCGTGATTCAGGCAGGTTTTACTCATACCTCCGCTCCCTGGCTTGCGGCAGCCCGCGCCCGCGCCACCTGCGCGCCGTCAGGCGATGTGCTGAACTTGATGTGTCCATGGATGATCAGGAATTGCAGAACAAGCCCCAGCACGAGAATGGAAGATCCGATGTACTTCACGGGACGTCCCGGGTCTTTGTTCACCGACAGAATCGAGTGATATTGCCCGCTCTCGTCCTGATAATACGATGACTGATAGAACGTGTACCCGTGCGCTTTGTAAGGATGGTTCATGTAGATATGAGCCGTCTCGGTCGCGTCGGACACTCGGACAAACGATTCGTAGCTCGCGGGCTTGTCGGTGCCGGGAACGCGATCCATCTTGAACTGATCGAGCGTCATCGCAAACGGCAGCTCAGTCTCCCTCGGTCCTATTGCAGCCGAAACAACGAGGCCGGAGGACTCCAGCTCGATGCTTCCCCTGTCGTCGATCCAGAACTTTTCGCCGTGGCCGTTCTTTTCCAAGCTGACCAGCACGGCCTTGATGTTTTCCCGTTCCTCCTTACTCGGCGTGGCTCGCGCAAATGCTGTCTCGGGAACGGAATCCGTCTTCTCGCCAACCAGCGAGAGCTCGAACTGCATCCAGGGCAGCGGGATTGGCGCCCCTTCATAGCCGATGAACTTCCAGTCTTTCCCCTTTCCGAACCCGATCTGAACCTGGCCGCTGTCCGCGCGGGAGATGTAGATGGCGTTTTTGGCGCGGATCATGTCCAGGTCCAGCAAAAAGTAGCCTGACTTGCGATCCGGCATTAAAGAAGCGGTAAGCGGGTAAGGCGAGAACCGCGGAAAGAACAGCAGCCGCCCGTTGGCCGTCTTGAGTTGATACGCGGTGATCGCCACATGCTTGTCGTCGGTGCGCACGCTCAAGACGCTCCCGTCCTTGACGGTGACGGGGCCTTTCAGATCGCGAAGCGCGGCAAGAACTCCGGCCTTCGGATGGTAAAGCACGAAGCGGGACCCTCTCCGCGCCAGATGCTCTTTCAAAGCCGCAAAAAGCTCCTTCGGAACCACTTCCATGTACAGAAGCCCAATATCCGCTTTCACGGGAACCTGCCCGTCCTCGAGGTTCGAAAGCTCCACGCGCTGCTCAAAGCCCTTACTCTTGCTCTTGATTCGCCATTGCGCCACCCAGGCTCCCTGTCTGTTCTTCCACTCCCGCTCTGGCTTCGCGAACGGGAGAAACTTAAGAAGAACGAGCCGGGCGCCATCCCCAAGTTCGACAACCTGGTTCATCGTCACAGGGGAAGTCGATGAAGGAATCTCGATCTGAGATTGTTGTTGACCGCGCTGAATGTAAAGCAGCGTCTCTTCCGCAAGCCGCACCGAAGAGCTGGCGCGCCCCCTCCCGAGCTCGATGCTGCCGTCGATGCCCACAAGACTCGTAACGAACGCCCCCGCCATGATCACAAGCATTCCCAAATGGACGACGTAAAAGCCTATGAGCCTCTTCTGGAACGGCAGTCTGGCGATGACGGAAAGGGTGATGCTCAGAAGCAGCGCGCCTTCAATCAAGTAGAACCACCAGGAGTGGTAAACGGCGAGCCTTACGTAATTTGTACCGTAGAGGCTCTCGCAGACCGTGCCGTATATCATCGCGGCCGCGAATGCCGCGAGCGCCGGAATCGCGAACTCGACCGAAGCGAAAAACCTGAATGCGGATTGCCCCGCGGAACGAATTCTCTGTGCGAGCATCAGTAACCTCACGGTTGTCGCGCTAACTCAACTGGACTTGAGCATGTGGAGTAAACCCCTTCGGGATTACCATAAAATTCTTTTGGGGAAAACCTGATATTCATCGCGCCATGCGCACCAAAAAAAAGCGCCGGTCAACAAAGACCGGCGCTTTTCTTTAAGAAAGGGGCATCGAGCTACCTTTGCACAAGATTACTCTTGCACTAGTCTCGCCGCAGGCGGGCTTAACTTCTGAGTTCGGAATGGGATCAGGTGTAACA
>JACPKS010000049.1 GCA_016186905.1 Deltaproteobacteria bacterium
CGCTAAAAGGTGGCTGCTAACTAACGGCAAAGCGCCGCGTCAAAATTGATAAGCATCTCTTTTGACGCGGCGCTTTGCCGTTAGTTAGCAGCCACCTTTTAGCTTAAAATCCGGGGAGGAACATCTCCTGCTGATCGAGCACCTCGAAGATGCGGCGCCCGATCGCCTCGAAATCCTGCGGTCGCCTCACGAAGTCGTAGTCGTCGGTGTCGATGACGAGAACCTTGCCGTATTTGTAGTTTCCGGCGAATTCGTCGTAGTAGCGGTTGAGGTCGTAAAGATACTGGTCGGGGATCTTGTTCTCGTAGTCACGGTCCACGACGCGCATCCGGATGTTTTCCTTCAGTCGCGGCACGCTTTTTCGCAGGTAGATCAGCAGATCCGGCGGAGAAAGATGCTTGCACATCTCGTCGTAAAGATCGAGGTAGGTGCGGTAGTCGCGCTCCTCCATCTTGCCGCTCTCGAAAAGGTTTCGCGCGAAGATGTGCGCGTCTTCGTAGATCGTGCGGTCCTGAATCGAGCTGTTGTTGCCGTCGATGATTTTCTTATGCGCCTTGAACCGCGAATTGAGGAAAAAGATCTGAATCGGAAACGACCAGCGCGCCATATTGTCGTAGAAATCGGCGAGGTACGGGTTCGTGTCAACGACCTCGAAATGCGGCTGCCAGCCGTATTTGCGCGCGAGCATTTTGGTAAGCGTGGTTTTGCCCGTGCCGATATTACCGGCGATTGCCATGAAAAGTCTCGGTCCGCCGGCGCCATTGGCGAGCTTTCCGTTCGCATGCTTGGCCGGCATCGCGCCGAGCGCTTCGGTCCGGTTGCTGGAATGCCTGATGTCCATAAGTCCCCCGATGCTGTCCACTCTCATTCGTGGTTAACCATTGTGGCGGAGTCCGTCAAACTGCGTTGCGTTGACGGGCGCAATCTGAAGATAATGCGCCGCGCGATCTCATCTTTATGCCCGAAAATGCCGAAAAAAGTTAGAGAGTGTGAATGAAAAACAATAGGACGAAATTTCCGGCTCGATCCCTTTTTTTCTCGATTGCTTGGTTGTTTCTCTTCGCGTCCTCGCTGGCGCTCGGCCGCGTGTCCTATCCCATTCGAAAAGAAACCGCCGGGCTCACTGAGTATCTCTTTCTTCTTAAAACCAAAAAAATTTCCAGCTCAAGCGAATTCTTCGCCCTTTACGGGGAAGGGCCGTCGAAGGCCAAGAGCCCCGTCGGCCGGCGGTATCTCTATTCCTTCAAGTGGGGATGGATCGACATGCGGCACTTTTCGGCGGCGGCTTATTACGGCGAGAAATGGTATCTTTCAGGCCACGGCATACTGACATTCGGCGAATTCAAGGAATGGCGGCAATCCCAAAACAACAGCGGGAACTCGGCATACAATTACGAGGATTTCGTCTCGAACCTGCTGGGCGTTTTTTTCGGAACGCGGTACGAATACGACAAAAAGAAATCGTATGTCGCCAACCTCGGAGCCTATCTCGAAAAACTGGGCTTCGTCGATGACCCTCTCACAATCGCGCCAAACGCCGATCAGGTTCCTGAGGATTACTCGCTCAAGCCGGGCGAAATCGAGAAAAGCCACGACTATAATCCCCGCCACGCAAAATTCAACGAGAAGGACCTCAATGCCCTCGACCGCAAGATCATGAAGTACCGAAAAAAATATCTCAGCCGGTCAATCGTCGACTGAGCGAAGGCGAACGATCCAAACAGAACCGCGGCGACAATCTTCCGCATGGCATGAACATACTCCTTGCAGTAGACTTCGGCCATGGCTTCCGTTTTATTCACGGAAATATCCGAGCTCGTCACCAATCGCGGCGTCGCCAAGAAAGGCGGCGTCGGCGTCAACGAAGAGGATCTCGGCATTCTTCGCGACGGCGCGCTGCTTTGGGATTCAAGAAAAGGAATCCTCTGGCTGGGCCACGATGGCGACGTCCCGCGCGGACTCGCGCGCGGCGCCCGCAGAGTTTCGCTTGCCGGGAAAACCCTGTCGCCGGCGCTTGCCGACTGCCACACGCACCTCGTCTTCGCGGGCGATCGTGACGATGAGTTTCGCCGGCGCCTTGGCGGCCAGACCTACCAGCAGATCGCGGCGGCCGGCGGCGGAATCGCTTCCTCCGTGCGTGCCACGCGCAAGGCGTCTGAATCCGAGCTTTACAAGCTCGCGCGCGCGCGCATCGATCGCTGTCTTTCGCTCGGAGTGGGCCTTCTGGAGATTAAGTCCGGCTACGGTCTCGACTGGCCGAACGAACGAAAGCTGCTTCGCGTGATCGCGCGGCTCAAACGCGAGTACCGGTCGAAAGTCGTGATTCAAGCGACGTTTCTCGGCGCGCACGCATTTCCTCCCGAGGCGAAAAACGGCCGCGACAAGATCGCGTACGCCAACAGCATCTTGCGCAAAATGCTTCCGCAAATCAAAAAAGAAAAGCTCGCCGACGCCTGTGACGTGTTCTGCGACGATGGCTACTTCACGCGCGCGCAGGCGCGGCGCATTCTTCGCCGCGCGGCCACCCTTGGGCTTGAGATCAAGCTGCATGCCGACGAACTCGCGGATTTCGGTGGAGCCGCTCTGGCGGCTGAGCTTGGGGCATCGTCCGCGGATCACCTTCTTATGGCGAGCGACGCGGGTCTTCAGCGGATGGCCCGACGCGGAGTCGTGGCGACTCTTTTGCCGGCCACGGCTTTTTATCTCGGCCTGCCGTATGCCCCTGTGGCGGAAATGCGCCGGGCGGGCTTATGCATGGCGCTCGCGACGGATTTTAACCCCGGAAGCTCGCCCACGTTGCATCTTCCGTTCGCGATGTCGATCGCCTGTCTTCAGATGGGGATGACTCCGGCCGAGGTCTTCGCCGCCGCCACTTACGGGAGCGCTCGCGCGATGGGATTGCATTCGACGCACGGATCACTGCGCGTCGGGGGAAAACCGAAGATCGCCGTCTTCGACTGCCCGGGCTACGTCGCCCTCATTTCACGGATGGCGCACCCGAGTCTTTGCGAAAAAGTATTTTGAAATAATCCGTAAACGAGACGTATCTCATCCACTTGAAGAAAATCCAGTAACCGACCACGGCCTCGATGAAGCCGGCGATCAGGTCGGCGAGATAATGTTGTTTCGTGGTCAGCGTCGATACGGCAACAGCCGTAGTCCAAGTCAGGAACCACCAGAATTTCCAGCGCGACTCCTCGCGCGGCAGGAATGCGAACGCCGTGAGATAGCAGCAACAGACGTGCATCGAGGGAAACGCGTTGCTCGGCGTATCAACCGCGCGCAGATTTGAAAACACGCGATAAACAAACCAGTGAGCATCGGGTGGAATCGGATAGTCCGCGCGCGGAAACGTCGTCGGAAAAAACACGAAAACGGCCGCGCTGATCACCGTGACGCCGAAGAAAGCCCACATATAGCGATCCCGGTTGTGATCGCTGCTCAGCAAGAGATAGCCGAGCACGAACATGTAGTACTCGCTGGTGTAAACGAGAACCGTCCACGGCATAAACGGCGTCGCAAGGTCAATCCACATCATCGGCAGCAGTTTCGGCTCGAAAAGATGAAAGTGATTGGGAATCAAATATCCGGTCACGAACACAGCGGCCCAGAAAAATCCCATGAAAATGCGATTATTCTTGTTGATCAGCAACGGAAGCGTCATGTCTCTTTCAATAACTCCTTGATCTCGTTGACGACCTTGCCGGAGGCCCAGTCCCGCTCGCCGCTTTCGGCCCAGATCACGCGCAGGGTTCGGTCTATAACCGCGCTGAACGGGATCGCCACGACGTTGAACTGTCTTGCAAGGTTCTCGTCGACATCCGTATAAACCTGAAAGTTCAGATGCAGTTTCTCGACAATGGCTGGAATCGCCTTCTCAGGCCGTTCATCCATGTTTACCGAGATCACCTCGAGTCCGCTCCCCCTGAGTCTATCGTAAAGCTTGGCGATGCTCGGCATCTCCGCGAGGCAGGCCACGCACCACGATGCCCAGAAGTTGACGAGGAAAATTTTTCCCTTCAGCTTTCCGAACGTGACGACTTCTTTCGTCGAGAACGACTTGAGTTTGGTATCGGACTTGAGAGCTTGCTCGGCGCCGGAATCCAGTCGCGTAATCGGCCGGTTAAGCCGGATGGAGCGCTCCACGAGCAGTGCCGCGCCCACCACGATCATCGCGATCAGCGTTCCAAAGATCATTTTCCGCATGATTGAATCCTGTGGCCTCTAATGTAAAATGATAACTCATGACGGAAAAAAGACACATCCCCAAAAAACGCGGCCTCCGCGCGACACGGTCGGGCCAGGGGCTTGTCGAGTACGCGTTGACTGTTTTGTTGGTGCTCGGACTCTTCAGCATCATGAATTACCGCATCATGAAGGGCATCGGAGTTCTCTGGAAAACTCTTGCCGCCGAGATCGCGTCGGCATGTCCCGACTGCACGCGCCCCTCGCAGCTCCAGCAGTAGCCGCTATGCCCGCAGGTTCGTCTCCTCGGGCGGAAAATACACCCACTTGCGGTGCTTGAGCTCTTCGTTGAGAGCGCTCTGCATCTTCGCTTGCACTTCGGCCGCCAGGTTGTGCACGAGCTCGCCGTTTTCGGCGTCCTTGGGCGAATACTCGCTGAATCGGATCGGAGGCAGGAATTTGATCTTCCACTTCGCCGGCAAAGGCAGCACGTTCAGCGGAATCGGGATGATCTGGCCCTTGAGATACTTCGCGAACTTTAGCGACGCGAGATTGATGTTCGATTCTTCGGCCCCGATAACAAGCGTGGGAATGATCGGAGCGCCGGTCGCAAGCGCCATACGAACGAAACCGCGCTTGAATTCCTGCAGATGGTAGCGCTCGGAAGACGGCTTGAAATTTCCATATTCGCCTTCGGGAAAAAGCACGACGACGTTGTTCTTCTTCAGGTAGCGAAGCGCGTTCTCGGTACTCGCCTCGATCATCCCCATCTTCACCGAAACCATTTTGATGTCGCCTAAGAACCAGGCTTTATGGGCCAATACGCGCGGAACGCGGTGCTTCTGCTTGAAGATTTCGTTCCCGATCATGACCGCGTCAAGCCCGGTCCAGCCGGAGTGATTCGGCAAAACGATGGCACGCCCTCGACTGGGGACGTTTTCCAGGCCCTCGACGTCGAGACGGAAATACTTGCGGATGATCTCGAACACGAAGCGCGGAAGCACGTAAAGAGCGAGCTTATCGAGCTCCAGATTGTGGAGGTCGAAAATTTTCTCAGTTTTCTTGCCAAAAAAGCCCTTCATGCTGAAAATCTCATCCTATGGAAAAAACGAAGAAGGATCTCATCCTCGCCATCGACCAGGGCACTACCGGCACCACGGCACTCTTGGTGAACCATGATCTCAAAATTCTCGCCGCGCGGAACTTCGAGTTTCGTCAGATTTATCCGAAGCCGGGTTGGGTCGAGCACGATCCGAATGATATCTGGGCTTCGACTCTCAAAGCAATCCGCGCCGTGCTGGGCGGAAAAAAATCCCTCTCCTCACGCATCGCGGCCATCGGCATCACGAACCAGCGCGAAACGTCGTGCTTTTGGAGCCGAAGCACGGGCAAAGCTCTCTGCCATGCGATTGTATGGCAGGATCGCCGCACCGCGGATCTTTGCGCGCAGCTTAAATCCGAAGGGAAGGAAGCCTTAGTCCGCGAACACGCAGGACTTTTACTTGACCCGTACTTCAGCGCAACGAAGGTGCAATGGGCGCTCGAGAATATTCCCGCGGTTCGCCAGGCTGCGGCATCTGAAGATTGCGCCTTCGGCACGATCGACAGCTTTCTCGTCTACAAACTCACCGCCGGCGCATCGCACGCGACCGAGCCATCGAACGCCTCGCGAACGATGCTCTTCAACATCGAAACACTCGACTGGGATGAGGAGCTTTTAGGACTCTTTAAGGTTCCGCGCGGCATTTTGCCGGAAGTTTTGGACTCGACGGCCGAGTTCGGGCGCACGAAAAAAATTCCAGGCCTTCCCGACGGAATTCCGATCCGCGGAATACTGGGTGATCAGCAGGCAGCACTCCTCGGTCAGGCGTGCACGGCCGAGGGCATGGCGAAATGCACCTACGGCACCGGCGCATTCATTCTCTTGAATACCGGCGCGTTCATCCGGCGATCCAAACACCGCCTTCTTTCGACTGTTGCGTGGAAGATCGGCCGCGAGACGTGTTACGCGCTCGAAGGCGGAGCGTTTACCGCCGGCGCCTCGGTGCAGTGGATCCGCGACGGCCTGGGTCTGATCAAAAAATCAGGCGAGATCGAAGCGCTCGCGAGGAAAGTCAAATCAAGCGATGGCGTCATCTTCGTGCCAGCCTTTGCCGGAATTGGAGCGCCCCACTGGCTTCCGAACGCGCGCGCGGCCTTTTTCGGAATCACGCGCGGAACGACGAAGGCGCATATGGCACGTGCCGTACTCGAAGGCATCGCTCTGATGAATCACGATATCCTGAAGGCGATGGAAAACGACCTCGGCTCGCGCTTATTGTCGCTTAACGTCGACGGCGGAGCTTCAGCCAATAATTTGCTGATGCAATTCCAGTCCGACGTGCTCGATACCAAGCTCGTGCGTCCCAAAATCATCGAAACCACGGCGCTTGGCGCGGTCTTCGCGGCGGGATTGGGAATCGGGCTCTGGTCCGGCATGGGCGACATCGAAAAATCGTGGAAGCAGGACCGCGTCTTCGCGCCATCGATGCCGGCGGCGGATCGAGAGGCCCACCTCTCCGCGTGGAAGCGGGCCGTCTCAAAACTCTAAAAGGTGCCGACCTACTTTTCGTGGTGTGATGCGCCATTGTGGCTACGCACTATTACTTCAATTTCTCTGTAATGTAGTTTTCAACCTGCGCGATGGACAGCAGTCGACCCTGCGCGCAGAGTCCGCCGCTTGCATCTTCGTCTCGAATCGCCTGAGCCACACGCTCGATCGTCACACCGGAATTTTTCTTGCGAATGCTTTTATACGCGCTTTTAAGAAGCAGGCCCTTGCCGACCTCGGCCTGATCGATCAAGCGCGCCACGCGCCGAAAGCGATTTGGAATAAGATGCCACTGCGTGAGCAAGCGGTACACGTCCATCACGATGAACGAGATTCCGTTCGTCGCGCTGGAAAGCGGTTCGTCGACGGCCGCGATGATCGTGCACACCGCAAGCCCCGAGCGCTTATCCAACCCGCACTTGGCGCGATCTTCGTCGAGCGCTTGTGCCGCCTCAAGATAGAGCGGCTTGCAGCTTTCCGCCGCGCGCGCTTCGAAGCTAAGACTCAAAAACAGAAATATCGTAACCGCGAAAAAACTGAAAATGATTTTCATAACAGCCTCCGGTAACCGCTTCAAAGCGGTGCTTTTCGGCCCCTACTCCAAATGCTGGCCTAGTGACGCTATGCCAACAGAGCATAATGAGTGACAAGCGTCAGTTCCGTCATAGGATATTAACCGATGGGCAAAATCACGTATGGCTTCGATTTGGGAACAGGCTCCATCGGGGCCGCGATCAACGTAAACGGAAAAATCATCTGGTCGAATGTCTGGCTCTTCGACGGAGATTACAGTTAGCACGCACCATTTGAAATCCGAAAAAAGAGACAAAACATCTCGCGCGCATGCAAGTTTGTCTCACGCGCGGCCTAATGAGAGTCGCCGTCACATCCCAAGCGCAGTAATTACCTGCCAGCCCGTGGGAGAGATTGAATAAAGAAATAGAATTAGGTAAAAAGAATCGGAATGAACCATCGTCATTTCGATCAAGCTCTCGCCAACAAAAACGGCGGCCTTGGCCTTGAGTTAGCCATTAATCTGATGGATTTCTTGAGTGCGAACGGCTTATCGGCTGCCACGGTAGACCAGATCATCGCAAGACTGAAGAAGTGGTCCGGCTGCAAGGCCGTTGGCGTTCGACTTTGGGATGGTAACGCCGTTCCGCCTTTTGGCGCCGAGGCAGGCGCGAGTTGTGGCGCGGTGGAAGACAAATGCTCGGTTCGCGAGTGTTTTTGCGGAGACGTGGTGTGGGGGGATGCGGAACTATTGATCGGCGGCGGCAAGAGTTTTTGGACAAATAGCGTGACGAGAGCGCTTGGACGCGCGCCTCGGGCACAAACCAGATTACTTTCGGGGTACGGGCGTGGCGGTTATGAGTCGGTGGCGTTGATCCCGCTTCGCGCGGATAAGGAAATCTTTGGGCTGCTTCAGATCGCCGATCAGCGAAAAGAAATGTTCTCAGCGGGGCGGATCAGGCTTCTTGAAAAAATAGCCATGTGCCTGGCAGTGGTGATTGCGCGTATAAAGGCCGTGGAGGCATCGCAAAGAAGCGAGCAGGATTTTAGGAAGGTGATTGAAGGCGCGCGCGAGGGGATACTCGTTCTGACGATGCACGATAACCCTGAGTCTGTCCGCGAGCTGCTTGCAAGCGGCATATCCGGATATGTCCTGAAAACGGATTGCTCCCTGAGTGATTTGGCTGCTGGCATTCGGGGGGTTACCTCGGGAGGCGCATTTTTCTCTTCAGGAGTCAGCAAGGCCGTTCTTGGTCCCGCGGCTGCCCCAAGACGAAAGCAGAGCCTCGGGCGCGATCCGAACCGCTTGTCAGATCGAGAGCGCGAGATTCTTGCGCTTGTAGCAGGCAACTGCCAGAACAAAGAAATCGCCAGTCGCTTAGGCATCAGTGTCCGCACCGTTACAACGCATCGCGAGCACGTGATGCGCAAGCTTGGAATCCACGGAGTGGCAAGCTTGACTCGTTATGCGATCTCGCGCGGTTTGGTGGCGCCGCGATCCGATACGTAATTTTGCCGATAAAGATACGTTCTTTTGCCGACTTGCGCGTTCTGTAACTGTAATTCACGATCTTCACTGTAGCTTCACACATTTACTTCAAAGGCGGAGGCAGCAATGAAAAAATCAAGCAGGAAATATGCGAGACTTGCAACAGCCGTTGCAACAGTCGTCGTGACGCTCTTGAGCGGAATGAGCGCGTTCGCGCAAGAAAAGCCCGCGGTTCCGGACTGGGTCAATAAATTCAGTTTCGATTCCCGTGGTTTTTTCCGGTACTCCTATGAGTTCACCAAGAGCAAAGGTAATTTTAACGAGTTCAACATCGACCGTGCTTATGTCGGATTTAACTTTCAGGTCAGCGACAAGGCGAAGGTCCGCTACCTGCTCGAGGGCGGCGATCTGCGCGCGGACGCGATTACCTCGACCGTTACCAATAACTACTACACTGTCGCGACGAAGGCGTTCTACATCGAGTTGCAGGATCTGCTTTACTCCTCGACTTATCTTCGCATCGGATTGGCGGACCTGCCGTGGGTGCCCTATGAAGAAGGTCTGTGGGGCTATCGCGCTCAGGGCACGATTTTCGCCGACCGCTCCGGCTATCTGACCTCGACGGATCTCGGCCTTGCGTTCGGCGGCAAGATTCCCGATGGATACGGGAGCTGGCAGGTGAATGTTGTCAACGGCGAGGGTTGGAAGAGAAAAGAGCAGAACAAGCAAAAAGACTTTCATGCGCGCCTGTCGGTGAATCCTCTGGCTTCGATGGAGGGGCCTCTTAAAAATCTTTTCGCGACCGGGTTTGCCAGCGTTGGACAATACAGTGATTTTACCGCTGTTCAGTCGGTCGGCAGTCAGCCGAAGGAGCGCCGGATTTTCATGCTCGGCTATAAGGACTCCAACCGGATCACTCTTGCCGCGGAGTATTTGTGGGCCAAGGATCTTTCCAACAGGATGTCGAGCACTCACCCGAGCCTTGGTCGACGTGCAAACCAGGACTCGGTCGCAAAGGGCTATAGCGCGTTCGGAGTGTTAGGCATGCATACCATTTTGGACGCAGGGGGAGCCGAGCACTGGGGACTTTTTGCTCGCTACGATGCGCTTGATCCTGACACCGCGATCGACAGCAACGGCTTGAAGCGCATGATCGGCGGTGCCAGTTACACTTGGAATAAGAATTTCATGACATTTCTTGCGTATGAAAACGTGAAATACGATTCAAGCTCTGCCGGCGCCACGACGGCCACGATAGCCCAACGAGAAACGGAAAGCCGGATTCAGCTCGTTACTGATTTTAAGCTCTAGTTCTTAACGGTAATTGCGAGGTGCTTTTTATGGATCGCTCTCGAGATGAAAAGACAAAGAAAGCTGAGAAGCAGAAGACTACGAGTCCAACGGATCATGAGCCAGAGCGCCGCGAGCTATTAGAGCACTTAGCCA
>JACPKS010000013.1 GCA_016186905.1 Deltaproteobacteria bacterium
CCGGTACTCGCGACGTAGGCGATGTCCCCATGCTTCAAACGCCGTTCGGCAAGGGTCTGGCGATAAGATTCGTCGATCACATCCTTGAAATTTCGCTTACGCAGCTTCTCCCAGGTGCAAGCGAGAAGTTCCTCGCTTTTCCCCGAGCCATCGAACTTCATCAAGGCAGTCTTGACGGAGTTGCAACCGACATCAATCCCAACGGTATAGAACATGAATCACGCCTCGCTTTCCCGCTTCGCAAAAAGCGTCGCGCCCAAGGCACCGGTGTAAATGCTGTCCGGGCTGATGTTCATCTTCACTTTTCCATAATTTTGCTCGATCAATTGCCTGAGTGCTGAGGTGGCCGCTTCGTTGCGGGCCACGCCGCCCGTGAACGTAAATTCGGAAACCACGCCCCCGCTCCGCGCCAGAATCGACATCGCCCGCAGAATGATCGCACGGTGCAATCCCGCCAGGATATCCTCGCGCTTTTCGCCCAGCGACAGCCGCTCGCGCAGCTCGGCTCCCGCGAACACCGTGCAAGTGGAATTGATTCTGGCCGGTTTTTTTGACGCCATGGCCATCGGCCCCAACTGGTGAACTCCCATGTTCATTTCGTCGGCGATATACCCCAGGTAACGTCCGCAGCCCGCAGCGCAGCGGTCATTCATCTGAAAGCTGGTAACGATGCCTTTGCCATCGACCTGAATCGCCTTCGTGTCCTGGCCGCCGATGTCCAAAACCGTGCGCGTCTCAGGAAACATGTAATGCGCGCCCAGCCCATGGCAAAGGATCTCGGAGCGGATCTGATCTTTGGGAAATGGTAACAACAACCGGCCATATCCGGTACCGACAGACTTAATGACGTTAAACTTCAGTTCGATCACTTCCTGAACCACGTCGACGATTTCTTTTTCGTATTTCCTGAACCGTGGTTGCTTCACGGTCTCGCGACGCGCGAAATCCAGATACTCCGCGTAAAAGACCGCGAAACTCTTGTTTTCCACCCGAAGAATCGCCTTATCGAAAATCCCGACCGCGCGATCAAATGAAAGTGATGTTTCCTTGATAGCCGCTTCCGCATCTTTCAAGAAAAGGCTGGTCGCGATATCGCGAAAGAAATCACTCTGCGCCCGTCTTCCAGGCTCAAAGGTGCTGGACGCTCCCGCGTCGAGACGGTCAAAGACCCAAGCCAGTGCCTGGCGATACCGCTCTTTTTCATCAGCCGTTTTTGACCACATTTGAAGAACCGTGAAACACTCCTCTCGCAAAGCCGTCAGCTGCTTGAGGTGCTGCCCGAGCGCGAACTTGCACGAAAGCCAGGCCATGAGGTCTTCATGGAATTCCCCGATCTGGGGATATTTCCGGAGCCGGTCCTTCAGCAAAAGAAAACGGGCGTCGATCTCCGCTTCCTCGCGCGCAACCTGACAGGCAACTTCATAGTTGCTCCGGCTATTGGTGATGCCGCGGCCCAGGATACGCTCGTTGCGGTCCATGAAGACCGCTTTGGTGGTGGTGGAACCCAGGTCAATGCCGATAAAACAATCCATTTGCCGTCTCGCTCCTAAGTGGCCTATGTGGAAGCCCGTTTGGCCGCAACCATCTGGAAATAAGATTCCAGCCGGTTCTTGATGTTGGAAGCGCTGAAGTAGCGCGGATCCACGAGATCCGACTCGATGAATCCGCCGGCTTTACCCGTTCTTTTCTCCAGCTCACGAAGCATGAGCAACTGACCTACCGAAAAGGAATTGCAGCTCTTGATGGAGTTAATGAGGAATCCGTCGGCATGATAATCCTTGATGGCCTTCTCCAGAATATCCACTCGAGCCGGAAGATTGCGGTTCGTGTAGCAACCCATGCAATACTCCGCCATCGTTTCCATCGGCTTCCCGGCATCGTGCCGAAAGCCGCGATCATACAATCCGCCCACCGTGATGTAGGTGCTCGAAACAACCACCGCGCCTTCATCTGAAAACATTTTCCAAAACTCGCGAAAACTCGTCCAGTTCGGCGGTCCTTCGACCACGACGCGGAACTTCTGCTGATTGAGCTCGCCTTCCGGCGTCGTGGGCCCCATCTTATGCTCCACCCGGTATTCGACTTCCTTTCGGAGTGATTTGTAATACTGCTCGCACTCCGGCAGCCCGCGGAAGGCCGTGAAAATAGGGCCGATGTAGTACACGCCCCCGAAATACGCATCGATGGGCGACGGACGGTTTTTAGCCGACTCCCAGATCGCGACCAGGTCGTCTTCGGCGCGAGCCGAGGATCTCAAAAATTCTTTCAGGCGGTTTTCGTCGTACTTCCTGCCGGATGCTTTTTCGAGGGCCGGAATCACGGTGTCCCGGATCTGATCGACGACATATTGTTTCATGGACTCTGTGATTTCTCCATCGCCCTGGTATGGAACGTGGAGCATCGCGACCGGGCAGTTGTACTCTTTTTGAAGCAGCTCGAACCACTTCATGAACGTAAAGCAACCCGTATAACTCAAAAGAAGCAAATCAGGCTCCGGCAGCTTCTCGCCGGTCGGGCCGATGTTGCCTTTTTTCATCATTCCGATGTCGCACTTGACGTAGGTGCAAACATCCTCGGAATGCCCCGACTTTTCGGCTTCCATGATGAAGTCGCCGCTCTTTTTTCTCATCCCGGATTGCAGCGCATTGATCTCCGGATGAACCGGCAGCATATCGAAGGACAAGATCAGTTCATTGAGATTTCCCGGAACGAAAGTGTAGACCACTTTTTTGCCGTCGGCTTTCGCTGTCGAGAGTTTTTTATAGTGATCGCCGATCATCTTCTTCTGGATGTTCATGCTCTCTTCTTTTTGAACTTCTTTCTGAACTGAAGTGGTCACTCGGCCCCCCAAAGCTTGATCGAATCCGCGAATGTTCCGGTTTCTTCCTTGATTGTTTGAATCTGCCCGGTGTTTTCAGCGTATTTAAACCCCGTATGCGGGATATTCTCGGCCGTCAGCGCATCCTGCAACATCGGGCGCTCCAGGAGAGCGGGATCGCAAAAGCTCGGTGCCGCGAACACGACGCCGTCAGCCCTTCTCTCGCGGACCAGCCGGATGAGATAATCGCCCTTGACCGAAGCGTCTTCATGTCTGGATCCCGTCGCGACCGTTTTATCCATATAACTATCCGCCAACGCCATAAGCGGGTCGCCGGAACCGGAAACGGCGCCAAGCACGTATCGCGCGCCAAGAACCCAGTCATCATCCACGATGTAACAACCGCTGCCTTCAAGCGCGCGGATCAGAGTCAAAGGCGGCTGTTCGCAAAAAGCGCCCGAAACGATGACACGGACGTAATCCCGATTGGGACGGGACTTCTTCATCGCAAGCGCCATGTAATCACGTACCAGCCGGGTATGCTCGGACACCTCAAGAATATTGGACGCCCGCAGAATAAGGTAGGCCTCATAGGTCAGGATCTGATGCGGATACCGCGACCGGAGATCATACAGCTCGCGAAGCACTTCGCGGTTCTCGTTGTACAGCGCGTTTGAGCGTCCGAGCGACTCGTCGGTGATTTTCTTGCCCGAGATCGTTTCAAAGTCGGCCTTAAGCTGCTGTAATTCCTGCACGTAGAAGTTCTTCCCGGATTTTCCTAGATTTTGAGGGAAATCGAGATATTTCGCATATTTTTCCTTAAACATGATCTTCCACATGCCGCTCAAGTTGCGGATGACGTCGCAAATGGCCGGAAAGAGAAAACCATCCATGCAATCCAGCTTGCCGCCCAGGCCCAGCTCGATCGTGGACCGTGGAATCCGGCAGATATAAGACTGGAAGTAGGCGTCGCCACGAATGATTTCGAGGTCGTCGCCGCCGCCCATAATGCCGACGGGCAACATCCCGGCCGCATGAATCAGCTCGCGAGGCACGTAAATCGGCATGAAAGCCACGGCCTTGGAGCCGGTCTTTTTCTTCCATTCCTTGACATAATTAAAGTCAAGGTCCCTGCATAAATCTTCACATCTCTGTACGAGCGACTCCAAGCCCATCTTTATTTGCTCCTCCATCCGCGACCGGCAGCGATACCAACGCCTTGAGTGAAAGTCGAAAAGATGTCTTCAATCAGCTGCTCAGGAGTTCCGTGATCCCGCGCGGAGTACCAGGCGAAAATCCAATTCAACATCCCGAACAGCAAAAAGGTTTTTCGGGACAATTCGTCTTCACTCGTGGAGCCACGCTTACGGGCAACTGACCGCATGTATTCAGCGACCACCTGCCGCCCGGCATCGGCGTAATCGTGTTTGAGAGCATTGATGAGTTTTACACGCCGTTTGTCGAACTGCCGGGTCCCCATGAGCATGATTTTCATCTCATCGAGGTGGGCTACGGAATATCGAATGTGGTTGGAGATGAACTGGAGCAATTTTTCTTCGGGCACGAGCTCGCGTGCGTGAATGGTCCTGGCGGATTCCCGTAAAAAGGAGAAGCCATTGTGGTTAATCAGGAACAGCAGCTCTTCCTTGTTTTTGAAATAATGATAAAGCCCCGCGAGACTCCTATCCGTCACCCGCGCCAGATCGCGCATGCTGGTGCCGTCATAACTCTTTCGCGCCATCAGCCGGGCGCACTCATTTAAAATGCCGTCGAGACCGTTCTTGGTTTTATGCATTTGTCCATTTTGGCGCGCGTTTTTCGATAAAAGAACGGATCCCCTCGACGGCATCCTTGGTTCGCATCAAATCTTCCAGATACAATTTCTCCAATTTCGCGATTGAAGTCCGATAGATTTCAGCAACAGTCATTCTCGACGCCCGATGCGCGAACCGAAGCGAGGAGGCGCTCCTGGGAAGAATCTGTTTTTCGATAAAGCCAGCCGCAGCCGCTTCCAGACCGCCGGCTTCAACCACCTGCGCGATCAATCCCGCCTGCTGCAAAGCCCTCGCGCCGAGCTTCTCGCCCGTGAGGATCATCTGAGCCGCGAAATGCCCGCCGCACAGAGACGGCAAAAGTGCTGCGGCCGCCGGAGGAAACACGCCCAGCTGAATTTCCGGCACCGCGAACTTGGCGCCCTCATCACTCATGATGAGCGTACAGGCCAGGGCAAGCTCAAAGCCACCGCCCAGACAAAGGCCCGACACACAAGCCAGCGTGGGTACCTGGCAGTCAATCACCTGACCGATGAGGTGATGAAACCCGGGAAGCATGGCGGAAACCTTATCCGGCGCGTGCTCTTCAACGCTGGCTCCAAAGCTGAAATGCCGGCCTTCGCCGGAAATCACAATGAGCTTTTTCCGCGCATCCTGCTCCACGGCTTTGAGATGCCGGCTGATCTCGTCCATCATCCGCGCGCTCAGGATATTGCCCGGCGGCGCGCACAGGCGCAGTTCACTCACCTGTCCGTCAAACCGATCCTCGACTGCAATCAAGTCGTAACTCATGTCGCTGTTTCTCTTTTGGTTCACTTTTGGCTCGGCAGAATTTCCTGAAGCAGGCTCTCGCTCCAAGGAGTCGCCCGTGCCAGCGCCCGGCGGAGCGCGACGAAATCCACTTCACGATTGTCTTTGGGCCCTTCGTTGAAGGCGCGAAACCCGGCCCGGCCTTCCGTCATCATGTTGAGCGCCAGCCAGGATCGGTTAGTTTCGCAATTGCGCTGCCAGTGTTCGAGCTTCTTTTTGCGCATGGACTCGATCGTCTTGCTCAAGCAGTCCGGCATCGTGAGCATCAGCGCGTAGGCCAGCTTTTCGGTTTCCTGATCCAACAAGGAGAGGTCCGTCTTGCAGTCCGCCGCGATTTTTTTGGCCGCATCTTTCTCAGCGCCGGTTTTGTAAGCACCGAAGGCCGGATTTCCCCAGGCATCGCACTCCGAGAGCGTGACAAAGGGATTCGTGATGAATTTTCCTTCGCTGTTTTTCAGCACCGGCACCACTTTATTCAGCAAACCCAGACGGGCCGCGCGGTGCGCCGACCAGTGTTCGCAAAGCGTGCACGACTCGATCGCATGTCCGATGCCCACGTAGAGATGAAGGAAATCCGTCGATCCTCCGTCCGGCGCCGAACCGTGCTTGGGTCCGGCCTGGCCGAATCGCGCGGTATCCGCCGCGACCGAATAATCGCAGGCCATGCCGATTTCCTGGCCGCCGCCGATTCGCATCCCGTTCACGCGATTGATCACGGGTTTGTCACAAGTCAAAATCGTCGTGACCATGTCATTAAAAAGCCGCATGTACTGTTTGTACTCTTGCGGATTGCCGGCATAGTACTCGGCGTACTCTTTCGTGTTGCCGCCCGTGCAGAACGCGACATCCCCCACCGCGGTGAAAACGACCGCCACCACCGAGCGATCACAGGAGGCCTCGCGAAACGCGAGGATCACTTCTTTGACCGCTTCGGTTGTGTAGGAATTGAACTGCGAAGGATTGTTCAGCAAGATCCACGCATTAAACAACCCTTCCACGGGATCGCCTTGCGCGTCCCGAACAGGCCGCTTCTCAACCTTGATGGCTTTGTACGCGCTGCTTTGAACTAAATTATGGTCTTTCATGATTGGCTCCATTCTCAGGGTTTAAAAATCGCGCGCTTTTCGAGTTTGTGGGCAAGCGCCAGTGGAATCACCTCATTGATCGAGTCGAGCGGATACTCGCGGATATTTTCGCGCAGTTTGATTTTCCCGCTCAAGACGTCCTGCACGACCGGGGCGTAATAGGCCGGACGGCAGCCCCAGTTACCAAATACGTCGGCGTCATAAGCCATGACATTGCTCAAACGCACGTTGAGCTTTTCCATGGTGAATCCGACGATTCCAAGAACTCCCGCGAAGCTCAGCAAAGAAAACCCGGCGCTCTGCCCAGCCGCCGAGCCGCTGGTTTCAAAGACCTTCCACTGATGTTTCGGAAACCGGTGCTCCGCGACCAGCGCGCGAATCCTATCTTTCACGTCTTTCTCGGAGAGCCCCGTAGTGCAAATCACGGCGTCAGCGCCCTGCTCGCGGGCTTTTTCGAGTTTTTTTCCGTCAATATCCAACGCGATAACCGAGGCTCCGGCGTTCTTCGCGTGCTGGACCATGTAAATGCCGATCCCACCCGTGCCGATCACGATGGCGAGATCGCCCTTTTTCAAACCGCTGCGCTTAAGCGACTGATACGGTGTGGTCACCGCGTCGGCGACCACTGAGAGCTGCGGCAGCTGAAATGATCCCAACCCGGACGGCAGCTCGCAAAGAAAACGCCCGGGGACGGCGATGTGCGAAGCGAATCCGCCGTGAAAATCATTTCCGGGCATCTTCTGGGCCTGGCAGATATTGTCGCGTTCGCCGCGGCACAACTCACACTCACCGCAAGGAAGCACGGCCGGAATAATCACGTTCTTGCCGAGGATTTTCTCGAATAACGGACCCGCCGCCACGACCCTGCCGCTGATCTCGTGCCCGAGAATCAAGGGCGGCTCGTGCTTCGTTTTCACGGAACCCGTAATGAAGCCGATATCGGTGTGGCAGAGGCCGCAGCCGGCGACCTCGACCACCACCTGATCGGGCACCTGATCGGAGGTGATTTCCGGGATCGTAAAGTCACGTCTTTCCAGAGGCTGGTTGGCTGCTGTAAAAAAATAGCCGTACGCATCAATGTGATTTTTCGAATTCGAAAGCTTCATGGAATTATGGGACTTCGTCAATCCCGCCCTCGCAAAAGTTGTAAAAACCGAACAAACGTTCGTTCGCTATTTGAAGTATGAAAATATTTATGCTCTCCAAGGCTTAATTTCGTCAACCTCAAAAAAACCATTTGCGGGAGCTGTGAATTATTGCATAACAAAGCCCATAAACAAAGCCAGAGAAGGACGCTGCTGATGAGACCCCGCCAGGCAATCGTTGACCTTTTTGAATTGGAACAGGACTGGTCCGAAGAACAGCAGGCAGCCATCCGGCAGATACGCCGCTTCGTCAATGAAGAGGTCATTCCGGTGATGGCCGATCACCACGAACGGGGCGTTTTTCCCGCGGACCTGATTCCAAGAATCGCAAAGCTCGGAATTCTCGAAATGGTGGCCTCAGGCGAGCTCGATCCCACGACTTATGGGCTGGTCTTAAGGGAGCTGGAGCGCGCCGGTTCTGAAATCCGAAGCTTTGTGAGCGTTCAAGGCTCTTTGGTCATCTCGGCGATCTCGATGTTCGGTTCCGCTGAACAAAAAAACAGGTGGCTTCCGGCCCTCGGTTCGCTGGATGCCATCGGTTGTTTTGGCCTCACTGAATCGGATTTCGGCAGCAATCCCTCCGGCATGGTCACTCGCGCCGAAGAAATCCCGGACGGATTTCGGCTCATCGGCAATAAGTGCTGGATCACCAACGGCACGATGGCCGACATCGCGGTCATTTGGGCAAAGTACCAGGGAAAAATCCGCGGTTTTTTGGTCGAAACCGATCGCAAGGGTTTTGATGCCCGCGCCATCAAGGGCAAGTGGAGCTTCCGCGCCAGCGATACCGCCGAAATCTTCTTGGACCGGGTGGAAATCCCCCGCGGCGCGCTGCTGCCCGAGTCCAAATCCATCGGCTCCGCGCTGGACTGTCTCAACCAGGCTCGTTTTGGAATCGCTTGGGGCGTCATCGGCGCGGCCAGCGCCTGTTTCGACGAAACCCTCAACTATCTCATCGAACGCTTGCAGTTTGACGGAAAGCCGCTGGCCTCCCATCAACTCATCCAGAACAAACTGGCCTGGATGGCCACGGAAATCACCTCGATGGAATTGATCGCCAAACGGCTCGCTGAATTGAAAAAAAGCGGGCGCATCCTTGCTCATCAGATTTCTTTGGCGAAGATGAATAACTGCCGCAAGGCGCTGGAAATCGCCCGCACCTGCCG
>JACPKS010000111.1 GCA_016186905.1 Deltaproteobacteria bacterium
CAAGACCTCGCGAAGCGGTTTTAGGCCCTGTGGGCCTCAGCAAACAGCGCGTAGAAATGAATCGCGCTTTTGATGCACGAATAAAAATCGGCGATGACCATGCTCTCGTTTTCGGAATGCGCGTTGGTGTAGGGGTCTTCAACACCGATCAGGAGCGCTGGCGCGCCGCCAAGAGCCTTGGCAAACGGCTCCACAAACGGAATCGTCCCGCCGCATCCCATGAGAACGGGCTTGCGGCCGTAACCTAGCTCCAAGGCTTGCATCGCGGCCTCGAACGCCGGGCCGGAGGCCACGATACCCCATGCGCCAACGCCGTCGTGCGTGTGCAGGCCGACTTCAATGCCCCAGGGTGCCACGCGCCGGACGTGTTCTTCGACGAGCTTCGCGGTTCTTTTGGGATCCATGTCGGGGGCGAGCCTGATTCCAAAGCGCGCCCATGCGGAATCCATGATGGAATTGGCGGCCTGTTTTCGCGAGCTCGCCTCAATCGCGTTCACCGCGAGCGAGGGCTCGCGCCACATCTGGATGAGCGGCTTTACCGTTCCGTCGCGCGCGGGAGTCGCGTGCGTGTCGCGCAAAAATCCCGCCTGCGCGCGGAATTCGGGAATCGAAAACGACAGTTCGGCATAGGCGCGCGCCTCTGACCCGGTCACCGGCCGCACTTCATCCCAAATCCCCGGAATGCAAACCCTTCCCTGCTCATCGACCATGCTCGAAAGAATTTTCGCGAGCGCCATGGTCGCGTCGGGCGTCGGCCCGCCCCACATCCCGGAATGTTTCGGCGAGCGGAGCGCGCGCACCTCAAGATCAAACGAGACGAGCCCGCGAAGCGAAACCGTGAGCGCGGGCAAACCGATGTCGTAGTTCTGCGTATCGGTCAAAATCATCGCATCGGCCTGGAGCTTCTTCGAGTATTTCGAGAGAAACAGCGCGAGATGAGTCGAGCCGATCTCCTCTTCGCCTTCGATGACGAGCTTCACGTTGAGCGGAAGTTTTCCGCAGGCTTTAAGCCAGCTCGCGATCGCGGCGGTGTGCACGACGATGCCGGCCTTGTCGTCGGCGGTGCCCCGGCCAAAAAGCCTTCCGTCCCTCTCGGCGGGATCAAAGGGCGGCGATTTCCAAAGCGCTTCGCGCCCCGGCGGCTGCACGTCGTGGTGCGCGTACAAAAGAAGGGTCGGCTTTCCCGGCGCGCGCAGCCAGTCGCCGTAGACGTAGGGATGAACGCCGGGCTCGAGTTCGAGAATCTCGACGTTTTCCAAGCCGGACGTTTTTAAGAGGTCGAAAACGGCGCGAGCCGAGCGGCGCACTTCCTCAGGCGAAAAGCCCGGAAAACTGACACTAGGAATGCGAACGAGATTCTTGAGATCTTCAAGATGCGCGCGCTTGTTGTCGCCAAACTGAGACAGCGCTTTCTGGGCGTCCATCCGCGTCGCACCTCCGGTGCGCTCAAAAGCCGAACCTTCGGTTCGCTCAAAAAAGATCAGGCCGTCGGGGCGGCCGGGTTCTGTACAGAGGCTTTGGGCGCCGCCGCTTCGGCAGCGGGATTCGCGGCAGCATTCACCGCAGGATTCGCGACGTCGTCCGCCTCTGGAGTCGCGCGCTCCGTCGCGCTAAAAGGGCGCTCTGGAGCAGTCGCGCTAAAAGCGCGCTCAAAAGTCGCGCCTTCGGCGCGCTCAGAAGCAGTGGCGTTTCGCGCCTCAAGCTGGCCCGAGCTTGGCGGTGAATTGAGGCCTTCCTTGAAGTTCTTAAGGGCTTTTCCGATGCTCGCTCCGAGCTCCGGAAGTTTGCGCGGCCCGAAAATAAGCAATACCGCAGCCAGGATCAGAAGATGTTCGCCGGAGAGTCCAAACATGAGTCACCTCGAGATTTAAGTTGAAAGTGGCTCAGTCTTAAAACGCATTACGCCGCCAGTCAACACCCCTTGCGGTTTTCGACTTGATGCGTTAAAAGGGCGGCGATGACCTATTTGAGCCGCCTAGCAGATCTCAAGAAACCGGCCCGCATCCAGCGATTGTTTTTGGCATCAGCCTTCCTTTTTTCCGGGATAAGCGCGCCGGCGGCCAAAGCCGATCGCATTCTTTTTATTGGCGATTCGCATGCGGCTGGCACGTTCGGGAGGGTGCTTGACGAGCGCCTGCGCACGATCGCGGATGCCGAGGTCACGTCGTTTGGGAGCTGCGGTTCAAGTCCTGCGTGGTGGTTTAAGGGAACGTCAACGCCTTGCGGGTATTTTGAGCGCCTATCTGGTCAAAGAGAAGGGAAGTATAAGAAAACGTCGCCCACACCTCTTCTGCCCACACTTCTTGAAACTCTTAAGCCGGGCGTCGTCATTATCGAACAGGGGGCAAACCTCGTCCTGGAATCAGCGGAAGTCATCACCGCACAAACTCGAAAGATGGCGGAAGCGGTCGTGAAATCCGGCGCGCGTTGCGCGTGGATTGGGCCGCCGCATTCGCGCAAATACGATCGAACGAATCTTTACGAGACGCTTGAGCCCGAAGCAAGGCGTTCCGGCTGCGCGTTCATCGATTCGCGTCCGTTCACTCATTATCCTGCGACCGGCGGCGACGGCGTTCACTACGATTCCATACCCGTCTCGGGCCGCATGCTGGCGACCACGTGGGCGGAAAGTGTGCTCGCTGAAATTAAAAAACAGCTCTAAAGCCTAACCTCAATTTCTCACCAGAATCCTGACTGCGCGCACCCAACCAAGGAAAAGCATCTCTTTGGGTGGCAAGGCGCTGCTCGCTAAACGATCAATCGCCCACTCCGAATAAAGAATCTCTTCACGACACCTGCCGCAGTGAACAGTTCAATCCCCAAACCTTCAAACGCGTTCTTGGTGAGGTAGTGCCGTAGACCTAGAAGATCGCGTCCCCAATGAACAACGCGCGAGTAGGCGAGCGAGTCCCAGAATTTTCGCTTTGGTTCCTTTACGTCTGTAGTTTCCTTGCCTCGGGCATATGAAGGCTTCTCCACATGTATTCTCGGGATCTCGCGGTCTTGCAGCGGCCTAAGAGCCCTGCCTTTTCTCGCGCCAGTCACGGCCGTCGCGATCTGCGCGGGAATCGTGCGCATGAACGAACGAAAATCCTCACGACGGCCGGCCTGAATCAGCAGATGCACGTGATTTCCAACGTTTTCGAACTGCATCACACGAACGCGAAATTTTTTGGCGAATTTGGAAATGATCGTCGAAACGCGCCTTGCATTGGCCGGTGCCAGAAGCGACCATTCCCCCCGCGCCCGCTCCGCGCGCATCACCACGTGAACGGGCCTCCTTGAATCGAAGGGGCGATACGTCTTTCGGCGGCCACGCTGCAACCCGCCGCCGTATTCCAACGCGGGCTTTTTGAAGAATTCGAGCTGTTGGGAGCGCGCCATTCGTGTAACGACCTCCTTCCTGTTCTGTTTCTGTAAATATCTAATATCAATATTTTGTATTGGGGCAATAGAATATTATCGTTTCGGACACATTCAACAGTCAAGTTCGACGTATGTCTGTCGAGAGCGGACCTCAAATACGTCGAGATATCCGGAGGTATTTTCAGGGAAGGAACTCCCTCGCGTTAAAATAGTCGCTGATAGCCGCTGAGCGTCAAGACCGCGATTCAATGAGGGCGTCAAAAAGCCGGGTCAGGACTTTGAAAATTCAGATCAAACCGGTGAAAATTCAGGCGACCAGGCTGGCCATGTCCTCCGGCAACGTGCTTTAGCCCAGAACCCCGATCAACATGGCAGTACTCCACGCACGCATTTCTCCATGCGCGACGTTGCCATCTGATTTTAAAAAAATTTGAATCCAAAAATGCTTTAAAAACGCTAGCCTGGCAGCTCGACGGCACCGCGGCCTTTAAGCCCCATTCTGAAAAGCAGCCGCAAGACAAACGGCATATGCTGTGCCAGGAAAACCAATATTTTTCCGTGCGCGGTGATCACGATCTCGCGCCGGCGGCACGCGATGGCGCCGACGAGTTTGCGGGCCGCGACGTCTGCCGGCATGTGAAGCCGCGTCGGCCCCGTCGTCGCACGAGCATGAAATACGCCGGCGTTATCCACCTTGCGCAGCTCGCTTACGACAAGGCCGGGAGAAAGCAGCGTCACCGAAACGCCAGCGGGTCTCAGCTCGTGCTCGAGCGCTTCCGCGAGTGCTCGCACGGCGAATTTGCTCATCGAGTACGCCGAGCTCGCAGGCGCCGAAAAATACGAAGTGATGCTGCCCGTGAAGGCAAGCCGGCCTTTGGATCGCTTGAGTGCGGGCATTACCGCGTAAACGGTGCGAACAAGCCCGAACACGTTGGTTTCGAACTGCCGTCGATAATCCTCAAGTGTCAGCGACGAAAACGCCCCCACCACGCCAAAGCCCGCGTTCGCGACCGCGACGTCAAGCGCGCCGAACCGCGCAGTCGCAGCCTGCACGGCACGTTCGACATCACCTTCGCGATTCACGTCGCAACGGGCGGCGATCGCGCGCCCGCCGCGCGATTCGATCGTCGAAACCAGGCGCGCGAGCCGTTCCTCGCGGCGCGCGCATAAAACGAGCCGCGCTCCTCTTGCCGCGAATTCCATCGCCAGCGCCTCGCCGATCCCCGAGGAAGCGCCGGTGATCAGTACGGTCTTGTTCTTCAACGAATCGCTCACTTGCGCAGTTTAAAGTCGGGCGAATTCGAATACAATGAGATCCATGCGCTGGTGCTTTAGTCGCCGTCCGGCAACGCCAATAACCGTCTTGCTCGCGATGCTTACAGCCATCGCCACGCCGGCGGCCTGGGCGCAACACCAGCAGGCTCCGCCGCAACATGCACCGAGCCAGCCGGGGTTTCCGCAATCGCGTTACGAGAAAGTCTTGATCAAGACCGGACGCAAAGCGGGTATTGCCGGAAGCACGCGCCTGGATGGTGCCCATCCGGATGGCACTCATCTGGATGGCACTCATCTGGAATGGGATGCGATGCCGCTCGTGCGGCGCTGGCTCGTCGTGATCGCGCTCGACGACGAGATGAACGAGATCCTCGACGTCGGAACGTCCGACGCGAGCTCTTACACCGCGCCCGCACTCCCGCCGGGACTTTATTATTTTTACGCCGAAGGGCTTTCCGCCGAGCGCGTGATCGGCCGCACTGACGTCACCGAGTTTCGGATCGCGGGTGACTCCGGTGACACGCGAAAGAAAAAAGCGCTTCCCGCGCCCGAACTTCTCGAGCCCGCTGACGGCGCATTTTTCCCGGTCGAACCCAAGGCGCGCCTCTCATGGAAGCCGGTCGCGGGAGCGCGAAGCTACCGCGTGCAGATTTGGGACAAAGATGAAGTGCGCGATCGCGTGCGTAAGCAGCGCCTTCCCGTCGCGCGTTGGATCACCGAAACGCGGGAGCCGTGGCTTGAGTTCCACGACGTTCCCTACTCCTCGTATTTATACTTGCAGCCGGCCGAATACCGCTGGGATGTCGCCGCGATCGACGCGACCACCGATGAGCTCGGCCAGCAGTCAAGCCGCTCTTTTGTCGTCACGCGCCAGTACTACCTGCGATCCAAACAGGTTCTGGTGCGCTTAAACGCCGCCTTCAGCGCATCGGCGAAATACGGCTCGCACAGCGCGACCGGAAACCAGAGTCAGCAGCTCTCCGCCTCCTCGTCGGGCATCGCGGCGGAAGCGCAGTGGTGGTACGCCCGACAGTGGGGCTTGGGCTTTGACGCGGATCTGCTCACCGTCGGCCTCGGCGGCGCGGGAAACAGCGCGGCGTTTTCATTGGGCGCCGACTTCAACCACCGCGTTCACCTCTCAAAGGACGCGGCGGGGTGGACCCTGGTCTTCGGCGCGGGACTTGGCCTTCAGCAACTTCCCCAGATCGATCGCGCGAGCTCGCCGTCGCAGGTTTCGTCGCCGCAAGCGCTCGGTCCGAGACTCGGATTGCGTCTCATCAAGCGGTTTGAGAGCCCGTGGGAGGCCGAGCTGCGGCTCGCGAGCCTCGTCCCGGCATACACGTTCGCGACTCCTACGGGAGCCGACGTGACGAAAGCGCCGCTCAACGCCGCCGCGACGGTCGCGCTTCGCTATCATACGAACCCGAACACGGCGTGGATGGTGGGCTACAGCGGTGGGGTGCGCCGCGTGCTTTACGTGCCGTCAGGCTCGCGCGCGCAGTCGGGCGCGTCGCTCGCCGCGGGCTACGCTCAGCTGGGCATTCAAGTCGAATACTGATATAGACGTCTGATATGCCGGCAGCTATTACGATCCAAAACAGAAGCGCGCCCTCGCGCGCAAAACAACTGAAGCGCGATCTGCTGACGCTCACCGAATTCACCCCGCGCGAGCTTGCGGCGCTTCTGGAGCTGGCTTCTAAAATCAAGAAATCGCCCAGGAAATACGCGCGAGCGCTTTCAGGGCAAACGCTCGCGATGATTTTTCACAAAAGCTCGACGCGCACGCGCGTCTCGTTCGAGGTGGCGATGTACCAGCTCGGCGGACACGCGCTTTTTTTGAGCGGCTCCGAAATTCAGCTCAACCGCGGCGAGACGATCGCCGACACCGCGCGCGTTCTGTCTCGTTATGCGCAGGGAATCATGATCCGCACGTTCGGGCACGCGGTCGTCGAGGAGCTCGCCGCCGCGGCAAGCGTGCCGGTGATCAACGGGCTTACCGACCGGCACCATCCCTGCCAGATTCTTGCCGACCTCCTCACGCTGAAGGAACGCCACGGCAGGCTCAAAGGCCTGAAACTCGTTTACGTCGGCGACGGCAACAACGTCGTGCACAGCCTTCTCATCGGAACCGCTCTGGCGGGAATTCATTTCAAAGTGATCTGCCCGGAAGGGTACCTGCCCGATCCCGTGCTCGTCGATTACGCCGCCCGGGAAGGAAAAAGGCAGGGCGCGAGCGTTGAAATCTCGCACAAGCTTTCGATCAGAGGCGCCGACGCCGTGTACACCGACGCCTGGACGAGCATGGGACAGGAAGCCGAAATGGCCGTGCGGCTGAAAGCCTTCCAGGGCTACGGCGTGACCAAGGAGCTCATGCTCGAATCGCCTAGCGCGGTTTTTCTGCATTGCCTGCCCGCCCATCGCGGCGAGGAAGTTGAAGACGAAGTGATCGACAGCCCGCGGTCGGCCGTCTGGGATCAGGCCGAAAACCGCCTGCACGTCCAGAAAGCCGTGCTGCTCGAACTTTTGAAAGGGAGAACCAAATGAAGCGCAAGAAAATCGCACTCGCCTATTCGGGGGGACTCGACACGTCCATCATCATCCCGTGGCTCATCCAGAATTACGGCTGCGAAGTCGTGGCCTACATCGCCGACGTCGGGCAGGGCGACGATCTCGCCGCGGTCAAGGCCAAGGCGCTCAAGACCGGCGCTTCAAAAGCGATCGTCGCGGACCTGAAGCGCGAGTTCGTCGAAAACTACTGCTTTCGCGCTTTGCGCGCGCAGACGAAATATGAAGGCACGTACCTGCTCGGCACGTCGCTTGCCCGGCCCGTGATCGCCAAGGGGCTCGTCGAGGCGGCGGTCCGCGAGGGCTGCGAAGCGATCGCGCATGGTGCTACGGGAAAAGGCAACGATCAAGTCCGCTTCGAGCTCGCCGCGATGGCCTTAGCCCCCCATCTGAAAATCATCGCGCCCTGGCGCGAGTGGACGATCCGCTCGCGCCAAGACGCGATCGACTTCGCCAAGAGCCACGGCATTCCGATTCCGGTCACGAAAAAGCATCCGTACTCGATGGACGGAAATCTCTGGCATCTCTCGCATGAAGGCGGCGACCTCGAAAATCCGTGGAACGAGGCCGGCGAACACGTCTACCTCATCACCGCTGACCCGCTGAAGGCCCCGCGAAAGCCCCGGTATCTCGTGATCGGCTTCGAGCGGGGCAAGCCAGTGAGCCTTGACGGCAAAAAAATGGACGGCGTCGAGCTTCTCGGGAAACTGAACGCCATTGGCAAGCATTACGGCGTGGGGCGCATCAACATCGTTGAAAACCGTCTCGTCGGGATGAAGTGTCGCAGCGTCTACGAATCGCCGGGTGCGACGATTCTTTACGAAGCCCACCGCGCGATGCAGGTTCTTACGGTCGAGCGCGATGCGCTCCACTACGCGCAAACGTTGTCGCTCAAGTACGCCGACCTCGTCTATTACGGGCAATGGTTCTCGCCGCTGCGCCGCGCGATCGACGCGTTCTTCGACGAGCATCAGCAAAACGTCACGGGCGAGGCCCGCGTGCGGCTCACTCCCGGGGTCGTGCAAACGGTCGGCGTGCGCTCGCGCTACTCGCTTTATTCGGCCGATCTCGCGACGTTTGAGCGCGACGAGGTCTACAACCAGAAAGACGCGGAAGGCTTCATCCGTCTCTTCGGCCTGCCGCTCAAGGTCGCGGGCGCGGTGAACGGGCACGCACGCCGCCCCACTGCGTGACGGACATGACTGCGAAAAAGAAAAAAAGAAAAACGAAGTACACCAACGGCCACACGCGCCTGTGGGGAGGGCGCTTCGAGAAGGCGACGGCCAAAGAGGTTTTGGAATTCACCGAATCGATCTCGTTTGACCGGCGCCTGGCGCTTTTCGACGTCGCGCAGAGTCTCGCGCACGTGCAAGGCCTGAGGGACGCGAAGCTCCTCACCGATTCCGAAACCCGGAAGCTTTCGAGCGGCCTGACCGAAGTCGCCGCGATGATCCACGACGGACGCCTCGAGATGCGGCTTGAGCACGAAGACATCCACACGGCCATCGAAAAGGCGCTGACCGCCATCGTGGGAAACGTCGGCGGAAAGCTCCACACGGCGCGGTCGCGAAACGACCAGGTCGCGACCGACCTGAAGCTTTATCTGCGCGAAGCGACCAAGGCCGTCTGCGCGGCGGGGCTCACGCTGATCGCAACGCTTGAAGGGCTCGCTCATCGCGAAGCCGAAACGGTCATGCCCGGCTACACGCACCTGCAGCGGGCGATGCCGGTCACGCTCGGCCACCATCTCGCGGCTTACGCGTTCATGTTCACGCGCGACGTCGACCGCTTTATTTTCGGATTGAACCGCGCCAATTCCCTGCCGCTGGGCGCCGGCGCGCTCGCGGGAACCAACCATGCGATCGATCGCGAACACAATGCCGCGCGCCTGGGCTTTGCCCGCGTCGACGGCAACAGCCTGGACGCCGTGTCGTCGCGCGATTTCGTCGCGGATTTCATCTCGTCTTGCGCAATCATGCAGATGCATCTTTCGAGGCTTTCCGAGGACATCATCCTGTGGTGCTCATCCGAGTTCGGCTACGCCGAGCTCGACGACGCCTTCGCCACGGGCTCGAGCCTCATGCCGCAGAAAAAAAATCCCGACGTCGCCGAGCTCGTGCGCGGAAAATCCGCGCGCGTCTTCGGAAACCTCATGGGCTGCCTGACCCTTCTCAAAGGCCTGCCGCTCTCGTACAACCGCGACCTGCAGGAAGACAAAATCTTTCTCTTCGACTCCGTAGACACGCTCGCGGCCTCGCTCGGCGTGATGGCGAAATTCCTGGCCTCGCTCAAGTTCCGTGCCGACCGCATGCGCAAGGCCGTGGAAAGCGACCCCGCGATTCTTGCCACCGACCTTGCCGACGCGCTCGTGCGCGCGGGCGTGCCGTTTCGCAAGACCCACGAGATCGTGGGCACGATCGTGCGCCACGCGCTTTCGCGCGGGATTCGCCTGCAGGATCTCTCGGATCGCGAGCTCAGGAAATTTTCGGCGGATTTTCCTCCGGGAACGGCCAAAGGGCTCACTGTCGACAACTCGGTTCGCGCCAAACAAGCGCTGGGCGGGCCAAGCCCCGATAACATTCGAAGGCAGTGCAAGCAGCTCCGCAAATTCTGCTCGTCCGCCGCGAAGTTCATCGAAGAAACCGTTTAGGAGCCCGTCCTGGATGGCCGCGCGCGTTCTTCCTCCCACTCCCGAAAATATCGCGGCCGCGGCGCGCGCTTTGGCCGCCTCAGACGTCGTGGGAATGCCGACTGAGACCGTCTACGGGCTTGCGGGCTCGGTATTCGACCCGGCGGCGCTGGCGAAAATTTTCGACGTGAAGGAGCGCCCGCGTTTTGACCCGCTGATCGTGCACGTCACGCCCGCGTTTTTTCACGCGGAGGATTTTAAGGACGCAAGTGCCGGCGCAGCGGGCCCAAAACGTGAGAATCCCCCGACCGCCGCTCCCATAGCCGCGGCTCACCCGATTCTCCGCTGCCTCGCGCGCATCGGCCTCGTGAAGATCAGCGCCATGCCGGCAGCCGCGCAAGCCCGCGCGGAAACACTCGCGCGCGCGTTTTGGCCCGGACCGCTCACGCTCGTTCTGCCGAAACTGGCGCGCGTTCCCGACTTGGCCACGAGCGGCCTGTCGACGGTTGCCGTGCGCATGCCCAGGCATGGCGTGGCGCAGGAACTCATCCGCGCGGCGGGTGTGCCGCTCGCGGCTCCGAGCGCTAACCGCTTCGGCCACGTCAGCCCGACGGAAGCGGCACATGTCGCGGCGGAACTCGGCGATCGCATCGCGCTCATTCTCGACGGCGGACCCTGCGAAGTAGGCCTTGAATCCACGGTCCTGCGCGTTGAAAACGACGCCAGCATGACGCTCTTACGGCCAGGCGGGGTGGACGCGGAGGAAATCGAGGCGGCGACTGGAGCGGCTCCAAAGCCCGTGGCCGCATCCTCGAAAGAAGACTCTCAAGCCGCGGGCGCCGCGCGGCACGCGGCGCAAACACCCGCCGCGCGGGCCGCGGCCTCCTCTTCGTCACGGGGCATGGTTGCGTCGCCCGGAATGCTCGACAGCCATTACGCTCCGGCCAAGCCGCTTTATCTTTTGCCGTGCCGTCTTGAAGATCTCTGCAGCCCTGAAAATCGGGAACGGTTTGATCGCGTGGTGTCCGCGGTGTTCGCGAAGCACCCCGAGCTCGGCACGCACCCGCGCGCGGGGCTTCTCGTTCAGCGCGGGGATCCCGACTGGAGTGCCGCGCTGTTCGTGCAAATCGCGCAAGGCCTTGTCGGAAAACCCGTCGCCGTGCGCGGCCTTTCGCTCAGCCTCGAGGGCAATGTTTTCGAAAGCGCGCACGGTCTTTTCTCGCGCATACGCGAACTCGACGCCTCTGACGCCGCGATACTCTTCGCGGAACCCTGCTACAATAAGCGCGGAATCGGATTCGCGATCGCCGACCGCCTCTGCCGCGCCGCCACTGCTCTCTAAAAGACGTTCTTGATGACGGCCAAGGCTTCATGAAGCTGCTCCTCGGTAATCACGAGCGGAGGCGCGAAGCGGATGATATTCTCGCGCGTTTGCTTGGCCAGAAGACCTTCTTTCGCGAGAGCCAGACAGTATTCCCACGCGGTTTTTCCGCCCTCCGCCCGGATCACAACCCCCGTGAGCAATCCCTTGCCGCGCACGCTCTCGATCGCGGGCGACCGGATCGCGCGCAGCCCCGCGCGAAAAACCTCGCCAAGCCGCGCGGCGTTCAGGGCGAGATGCTCGTCGCGGATCACGTCCAGCGCCGCCAACGCCACCGCGCACGCGAGCGGATTACCGCCGTACGTCGACCCGTGCTCGCCCGGACGGATACAGAGCATGACCTCGTCGTCGGCCAGCACCGCCGAGACGGGAAGCATCCCTCCCGAGAGCGCTTTCCCAAGAATCAGGACGTCCGGGCGCACGCTCTCGTGGTCGCATGCGAGCATCAGGCCTGTTCGCCCGAGTCCCGTTTGTATTTCGTCGGCCATGAAAAGAACGTTTCTTTCGCTGCAAAGTTCGCGCGCGCGCCTCAAATATCCCTCGTCGGGCACGACCACTCCCGCCTCGCCCTGAATCGGCTCGACTAAAAATCCCGCGACGCTCGGGTCGGAACACGCACGCGCGAGCGTGCGCTCGTCGTTATACGGAATAACTTCAAAACCGGGCAAGTACGGGCCAAATCCGGCACGAGATTCTTCAGACGTGGATGCGGAGATCGCCGCGATCGTGCGCCCGTGGAAATTTCCCTCGCACACGACGATCTTCGCCTTCCCGTCGGGCACGCCCTTTTTCAAATATGCCCATTTGCGGCAGAGCTTGAGCGCGGTTTCGACGGCTTCGACGCCCGAATTCATGGGAAGCACGCGCGTATATCCAAACAACTCGGTGACGTATTTTTCGAAGGGCCCCAACCGGTCGTTATGAAACGCGCGCGACGTGAGTGCCAGCGTGCGCGCCTGCGCGATCAGCGCGTTCACGATTTTCGGATGACAGTGCCCTTGATTGACCGCGGAGTACGCCGAAAGAAAATCGAAGTAACGGCGCCCCTCCACGTCCCAGAGAAAGACACCCTCGCCTTTCGTGAGCACGACGGGCAACGAATGGTAGTTATGCGCGCCGAAGCGGTCTTCGAGTTCGACGTAATCGCGCGCGTTTTTATCAGTCATGGCGGAAATTATCGCCCATGAACAGGAAATATACATGGGCCAAAGCGGCGTATAAAAACTACACGGCGGCAGCCGTGAAAACCGCTTAAAAACGGGAATACAGCGGCATGACGCTTGCTCTGACTTCCAACGTACGGCCCTGTTCGAAAACGGGCCGCTAAACCCGTGGCCGGGGTTGCATCTTTACGGGAAATCGGGGATTAGAAAAGCGTGTCGAATACAGACCGACAGGAACCGCCTTCAAACGTCGTCTCTTTGGCGGCACACCGTTTTTTGCGCGAACGCAAGAACGCGGATACCGGGTACGCGCTTAAAATCCGGAAGCTCGAGAAGTTCGAGCTTCTGCAGGAGCTCCTCCGCTACGACGATATCGTCAAGCGCGGCGCCTCCGATCCGCGGGTCAACCTTCAAGCCACGCTGCGCGCGCAGATGCTCATGGAGCTTTTGGAAGCCCGCGCCGAACTTACCGAGCTGCGAAGCCTCGCGGTCGAATACAAACGCAAACTCGCCACGCGGCTCTACGCGCAGGTTCAAAACATCGCGCAGCCGAAGCCGATTTAGCGCGCAGCGGTTACCGCGTCAACGGTACGGGACACTCCTTCTCCAGTCTTCGCTGCAGATCCCGTACGATCTGAATTTTCCGTTCCCTGGGGCTGCCCGGAAATCGCGCCTTGTATTCGCGGATGCCGATTTGCGTGACGTTCATCCGGATCGTCTTGAAGAGCCTCGGGAAAAACTGGCCCGGAGCCTGAACGTGATGAAGTCCGCCGCTTAAGCAAAGAAGCAGGTACCCGTCGTCGAGCTTTTCGATGATGTCTGCGATCCCCCCGCGTACGGTCATTTTCTGCCCGTCTTTGTCGAGCCCGCCCGGACGCATCATCCTGCCTTCCGGCGCGATCAGGATGATATCGTCCGCCTCGATCGAAGCGAGGTAGTTTTCCCAGGACTCATCCTTCTTTCGCGTAATCGCCGAGATCCTTGGCATCATCAGTTTCCAGAACGCTCCCACGAGCGGACGGTCCAGCGTGATGTCGGCGCCCGGCAGGCTCGCATGGCCGGCGATCCGCCAAAGCACGGAAAACGGAAGCCCCGTGATAAAAATGGGCTCGTAAAGGGACGTGTGATTCAAAAAAACGAGAAGCCGTAGCTGGTCGAATCGAATCCGCGGCCGGGGAGGATTCCATTCGAACCGCGAAGCGAAGAAAAAATGCGATGCGACTTTGACCGAGGCCATGATGAGAAACGCGAAGAGCCGTCTCAAGGGAATCTCCAGCCGCGCCCGCGCTACAGCAGGTTGCTCGCCAGCTCGGATAGCTTCGAACGCTCGCCCTTGCTCAGCGAGACGTGGCCCGAAATTCCTTCGCCCTTGAAGCGCTCCACGACGTGCGTGAGCCCGTTGGAGTTCGAGTCGACGTAAGGATTGTCGATCTGGAAGCAATCGCCGGTCAGCACGATCTTCGTGCCGTCGCCGGCGCGCGTGATGATGGTCTTGATCTCGTGAGGCGTCAGGTTCTGCGCTTCGTCCACGATCATGAACTGCTGCGGAATGCTTCGCCCGCGGATGTAAGTCAGCGGCTCGATGTTGAGCAAGCCCTGGTTCATGAGCTCCTGACAGCCCTTGCCCGCCCCGCGCCGCGCTTTCGAGGCGCTGGCACCGAACAAAAAGTCGATATTGTCGTAAATCGGCTGCATCCAGGGATTCAGCTTCTCCTCGATGTCTCCGGGCAAAAATCCGATATCTTTCCCAAGCGGAAACACCGGACGGCTCACGAGCAGGCGATGAAACACGCCCTCGTCGACCGTCTTCACGAGCCCGGCCGCGATCGCGAGCAGAGTTTTTCCGGTTCCGGCTTTGCCGACGAGGCTCACGAGCTTGATCTCGTCGTTCAGGAGCATGTCGATGGCGAAGCCCTGCTCGATGTTCTTCGGAAAAATCCCCCATAGCCCTTCCGCCGGCTTGTACACCGGCACGACGCAGTCGATCTCGGCATTGTACCGGCCCATCGCCGTGTGATGCGGATTGGTCGAGTCTTTCATCAAAAGGTACTGATTGGGATGAAGGCGCGCCTCTTTGAGCTGGATTTTTTTCTGAGCGTAGAACTCATCGACGGCCTCGGGCGGAACGTTCAAAATCGCGAACCCCGAATAGAGTTCCTCGGTCGAGACGTGGGTGGGCTCGTAATCGTTGGCATCGAGGCCCAGCGCGTCGGCTTTGATGCGAAGGTTGGTGTCTTTCGTGACGAAGACGACGGGGCGTTTGGGCTGCGCCTTGCGCAGGTTCATCGCCGTCGCGATGATCCGGTTGTCGGCGCTGTCGCCCGAGAGATCTCCCGGAAGCGGTCCGCCGGGCGAAAGCTCGACGGTCAAAAGCGCGCCGTTGGCGAGCTTAACGCCTTGCGAGAGCTTGCCTTCTTTTCGGAAGCTGTCCATGAGACGCGAGAACTGGCGGGCATTACGCCCGTTTTCAGACATCTCGCGCTTGAAACGGTCGATCTCCTCGATCACCGTGATGGGGATGATGACGTCGTTGGAACCGAATTTTTGAAGGGCTTGAGGGTCGAAAAGCAGGACGTTGGTGTCGAGAACGAAGGCTTTTCTCAATGTTGCATCTCCTATGATGGATCTTATTGAGAAAACCACGCGACCGCAATCAGGAAGTGGCCCGCTCCAGCGAAGTCTGACGCAGCATAAGCGGAAAAGCGACGAGCTAAAATCTACGTGGGTAGCGGTAGCGGTCGTCTTCTTTGAGCGTTCGGCGATCGATGCCAATGAGATCGAGCCGCATCGTAAGCTGCAACATATAGCGCCGCTCGCGGTCCATCATGGCGAGCGACTGCGTATCGACGGCGTAGGTCACGGCCGAAAGCTTCATGAGCCAGAAGTCATAGTAAAAGCCGCCGGTAAGCGAAGTTTGGTTCACCCCGGCCTGAATGCCGAGTCGCCCAAGCTGCCACTCCGCGCCCGCGTGCAACCTTAAACGCGGATCAATGCCCGATTGCAGCAGATGGCGTCCTTCGGCGGAGAGTTTGACGTTGTTCTTCGCGCGCGCCGCCGAGCTGAAACGGTGGATGAACGCTCCGCCGGCCGAAAGGTTGTTCCGAAGCGGAGGAGGCGGATTTCCGGCGGTGCGGCTGCCGAAGGTCACGTCGCCGGCGTCCTGCCAGGCTGAAGCAAGAACGAACGTATCCTGTTTTCCCAACGTGATGTCGTACTGAAAGCCGAGTGTCGCCGCGAATCCCGTGGCGTCATCCGAGGCAAGCGCCCGAAGATATCCCGTGTCCGCCGTCGCCAGGCGCGTGAGCGGGATCGTGCCGTCGAAGCCCGAGCGCGTGAGCCACTTCAATCCGACCCCGAAACGAAGATAGTGCAACTTCTTGAAACCGCGCGTTTCGACTCCGAAGCCGCTCACCACGCCGCGATCGATGAGATAGGTCGCCTCGATGTTCGGCAGCGCCAAATTTCTCGGAACGACGTGAAACGTGCCGCTGTAATAGAACCCCATCACGAAGTTCGGAAAATACACGGCCGGAAAAACGGTTCCGTTGGCGTAAAGGTGCTTGCCGAAAAATTTCTGGATCGTGTCTCCCGAAAGGCCGCCGGCGGTCGACTTCATGTTCGCGATGCTCGTATAGTCGTCTTGGCTGACGTCGAACTTGGGGTTCAAGAACTCGAACGCAAGCGACTGGTTGAAGGCCAGGCCAGCCGGATTGTAGAAGACCGCGTCGGAGTCGTCGGCCACGGCGGTGAAGGCGTTGCCCATCCCCATGGCGCGAACGCCGCGATAAAACTCGGTGAGTTCTTTCGCCATCGCCGCCGGCGCGACCAGCATGATCAGCAGCGCAGCCGCGGCCGCGCGGCGACCCGTTGCCTGGCTCGTCAGTCTTCGGGTCGAGCTTGCGCTCAAAACACAACCTCCGTCAGAAAAGCGTCCACTGGGTGTCGATGGCGGCGATCAGCGCCGTCCCCTGGACGATCTCGGTCGCCGTGCAGACGCCGGGATCCAGATTGGTCGGGCACGCGCCGCCGCAGATCGCGCTGATCGAGGTCGATACCTTGTCGATCGCCGAGCCCGTCGAGACCTGGCCAAGGCAGTCCTGAATCGTCGCGACGGCAAGCTCGATGCGGCACTGCTCGGCGCTGCCGCCCTTGCCGGTGATCGTCGTGGTTTTCTTGCCTGTCTTTTCGTCGGCGACACCCATCGTGTCGATCGAGATCGTCGTCGTGATGAGCTCGGCCTGGATGAAAATCATGTAAAGATTCACGTCGGGGTCCCGGTCGATCGCTTTAAAACTTCCGGGCGTCCGAGACGTTTCGCGGATGATCCGCGCGGCGGTATTGAGCGAGGTCACGCGCCCGTTGCTGTAGTTCGGGGAATAATTCGACGCCACGATCGGCGACCAGATGTCGCTTCCGACGTTCTGGATGGAACCGATCAGCATGGCGAAGTTGAATCCGCCCGCGCACGCGAACGCCGAGGCATAGGTCAGGCGAACTTCGTTGTTGTTGAATTCGGATTCGTACAGCGGCTTTAAAACCGCGATCGCGGCCTCGCATTGGCCCGAGGTCAAAAGATTATTGGCCTCTTCAATGATCGCCCGCCGGCCGTTTTCGGAATGCAATCCTTTGTAGCCCTGCCCGCACGACTGAATGGCGAGGATCGACCAGGGCGCAATGAAGAGAATCAAAAAAAGTGAGAGCCGCATCCCGCTGCCTCCCGCGCGCCATCCTAGGCGCGCCAAGTATCGCGCGGTGTGGAGTGCGCGTTGAGGTCAGCCGAGCGAATCGAGCGCTTTCACGATCCGATTCGCGCCTTCCTCGACGTCAGCGTCCGACATCGCGAAACTGATTCGCAGATAGCCGTCCGCTCCGAATCCGGCTCCGGCAACGGTGACGACCTGCGATCGGTCCAATAAATAAAAAGCCAGGTCTTCGCTTCCGCGAAGAACCTCCGGCTTCCCATCTTTATTGTACGTTCGGCCCGCGAACCGCTCAACATTGAGGAAGAGGTAAAAAGCCCCCTGGGGCTCCACGAAACTGCATTTGTTGCAGCGGGAAAATATTTCCGACATGCGGTCGCGGCGGCGGCGGAAGGCTTCGACCATGGGTGCGAGCTCATTGTCGGGGATTTCAAGGGCTTTGACCGCGGCTTTCTGCACGATCGAGGCCGCGCCCGACGTGCTCTGCCCCTGCACGAGCGTCATCGCGGCGATGAGATCTCTTGGCCCAGCCGCGTATCCCAGCCGCCAACCCGTCATCGCGTAGGCTTTCGAAAATCCATTCACCGTAAGCGTTCTTCGGAAAGCATCTTCGGAGAGCGACGCGAACGACGCGAACTCGACCCCGTAAACGAGTTTTTCGTAGATTTCATCCGACACCACCCAGACGCCGGGCCCGCCCGAACGCGCGGCTTCCTCTAACACGCGCGCAAGCGCTGCTTGCTCTTCGCGCGTGTAAACCGCTCCGGTGGGATTGGAAGGGCTGTTGAGAACAAGCACCTTGGTTTTCCTGGTCAGCGCTTTTTGAAGCTGGACGGGCGTGATCTTAAAGCCGGCGCTCTGTGGCGCATCGAGAATCACGGGCACTCCGCCGGCGAGCTTCACCATCTCGGGATAACTCACCCAGTAGGGCGCGAGGATGATGACTTCATCGCCGGGACTCACGGCCGCGAGCAGGAAATTGAAAATCGACTGCTTCGCCCCGCACGACACGAGAACCGCGTCCTGCGCGTACTCAAGACCGTTGTCGCGCTTGAACTTCGCCGAGATCCCTTTGCGCAGCTCGGGAATTCCGGAAACCTGCGTGTACTTCGAAAAATCCGCGCGAATCGCCGCGATCGCTTCGTCTTTGACCGGCTCAAGCACGGGAAAATCCGGCTCGCCCGCCGTAAGATTGATGACCTTTTTTCCTTTGGCCGCGAGCTCGCGCGCGAGCGCGTTCATCTTGAGCGTTGAGCTCTCTAAAACCCCTTTGAGCCGCGAGGAAAGCGTCAGCCCGGCGCTCATCGTTTTTTTCTCTTGCGATCAAGGCAGCGCAGGACTTGGCGTGGCACGTATTGGGAGACATCGCCGCCGAAAAGAAAAAGCTCCTTGATCATCGTCGAGCTGATGAAGAACAGGTTCTGACCCGTCATCATGAAAAACGTCTCCACGCCGGGATTGAGATTCTTGTTCATCGCCGCCATCATGAACTCGTACTCGAAGTCGCTTGCGGCGCGAAGACCGCGAATCACGGCGTGCGCGCGGTGCTTGCGCGCGTAATTCATGATGAGACCGTCCCAGCGGTCGACCTTCACGCGCTTATGGCCCTTGAAAACGTCGCGGATGAGATCGACGCGCTCGTCGACGCCAAGTAGCGGATTCTTGCGGGAACTCGCCGCCACCACGACCGTGATCTCATGGAAAACCGTTAGGCTGCGTTCGATGATGTCGAGATGCCCGTTGGTCAGCGGGTCGAAATGCCCGGGGTAGATGGCCCTGCGGATCATGTCCGTGATTTTACGAAGAAGTGGACCGCGCTGTCACCGTAATTCTTGCGATCATACGCGCGCAGCCGCGCTCTGGCCGGCAGATCCGAGGCACGCGACGGGTCGGGTTCGTCGCTTGGTTTTTCTGGCCCCTTTTCGCGCGCGGCCGCCTCGAAGAGCAGCAGCCCGCCCGCCTCAATGCGATGATGGCGCGCTTCGAGCTCCAAAATCCTCTCAAGCCAGCCTTTCTCGTACGGCGGATCGCAGAAGATCACGCGCGCAAGCGGGAGTGCCGCGTACGCAGCCACTACGTCCTGCTTGACCACGCTCATTCCCGGAAGCTCAAGCCCCTGCTTCTCGAAACACCGCGCGGCGATTTCGAGATTATGCTTGAGCACGCGAAGTACCGGCTTGGACGACTCCACGAACGCGACCGAGCCGGCGCCGTTGCTCGCCGCTTCGATTCCCCATGCGCCGGTCCCCGCGAAAAGATCGATGACGGCAGCGGCATCCAGGATCGTGCTGCCGCCCCAGCGAAAATTCCTGAGGACGTTGAAGAGCGCTTGTCTCAAACGCTCGCCCGACGGACGAGTGCCGGGCGCCTGCGGCGAACGAAGCTGAACGCCCTTCAAAAGTCCAGAGGCGATTTGGATCATTCAGGTTTATACGGCTGCGTTGGGATTCAGGCGGCTGCTTTGTCTTGAAACGGAATGCGAAACTCCGCTCCCTGATCCGTCATGATCGTAAGCCCCGTGTCGCTGCACTGAAACGTCACGGTGATGCCCGCACGCGTAAACTCCAACTGCACTTCCGCGCAACCGCCGACTTTGAGCGAGAGATTGCCGTTTCCGCCCTCGCTTTCGGTTCTCATGAGCGGCTCGTCTTGCACTGCAACGGCATCGGTTTCGGCCATGGTTTCCTCGTACTTTGTCGAAGTTTCATATTGATCGGAGGCGCGAAGCGGCACTACATTTCCGGCTGTGTTTCCAACCGCGCTTGCGGCGGTTTCATCTTGCGGCGCGTTTACCGCACCCGTCTCAGCGACAGGCTCGTCGATTTTGCTTTCGAGATCTTCGATTTCTTTCATGATTCGATCGATCTCCTGGCCTTCTTCACCGGAAGATTCCGCTACTGCCGCCACGTTCTTATTGCTTTGTTCCATAGGTCCTCCATATTTTTTTTCGGCAGACCTTTACAGATTCTGAAGTTTTCAGCTACTTACTATTCCTCACTTGGAAGGGACCTGGCGGAAAATTTTTCCCCCTGAACCGGCCAAAGAATTAGGCCACGGGCAATGATCGTCGCATGCGTGAGGCGGCGTCCGATTCAGGCATCTTGAAAATACGGCTGAGGAGTTGGGACACATGCCATCCGAGAGCGGGCTTCTCTCTCTTCTGCATGTTGAGGCGTTGCGTTTGCGCCTGAACACGCCGGAAGAAAACGGGGCCCCGGAAAAAGAAGTCGGAAACAAACCCGAAGCCCTGACGGGCATCGGAATCCGGTCCGAAACCCGGAGCATCGCCGAGCTCTATTCGGACGCATGGCCGACCGGCGTCAGCGCCGCCGACCTTCGCGGCGCGCTTCACCGCAACCTTCGCAAGGTTTTCGACGCCCTCTTAAAGGACGTCAA
Source organism: Deltaproteobacteria bacterium (assembly GCA_016186905.1). GTDB lineage: Bacteria > Bdellovibrionota > UBA1018 > UBA1018 > UBA923 > JACPKS01. The sequence goes on from JACPKS010000111.1 coordinate 20,476, forward strand.
GAACGCAAGAGACCGGATGCTTGCCTTGAACGCCGGCCGGCGCGCGATGGTCGAGCGCCGCCTTGAGTTCATCGCCAGAAGAATCGCGCATGCCCGCGGCGAGCGCTTTCAAAGGCAGCTCACTCTGACCGAGGTGCTTCGCGACGCGGGAATCGCCGCCGACCGCGAACCGGCGACCCTTGCCGGGGCCGCTTGGGCCGCGTTTCAAGGCGAGGTCGCGCTCTACAACGTCTTCGAGCTTTTTTTCCTCAAGTCGCTCGAGTTCCACGCCTGGAGGCCGTTCGAGGACGCCGACCTCCGGCGCATGAATTTCGCCGCGCACAGCTTTCTCAATCACCGCGCCGTGGACTTCGCCCACGACAAGCACTGCTGGAACTTCGTGCGCAACAACGTGTACTCCTGGTATGTCCCCTCGCAGGAAGTCGCCGACGCGATCTCGGCGGTGTTGCGCGAGATCGCGCGCAAGACGCCGCTTTCGTGGAGCGACGCGGACCTCTTGAACTGGACCGCCGAGCTCGCAGGCGGGCTCTCGCATCTGCGTTTCCGCGAGGACCGCGCGCACGCCGAAAATATCGTCGCGTTCGTCGAAAAACATCTCGGCATCCCGCTCGTGAGCGAGTTCCACGGCCGCTGCGTTTGCAGCAAAGTTCTCCTGCCCGCGCTTGAGCGCGGAGGCATCGCGCTGGCGATTCTCGACCGGCTGCTTTCAAGTTTGAGCGGAACGATCTCGCTCCACGAAGAAGAAATGAACCCGGAGTCCAAGCAACTTCAGAACGCGCTCTGGGCGTGCGAGTCGGAAGGCCTGGAACTTTTTTGGACCGAGGTCATGTCGCTCTTGAAAACGCTCTCGAGCGTCAGCGCCGACAAGGCGATCGCGCCGGTGTATCCGCATCTTGTGACGGACTCCGCGCCCCTGTACCGCGTTCCGCACGTGCTTCGCGGCGTTCAGATGCTGGCCCTTGAGCTGCACAACCTCGACCAGATGCCTTTGAGCGGCCCCGAGCTCTCGGCTCTGCATCATGGGTCCGCCGGCCAGATCCAGCAGCTCGAAATGTTCGACCTTGCGATCGTGACCGACTCTCCTGAGCGGGCCAAGTCGGCCAACTGGATGGCCGCGCTCGCCGATCAACTTCCCTATTGGAAGTCGCTCGTCGGCTCGGCGACGAATCTCAACTGGGGCGAGCTGCACCTTTACCTCGCGCTCTCGAAGCTGAAGGAAAACAGCGTCTGCGTCTATCTCTCGCATCGCATGCTGCCGGAAGGGCGCGACGGCGACAAGCTCCGCAAGGCCCTCCTCTCGCAGGCAGCGCTCCAGGAGCTCATCGAGGTTCAGGGCGGCGCTCTCGGGACCCATCGTTATGTCTACGTCTTCCGCAGAACGGCCGACAAAGCCCGGCGCGACGTCCATCGGCCCCGTTTCGGAAAAACCGAAACCTTCAACGCGGACGACCTGGCAAGCAGGCTGGAAAACGCCAACTGCGTGCAATCCGAAATTCTCGAGCGCGGCTGGAGCCACCTCTTCGTAACGGGAAACGCCCCGCTCGTACGCCATCTGGAGCATCGGTTCCCGAAGCTTATGCACGTTGCGTCCGTGCAAGGCGTTCCATGCGCGGCAGGCGATGGCAAACGATCCGCCGGACAAGTCTCCTTCACCATGGCCAATCAGCTGACCGGCGCGCTTCACGGGTGGCCGACGGAGACCGGCGTTCGCTTTCACACCCACTCGAACAACGAGGCGTCGTGGCGGATCTTTCCGCGCAATCCGCTCGATGTTTCATGGCTCGAATGCCTGCTCAATTCGGGCGTGACGCAGTCGTGGATCCGCCACCGCGCGCAGCAAACGCCCGGGCGTCATCTCAAGATCAACGACGTCCGCCAGATTCCGGTGGTCGATCTCTCCCACGTATCCAGCGCCGACGTTCACCGCGCATCGGAATTATTGGGAACAGTCCGTCCGGATCGCACGGCTCTTGGGGACTGGCTCGCTCACGGCGACGCGCTTGCCATGCGAAAAGCGAAGTTCATGGCGCTTGCCAGCCGCGTGGGCTCGATGGAAAAGCTTCTCGATCGCTATCGGCCGCTTTTCAAGGATGGAACTTTGGACGGAACCTCCGGGCTTCCGGAGCTTCGGCCCGAAGCCATCACGCATTTCTACCCGGATCGGCTGCTTTGCGCTCTGGCGAAGTCGCCTGACGCGCAGATCCAGTATCGTTCGCGCGAGTTATCGCCGCTGCCTTCAGACAGCTGGACCGTCTTGAGCGCGGACTGCGTCGTTCAACCGCGCCGGTCTTTTATCGTCATTGCCACGCGCCAGGGGCCCTCGATTCAGCTCACCGTCCCCACTGGGGCCGAGAAATTCGTCGCATCGCAGATTATGGCAATGGCAGGACGAACCTGGAGCGAAACGCTGTCATTGCTCCAGATTCCGATGGATGTCTCCCTTTTCGCCGCGCAGTCCAGCGAAATCGTCCGTGCCTTGAACCAAACCGCGCAGGAAACCGATCTCTATCGCGACGCGATTGATCGGCTCGCTTGCGATCTGTTCGAGATGCCCGCCGAGCTGCGTGAGTCTTTTTAATCAACCTGCGAAGCGTATTTTCGCTTTAGACAAGGAAGTTTTCGATGAACGAGGAGGCTCTTCTCGGGCAGGAGCCCGAGAAGTGAGTCAGCACGAAGTGCTGTCGCGAAGCAGGATGCGAAGCGAAACGCCGTAATAGGCTGCCGACGAAGTGAGGAGAAAACTGACGCAGTATAAAGCGAAAAGACGCGAGCAGTTGTGGTAAGCTAAAGGCGCATGTCGTCGTTGAGCCGGGCAAACCTCTCGCTATCGCTTTACTTCAAGGCGCTCTGCCAGCGCTTTCTCTTTCTCGAACACCTGGCCGAGTCGCTTGAGGAGTGGTCGGCTCAGAGAGGGCTTGGAGAGAAGTCCGCCGAGGTCTGCGCGCGCTGGACGAAAGAAAAATCCAGTTTCGCCCGGCTTTCCCGTGAAGTACATGATGCGGCAGTTGCAGTCGAGGACCATGTCGCATCCCGGCCCCGCCCCTTGCTCGACTTCAGGCTCGACCGGATCCTCGATGACCGGCCGGCCGACTCTTTCGTCGCGGATCTCGAAAGACAAATCCTGGAATACGAAGCGGCCTTCCTCTCCTGCGTTCTGACGTCCGCTCCAGATCTCACCGCGAAATTTCGAAAGATCGCGCTCCAATGGGGCCGCATGATCGCGCACGATTTTCTTCTCGGGTCGGGCGTCGAAGGCCTAAGCGCGCAATTACGCTTTCGCGGTTTTCTTGCCATCGTGAAAGAGACGCTTTTTGGCGGCACTTTAGGCCTTGCCGCGCTCGTCGTACGCCGGCATACCTCCGACTGCATCGAATTCGACCTGGTCTCGTGCCCGCACCGCCGGCTTCGCGAAGCGGCCGGACTCGCAGCCGAGGTCACGGATTTCGCGTGCGATCTTGAAGCGAGGGTCACGCGGGGCTTCGCCACGGCGCTGATTCCGGAAGCGCGCCACAGCCGCACCCGAACGCAATGGCGTGGAGAGCCGCACTGCAAGGACGAGCTGATTCTGCGAACGACATGAAGAGCACAGCCGCGGACTCAACCCACAAGCGCCTGGTCCGCCTTCAACGACACATCCACAACACGATCAAGGCCGAGGTGCGCAAGGCGCTGGGCTCGCAATCGGCCGCGATCCGCCGCTATTACGAGGCATACAAGCGCGAGTTCCGCGGGCCGGTTCGGCACTCGAGCAAAGAGGAGCTTCTGAAGGATTGCGTGCGCGCGCACATCGTGCTCGTGGGCGACTATCACACGTTCTCGCAGTCGCAGAAAGCGGCGTTAAGGCTTCTGCGCGAGCTCGTGAACTGGGACACGCCGATTACGTTGGCCCTTGAGATGGTGCCCTCCGCGCATCAAAAAACGCTCGACGGGCTGTTATCGGGCCGGCTCGGCGAGGAAGAGTTCTTGAGGCGCGTCGACTACCCGCGCTCCTGGGGGTTTCCGTGGCCGCACTTCCGGCCGCTTCTGGTTTTCGCGAAAGAACACAAGCTGCCGGTGCTGGCGCTCAACGTCGACTCCCCCCATCTCGAAGCGCGCGATGCGCATGCCGCGTCGATCCTGGCCGCGTACGCGAAGAAACATCCCGCCCGCAAGATCTTCGCAATCTACGGCGACCTCCATATCGCGCGAGGGCACATCCCCAAATACCTGAAGAGAAGGTTCACCGAGGAAAATCTCAGGCGGCGGCTGCTTACCGTTTTTCAGAACAGCGAATCGCTGTACTGGAAGCTCGCAACGCAAAAAATGGAACACACCATCGACGTGCTCCGGCTGGGGCGCGGAAGGTATTGCATCATGAACGCCGCGCCCTGGGTGAAACTGCAGTCGTACCTGCAATGGGCCGAGGCCGCGACCGAAACGGGCGAGGCGCCCGAACTCACGGCCGGTTCAAGAGCGACGCTGCAGGACGTGCCGCTTCAGGAAATTCCGCTTCACGACGTTCCGTTGCACGAGATGGCGCACGATTGCCTGAGAAACCTCGCCGAGCTGCTGGGAATCCCGCTTCCCAGCGGCGTCGATTTCACGATCCAGACGGTTCACGACCTGGCGTTTTTGGAGAGCGCCCGAAGCCGGGCCGAGCTCACGCGCGTGGAGCGAAAGATCGTGAAATACCACGTCATCGGCAACCGTACGCTTTACATCCGCGACCACCACACGCTTTACCTGCCTTCGACCGGAATCAATTCGCTGTGCGAGGGCGTGGCCCGGCTGCTGCACGCGATGGTTTCGCGCAGCCGCACGCTTTTTCACGATCCGTCCGAGCATTTCTTCGCGGCCGCGCTCGCCGCCGCCGTGGCGTATTTCGGGAGCAAGGTTTTGAACCACAAACGCAAGTGCGACCTCGAAGAGGATTTTCGGCTGCTGCTCGAACGGCCCCTCACGAGCCGCGCTCTGCCGCGCGAGCGCCTGCAGAGAAAAGTCGCGCGCGCCGTGCTCTCGCACTGCCGCGCCAACCGCGCGTTTTTGCGAGACGGAGAGTACCGCGCACCCCGCTCGGCTACGGGGCCGTCGCAAACCTCGGTTTTTCTGGAGACTGCGCTCGCGCTCGGCGCAATCTTGGGAGAGCGGCTTTATGCGGCCTTTGTGGAGGGGAAATTCCCCGCCGACAAGATCCGCGCGCTTTTCAAGGCGAATCTCGATTCGCCGAAAGCCGCGCGGCGGTTGTATCTCGGGCTTCTCACCGATTTGAAAGACGTGACGCTCGCGCATGCGAGCAAGCAGTCGCTGTTGTGACGCTAGCGGCGCTCGAGCCAGCGGTAGATCGTGCGGGGTGCTACGCCCAGAATGCCGGCCGCCTTGTTCTTGTCGCCGTCGCAAAGCCTGAGCGTCTCCTCGATGAGGCGGTCCTCGGCGCTTTGAAGCGAGGTGCCCACCGCGATGCGGATCTCGCGCGAGCGCTCGGCCTGCGCGATGTGCGGCGGCAGCAGCTCCGGCGTGAAACACGCGCCGGCGGCAAGGGCCGTGGCGCGCTCGACGACGTTGCGCAGCTCGCGCACGTTTCCGGGCCAGGAATACGAGCGCAGAAGATCGAGCGTTTCTGAGTCGAGCGCAAGTTCGGCCCGTGAGTCGCGCCGCGCGAACTCCGCGAGGAACGCGCGCGTGAGCGGTTCGACGTCCTCGGCGCGATTTCGCAGCGTCGGCACTTCAAGAACGACAACGCTCAGGCGATACAAAAGATCCTCGCGGAAGAGGCCCTCTTGTACGAGCGCCTGCAGGGAGCGATGGGAAGCCGCGATCCAGCGCACGTCGCACAACGCGGGCTTTGTGGCCCCCAACGGCTGCACCTGCCGCTCCTGGATCACGCGCAAGAGCTTCACCTGCGCCGCGAGCGGCATGCTTCCGATCTCGTCGATGAAAAAACTTCCGCCCTCGGCCGAACGGATCAATCCCGCGCGGGCGGCGTCGGCTCCCGTGAACGCGCCTTTCTCGAAGCCGAAGAGCTCGCTTTCGACGAGCGTTTCGGGAACCGCTCCGGCATTGAACGCCATGAATGGTTTTGAGCCGCGCGCGCTCGCGGCATGCAGGTGGCGCGCGATCACTTCTTTTCCGGTGCCGCTCTCGCCCACGATCAAAACCGACGCGAGCGAAGCCGCGACTTTCTCGGCCGTCGCCACGAGATCGGCGAACGCACGCGAGGCGAAAATCGGACGGCTGCCCCGCGCTTCCGATCCCGCCGCGGCGGAGGTTCGTCGCGCGCGAAGCCGCTGCGCCGCTCTCTCCACTTCGAGCAACACCGGAACGATGTCGCTCTTGCGCAGGGGCTTGGTGAGAAAATGCAGCGCGCCCTGGCGCATGGCCGAAACCGCTTCTTCAAGCCTTCCGTAAGCCGTCATGAACACGAACGGCGTCTCGCGGCCGCCCGACGCGGAACGAATCCGGCGGAAGGATTCAAAAAACTGAATCCCGTCCATGCGCGGCATGCGCACGTCCGAGAACACCAGATTGAATTCTCCCTCGGCGGCGCATTCCAACGCCGCTTGGCCGTCGGCGGCCGTCACGACCTCGTGCCCCAGGCGCCTTAGCATCTCGGCCATCGCGTCGCGGTTGTGAGCTTCGTCCTCGGCGATCAAAATCCTAAGCAAGTGGCGCTCCCCCTTCCCGGACGCGTGGAAGCGCGATCTCAAAGCACGCGCCTTGCGCGCTCTCGGTCCCCTGGGCGCCGCCGCCCTCGACAAGGCGGAGGTCGCCGCCGTGATCGATGCAGATTTGCCGCGAAACGCACAAGCCCAAGCCATGTCCCGTCGTTTTCGTCGTCATGAAGGGCTCGAAAAGCCGCTCGCGCGCCGACGCCCGAACGCCGGAACCGCCGTCGCGCACGGCAACGCGGATCTCGCCGCCCTTGCGCCGCGTGACGATGCGAAGCGTGCGGCTGTCGGCCGGCGCCTCGGCCATCGCCTCGATCGCGTTGCGGATGAGATTGAAGAGCACCTGCGAGAGCGCGTCGGCGTCGCCCGCGACCTCCGCGGAGTTTTCGGCCGGATCGACGTTCACCGTCACGCCGGCCGCCTGAATCTCGCGCGCGAGAAACGAGATGCAGTTCTCGATGAGCGCGTGCAGATCGACCTTTCCCCCGGCCGCCGCGACGGGTTTTCCGACTTCGAGATAACCGCGCGTAATCCGATCGAGACGCTCGACCTGTTCGGTGACGGCCGCGATGCGCTTGCGCGCCGAAGCTTCGGCGGCCTCGCGGGCCGATTCGTTTCGTAGGGCATCCAAATCCTCGAGCAGCATCTCAAGCTGCAGCGAAATCGAGTTCAGCGGGTTGCGCACCTCGTGCGCGATCTGCGAAGACATGTTCCCGGCGAGAACGAGCTTGCGGGCGTGCGCGAGCTTCTTTTCAGCTTCGGCCATCTGGATGAGACGGCCGTTCTGCACCCGGAGAGTTTCGTTCAAGGAGCCGAGCTTGTCTTTTTGCTGGCGGATCGTAAGCTCGCGCTCGAGCACCGTGCGCGCCATCCTCGTGAATTCGCGCGTGAGCAGCGCCAGCTCCGACGGCGTCGCGCGCGTGACGCGCGGAAAGCGCACGCCCGCGTGGATGCCTTTGAGCGCGATCTCGCGGGCCACGCGCGTCCACTCGAAAACGGGCTGAAACCAGCGCCTCAACCGAAAAAGCACCACGAGCGAGAAAAGCAGACTCAGCGCCAGCAGCCCGAACACGGTCGTCTGCGAGCGGCGAAGTTCTTGTTCGGTCGAAAGCTGCAACGAGGAAAGCCCGTTTTCGATCCCGGCGCTCAGGCCGGCGAGCTCCTGCGTGATCTCGAGGTGATGCTGGCGGATGCGCGTGTAGGCGGCGGCGGCCTCTGAAAAGTGCCGCGCCTTCACGAAACCCACGAGCTCGGCCACCGCCTGCGGCTCGCCTTCAGCGCACCCGGTGAGCCGCCCAAGCCAGCGGCGCAGGCGCTCGCGCACGGCCAAGGCCTGCTCGGCCTCCGCCCGAAGCATCGCGCCGGGCGCGGCAAACGCGCCGGGCCCGCGGTCGAGCACGCGCATCAGTTCGAAAATGTTGCCGTCGACGATGCGGCGAAGATGGATTTTAGGAAGCACCGGGCCCCGCCTGCGATCGCCCCAGGTGCGAAACGAAATGGACTGCTCGAAGGCGCGCTGATAAGTCGCCCACTTTCCGCCGATGAGGTTTAAGTGTTTGAGCGCGGGCACGTAAAAACGATTCACCGCTTCGACGTTCTGCTGAACGCGATCGAGACGCCAGTACGCGAAGACCGAAACCGCGGTCACGGCGGCCACCATGAACATGACCGCGCTGACGATCCGCAGCCCTGGCCTGGCTTTATAAGAGTGTTCGGTATCCGAAATTACGGTCTGAGCATCATGCTCATTGCTATTTTTTCCGCCACGTCCCTGCATGGGATTATCTTAGGCAGTTTTACTGGGCGGCGCAAGCTAACGCACCGTTTCGTAATAAGTAGGCTGCCACCTTATTTTAGCAGGACAGACTGCCCAGGACGCGGCTTTTCGAGGATTTCGCGGAACTTGGGAATCAGCGGCTCGAGCGCCGAAAAGCGGTTAGACTTCGTATCGAGAATAACCACCGTGATTTTCGTGCCGGCCATCCCCATCATCGGCGCCAGATTGCGGCTGGTCGTGACGAACACGTCGCAGCCATGCTCGGAGAGATAATGGATGAGGTCAACGTTGCGCACACCCGCGCACCCCAATTCCGGAACCGTCTTCACCTCATGCCCCGGAATCGCGCTCTTAAGCTGCTGGGGCAGGCCTTCGTCCAGGATGATCCTCATGATCACGCCACCTTGAGATATTCTTTCTTGATCTGCTCGAGAAAGGTGGTCACTTGTTCGCGTGCAACAGTGGGAAAATCAGCCAGGAACGCCTCAATCGTGTCTCCGCCTTCGAGATAATCGAGAAGAGTCTGTACGGGTACACGGGTGCCGTAAAAAACCGGCGTGCCGCCAAGAACGTCATCAGATCTGGTAAATGCACTCTTCATGGCTCAATTTTATCACGCCGCATTGCGCAGATGCAAAGTTCATATAATCTCTTTTAATTTCAGCATATTACGCCATAAAAAATTTCTTGACTCACTTGCCAGTTAAGCTGAGTTAACATGTTTTTCATGGATCAATCGAGCTTACAAGAAAAGTACGCGCCAAAAAGCATTTGTTTTGGATGTGGCCCCGCCAACACTAAGGGCCTTCGAATTCGTAGTATTCCCCAGGATGATAAGGTCGTGGCGACGTGGAAGCCCGAGCCGCATCACCAGGCTTTTCCTGGTGTATTGAATGGCGGCATCGTCGGCGCCCTGCTGGATTGTCATTCTAACTGGACGGCGGCTTGGCACTTGATGAACGTCAACACCGCGACCGCGCCGCGCGCCTCGCGGGGCCAAGAACCAGAACCTCCCTGCACCGTAACGGCGGAGTATTCGATCAAGCTCCTGCGTCCGACGCCGGTAGATGTGCCGCTGGAACTTGAGGCGTGGGTGGTGGAGGAGAATGCGGCCACAAAATCTGGGGCGACAAACGTTGACCGCGTAACCATCGAAGCGAAGCTTACGGCGAACGGAAAAATCTGCGCGACCTGCCGCGGAGTATTCGTCGCTGTGAAACCGGACCATCCCGCGTATCACCGGTGGTGACTTAACTCGCGCATTCGCTGAAGCCGACCGGAGGGAGTTGAGGCGAATGTTCATGGCGAGGGAGCCAGAAGCGCAAACTGTCTTGCTAAAGCACCATTCTTGCAAGACGGACGACTGTGGGAAGCCTTGAAAACCAGTTCGAATCGCAACCTTTCGCACTCGATCTTATTATTCTTGAAGAAACTCTCTTACGAGTCCACGAAGCCGCGCTTGAAGCGGCACGCGGATTCAAACGCGCGGAGGCGGCACTCATCGACGCACTGATCGCCGTTGAGCGCGAGCGTGTGTTCGTCAAACTGGGATTCTCAAGTCTATTCACATATGCGGTTCAAGCCCTTGGGCTCTCGGAAGGAGTCGCGTATAACGCCATCACCGTCGCGCGCAAAGCTCGCGAAATTCCGGCTCTCCATGAGGAGATTCGCCTTGGAACCATCAGCATTTCGAAGGCCAAGAAAATCGCGGCCGTTCTCACTTTTGAAAACCAGCAAGAGTGGCTGGAGAGAGCGAGAACTCTTTCTTCACGCCGTCTTGAAAAGGAAGTCGCCCGGGAAAACCCGCGCATGGCCGTTCCAGAAAGAGTGACCTACGTGACTGGAAAGCGCCTTTCATTAAGCCTTGGTGTGGACGAAGCGCTGATGCTCAAGTTTCGGCGGGCGCAAGACCGCGTAAGCGGCGCGCGCGGTCGGGCAGCTTCAATAGAGGATACGCTTGCTGAACTCGTGGAGTTCTATCTTCGGCACAAGGACCCGGTTGAGAAAGCCAAGCGAGCGGTCGCGAAGAATGGGCGAATGCCGCCTACATCTGAAAATCCGACAAGCCCGCTCAAAAAACAGTTCACGGGAACAGTTGCGTTGAGCACGCGAAATCCGCTGCCGGTGCATGGAGCATTCCATCGAACGACGATTCCAGCTTCGATCGGGCACCCTGTTCGGGTGCGGGACGAAGGACGCTGTCAGTTTCGTCGACCCGACGGCACGATCTGCGGCGAGAGGCGATGGGTAGATTTACATCACATTCGCCCGATCAGCATTGGCGGCGACCACCGGCCCGAAAATCTCGTGACATTGTGCCAAGCGCATCACCGCGAAACCCATCGCCCGAGTCGAAACCCTTCGCTTTAACGCACGATCAATGCTCGGAAAATCAGGCAAAAATGAGCAAGGCGGAAATAACCGAGATTCAGTAAACTGTGAAAAAAACAGATAAGTTTACATGCGATCATGGCGATATTGCGTTCTGACACTGCTGTTTTCCATCGCTGCTTCGATTGGCACTGAATTTGTCCGTGCAGGCGAACCTTGTGCGGCTCACCTGCTTCGCACACATTCATTGTCTCAGGACGATTGGGGAAAGCTAAGCTTAGGCCAGCTAAAATCAATGAAAAATGCCTATTTCAATGTGAACGGAATTCAATTTCGATTCGAGGTGGAAGCAGAACTTCAGCCACGCCAGAGGAAATTTATTAATATTTTAAAAAAAATGAGTGTGGATCCGAAGTATTTCCAGAAAAGAGCGCAAGTCATTTGGGAGTATGTCGAAAGATATACACAGCAGCATAATGACCGTGAAGCGCAATTACCTGAGGAATACAGAATAAAGATGGACAAATATGAACTGTTTAGACGGCATCTCAACGCAGAGTGGAGAGATTTTGACGAAAAATCCGTGGAGGTAGCGTCCTTTCAGATTGGAATGAAGGATGGCCGTGTACATGCGGCCTTGGCAACCTCCTCTGAGACCACGTTGGTTACTCCAGATAGCCTAAAGAAAGCAATCGATGGCTTGGTCGAATCAAAACAAATCGTATGGGAAGAAGTGTCTTGGATCGAGTTCTATCATACACATCCTAGACTCAACGGCGAACTAACAACGCGGCCGATGAATCCGACTGATCAGCGGTCATTCGAAATGTTTCGTCAACAACTCGATCAACAAGTTCCTTGGGTTGATCTTCGAAGCATTGTCGTTGGCAAAAGCGAGGAGAGCCTTGTTATATTCTATCAAGACTACACAGGTAACGGCGGTCTCCAAAAATAGCTATTTAGGTAATGATTTCCGCTCACGCTCCGCACTTAAATCCTCCGCTTTTGTGAGCACGTATACTCCCCAAAAATTTCAGTCCAGCAGCGCCGCAAAGCCGCGCGCCTTGCGCTTCTTCCAGTTTTTCTTGTGGTAGGCGTAACCGGCGACGAGGGGGAGTGCCAACGTGGCCTCGGCGTAAACCATCTGCTCAGCGCCTGAGTCGACCTTGCCCCAGGAATTGGCTTCTTTAAGTGTCGAGCCCGAGAGGGCGCCGTCGCGCTCGTCGGCGACCGTGATCTGCACGGCGTACTTGTGCATCGCCACGTCAAAGCCAAGATAGTCAGCCGCGACCACGGTGTCTTGCGCGAAGTTCTTGGGCACGCCGCCGCCGATCATGAGAAGCCCTGAGTGCTTTGTCTTGAGTTTGATCTTGGTCAGTTCAAGGAAGTCCTTTGCCGAATCAATACTCATGTGACGGCGCGGATTGTTCCACTGATGGTGCACGAGCCCGAATCCCGCGCTGCAGTCGCTGAAGGCCGGGCAGAAAACCGGAACGTTCTTTTCATAGGCCGCGAGCACCACCGAGCTCTTGTTCTTGCCCTTTTTCTTTAAGTACTTGCCCATCTCGCGGATGAATTCGCGCGACGAATACGGACGCGGGTCGAGCTGATCTGCGATCTCGCCGGTCGCGGCGTCGCAGGCGCGCAGCTCATCCTCGTCGATGTAGGTGTCGTAAATACGATCGATGAAATTGCGGCGAAGCATGTCGTCGTCGACCATGATCTGGCCCTGGTAGTGCTTGAATCCCATCCCTTCGAAAAAATCCTGGTCCACGATGATCGCGCCGGTCGAGACAATCGCGTCGACCATGTTGCAACGGATGAGATCGACGACCACTTGCTTTAAGCCTGCCGAAAAGAGCGAGCCGGCGAGACAGAGAATGATCGAGCAGTCTTTGTCTTTGATCATCTGGTCGTAAATCTTCGCCGCGCGCCCGAGATTTCTCGCCTGAAACGCCGTCTTCGCCATCGCATCCACGAGCGGCACGACGTTGTATTTCTTGATGTCGATGTGCTCGATCGGCGTGCGCAGCATCCGCTTTTTCGAAGGCTCGCGTCTTGTGCTCGCGGCGGGGCTCTTGGTCACGGCTTTGGCGCCGGTCTTTACGCTATTTTTTGCGCCGCCACCGTTCAGAAGTGGCGCCATGTAATTCGAGTTCGCTGATTTATCCGCCAACATTTTATCCATGTATGATCTCCTTATTTGCTCCGCCTGCCGTGCTTCGCTATCGTTCCTGCGACTTAAGCCAGTTCATGTAATCCTCAACGCCTTTTTCGAGGCTGTAATCGGGTTCGTAACCGAGCTCCTTGCGGCTCCGCGCGAGATCGGCCTCGGTGTGGTTCTGATAATGCTTGTGAGGGTTGTCGAAATACTCCGTCGCGCGCTTGGTGCCGAGCGTGCGGTTTAAAATCTCGATCAGATCGTTGAACGTGCGCGCCTGGCCTGAGCCGGTGTTGTAAACGCCGCTACTCGGGGCGCCTAACGCTAAAATCGTGTTCTTCACCGCGTCTTTGACGTAAATGAAATCGCGAAGCTGCTCGCCGCGCTTGAAAATGCGCGGGTTCTTCCCCGCTTTGATCTGCTGCGAGAGATGCCAGATCATGCTGGCAGGGATGCCCTTGTGCGCCTCGCGCGGGCCGTAGACGTTGAAGTAACGCACGCCCACGATTTTCCACGCACGGCTTCGCGCCGCATACATTCGCGCGAGATTGTCGAGAACGACTTTCGAAAACGCGTAAACATTCGCGGGCAGCGGCGGATCGCTCTCCGTGTTCACGCCGCTCACAATTCCATACGTCGCCGCCGACGAGGCATAAACAATCGGCGTCTTCGCGGGTCTGGCGAATTCGAGAACGTTGCGGAACCCTTCGACGTTGTCGTGAACCTGCTGCTTCTGATCGTGCAGCGTCGTATCGGTGATCGAGGCCAGATGAAAAATCGCGTCAAAGCGGCGCTTTCCGAACTGCGAGCTGAAATCCATGCGGGAGACGTCTTTTGCGACGACGTCGCCCTTGAATCCGATGAGGTTCTTGAAATCGCCCGAGCGAAAATCGTCGATCACCGTGATCCCGGCCTCGGGATGCTGCGCCTGCAGCGTCAAAACGAGGTTCGAGCCGATGAAACCGGCCCCGCCGGTGACGAGGATATTGCTTGGTTTCTTCGTGGATTTCTTGGTTTTAGCGGCCTTTTCCGCCGCTGTTTTCTTAGCCATGGTCTGCCAAAAAATCTGTTGCAAACCATGCGTTCTGTCAACTCAAAGAACGTATCGACCCGTGAACGCGCTCCCAAAGGCCCGCGTTCATTCAGCCGCGCCACAAGAGCCGCGCGCAACGACGAATGAAGCGGCGGCCGCCGCCTTCATTGGCGACGCTGTTGTCGTGGATTTTCCGTAAGGCCGGCGCTGCCGAGAGAACTCGCTCGAGTTCCTTCGGATGAGTAAGAAAATACGGCTTCGTAAGGATCCTCTCATGAAAAACAGTGAGGATGAATTCCGGATATCGAAGGCTCGCCTCTTGAACGACGCCGGCGTACTCCGCGAGCAGCTCCGAATCGCCCTCACCCAAGCTCGCGACAAAATACCGGAGAAGCGCGTCGTAGATTAAGCCCGCGAATGATCCGCGAAGAAAGAGATCCAAGTCCAACTTCCCTGGCTCGCCCTTAAACAGCGACTCAGAATGCCAAATGAGGCGCCGGACCCACTCCGCGGCCTCCGGCCGGGCACGCAACGCCGGATTGAAAGCCAACGCTATGGCGACCCGCCGTTTAAATCTGTCCGACAGCCATCGCGGCTTACCGATCGCTTCCGCGTCCATCGAAAGAATCCGCTCGATCCATTCGGGATGCTCCGCCGCGGCCGGCAGGCGAAGCAAAATCACCATGGGGTCTTCATGGATCCATCCGGAGGTTTGCTCGATGACCTCCGCCGAAAACAACTCTTTCTCAAGAGCGGCCGCCATGCGCGCCCGCTCTTCGTCCGTGAAATCGATTTCGTGCATCACCTTTATGAATTCTTCCTGTACCGCCGAATAGCGCCAATAAGGGCGCGGCCCCCGATGGAACACTGAAGACGGGTTTTCCTTCAACAGTTCCATGAACCGAAGTCGAAACTTTCTTCGGCTCTTTGAATCGAAGGTCACGCCGAGGGAGCCTCGAACGTGGCCCCGAACCCAGGGCCCCTGCCCCGAGCTCGAATAAACGAAGGACAAACGTGCGTCGGACATGACCGCTGCCTCCAGCTCCTTGAGTACGAGACTGGCGTCCGCACGCTCGTATTTCACCTGCTCCCGTCCCTGCACGAAGGAGCGCTGAATGGTTTTCCTTCCGTAGAGCTGTGTGATGGCCTTATCGACCGTAAACCCGGTACTACCCATGTTCCCAAGGATATGCCTCCGATAGTGCGTTCCGATGTCCGTCTTCACGGAGATCGCGCTAAAGAGTTCCTGCTGTTTCTTCGGGTCAACCGCGTCCAGCGCCTCAATGAAAACCGGAACCGCCTCTGGATGCGATACGAGCTTCGCCAGAACGTCCAGCGAATGGTCTGACGGCCTTTCCCTCAGTTGCAAGGAAAGCCATACGCGCAGAAGCTCCTGGTTTGGCGCCGGTTTGGCCAGCTCCGCTTCGACGATGGCGTGAATGCTCCGCTCTTCTTTTTGAGAAAGACGCTTGAATTTGACAAGCGTTCGTCGCTTGAATTTTTCAAGGATCCCGCGATCGCTTGAATCAAACGCTTTCCCTCCCGCGAGGAGCTCGAAGAATTCCACGGGTCCGATGTTGAGACTCTCGGGGATGACCCAAAGGGCGTTTCGATTGCGGAAAATAATGAAGTTGCCGTCGACGATGAAGTCCGCCCCGTCACGCGCGCGCGGGTCGACCCTGTAGCGCACGGTTAGCCCGGTGCCGCGCGCGCCGAAACGGCCGATCCGCGTATAGTGACCATCGCCGTATACCGCCGATTCGCCCACCCCGTGTTGTCTCGAGATTACGACATTGGGTTTTCCAGTCGTGTCGCGCGTGAGCGATTCATACGCGAGAAAATCGTTCGTCTCGTGCGCGACGACGAAGTCTTCCCATGGAATTCCTTTTTCCGCCGCGATCTCGACGATGGTCGCGCCGGTACCCTCGCCGACCGGCTTGCTCCTGAGCGGCTCCTTATTGAGCCACCACCCCATCGTTCCTTGCGTCAACGGGTCCGACATCGCGATGAGTTTTCCGCGAAGACCGAGATCCTCAAGCGTGTTCCACGCGTATTCCATGTTCACCGCGTGCTTGATGAGCTTGGCGCCGTTTCCGCGCTCGTTGATCCAGCCGCGAGCCCAATCGCTCCACGTTTTGGGATCGCGCATCGGATCGAACACGGCGATCATCGCTTTGATGCGCCCGAGATCTTCTTCGCGCAGCGCGAGCTCATATTGAAAGGCTTTCGTGAGGTAACGAATCACCGAAAAAATCGGCGGGTTATGCCCCGCCAGATAACGGCTCGTCGTTTCGTGAAGTGGGCTGAAATAATAGTGGAGCCTGCCTTCGGCGACGTCCTTGAGGAAAAACGGGTTTGCGCGATTGCCCCAGTCGCGCAGGTCTCGCACGACCGGCTCTCCTTGCGACGGATCGGTGAGCTCGATCATGCCCGTCGAGTTCGAGTCGGTATGCTGATTGAGGAAGTCGGGATTATTGAGCAGCGCCTGTTTCACGCCGCGATCGTGGCGCAGCAGCCGCACCTCCCATTCCGATTTCGACCCTTGCAGATACGAGAGCTTTTCCTTGATGAGCGCTTCGAGTTTTTCGGCATCCGCCACGTCGCCGTCGACGACGAGATCGGCGTCCTGGGTCGAGCGGTAGATATTCGTGAAGTCGTAATCGAAGCGCGACTCGTTGTAGCGGGTGTCGCCGCTTTGGCGCAGAAGATCCCACTTCACGTAATGCGCGTAGCCCGCCGCCGTGCCCCCGAAGAGCCAGACTCTTAAGCCCAGTTCGCGCGCGGCTTCGCGAAGAATGCGAAATTCCTCGACCCGCGTGAGGTTTTTCGCGAGCGCATCCGCGAGAACGCGGGGTTCGATCGCATTCGTGAGCGGAATCGAGGAACCCGCGGGAACACGAAGCGTCGATCGCAAGTGCTTGTGCGCGCATCCCGACATCGGTGTCGCGGCGGTAAACGCGACAGCCACATAAGCAACCAGGAAAACCTTGCCCAGTCGCGCGCAGTACGATGTTTTGAGAGTGCCCATCCTCTCTTTTTCGGAAAGATGCGTATGAAATCTTAGATTTCGCCTGGATTTAAGCCTTGATTTCGAGTCGCGGAAAAAGCGGCTTCGGCTCCACGAGCGCGAAACGGCGGGAAGAGTCGAATTCCAGGCGATCAAGCCGCGGAATCGCGATCTTCGCCGGAGGATTCCCCGCGGTTCCCTCCCGAAAAAGCGATTTCTCGATCCAGTCGCCAGGTGTCGTGGCCGGCGTGATCCCAAGTTGCGCCAGAATCGCCTCGGACGCACCGGGAATCGCGGGCCAGAGCGCCACGCCAAGACACCGGATGCCCTCGAGCAATTCAGCAAGCGCCGTCGCCAGGTTCGCGCGCGCGGTCGCGCCGGCATCGCCGCCCGCCGCGACGACCTTCGCGAGCGCCCAAGGCTTGGTTTCGTCGATGAACTTGTTCATCGACATCGAGAACTCGACGATCCGGGCGCAATAGCCGGAGAGATCCATTTTTCTCATCAGCTCGGCGAGTTCGGAATAAAGAGCCACACCACCTGCCGCGCCAGCCGCTCCCACTCGCGGATGCAATAAAATATCCACAGCCCGATCTGAAACGGACTTCACTCCAGGCGGAAGCACTCCTGGATTTTGCGGCAAGCCATCCGGAAAATACTTCATCGTCATGCTTACCGTGCGGTTCACGAGGTTTCCGATGTTGTTCGAGAGATCGGCGTTGCACTTGAGCACGAGCGACTCGTCGGCGTAGTTTCCGTCGGCGTCGAAGGGATTGGCCGAGAGCAGATACCAGCGAAGGGCCGTCGCACCGTAAGGTGCGCCGGCAGAGGCACTGAAATCCCTGATCACCTCGTCGGGCGTGACGATGTTTCCGCGCGTCTTGCTCATTTTCTCGCCCTGGAACGCGATGAATCCGTGCGCCCAGACGCGCTCTGGGAGCGGCAGTTCTCCCTTCGGCAGGGCCGCCTGGGCCGACATCAGCATCGCCGGCCAGTAGAGGCAGTGAAAACGCGTGATGTCTTTTCCGATGACGTGCACGTCGCAGGGCCAGAAGCGTTTGAAGAATTCCTCATCCCCCTGAACGACTTTGCCGCTGGCGTCGCGCACGGGAAATTTCACCGCCGAGAGATAATTGATGAGCGCGTCGAACCAGACGTAGATGATGTGCCCCGGATCGAACGGAATCGAAATCCCCCACTTAAACGTCGTTCGCGAGACGGAGAAATCCTTTAAGCCGCCTTCAAGAAACGACAACACTTCGTTCTTGCGGCCTTCGGGCGCCAGAAAATCAGGCCGCTCGCGGAAGAGTTTCTTGAGCGCTTCCTCGAACTTCGAGAGCTTGAAGAAATAATTTTCCTCCGCAAGCACGCGCAGCGGCTGTTTGTGCGTGGGGCAATGGTATTTCGAGGTGCCGGACGTGAACTTGACGTCGGCCGTATGACTGGAATTGGCCTCCGATATCGCGTCGGCTGCCGACTTTGGGTTAGCCGCCGATTTCGTGCCGGCCGCGGATTGGGAGTCGGCCATGGATTTTTCGTCTAGAGGCGCGAGCATCGCTTCCTTTTCGGTGTAAAACACCTCGCACCCGTCGCAGTAAAGGCCCTCATGTTTCGTAAGAAAAACGTCGCCCGCGCTCTTCGACTTCTCGATCAGATGCTGGCACACGCGTTCGTGATCGGGGTCGGAGGTGCGGATGAAGCGGTCGTAGGCGACATCCATCATCGCCATCACCTTGACGATGTCGTCGGCCATCTTGTCGCAGTATTTTTTCGCGACGGCGCGTGCGTCGGCAAGGCCGGCGTAATCGCCGGGGTTCGCGTCGCGGTCTTTAAGCGCGGCCTTCTCGACGTTCTGGCTGTGCTCGTCGACGCCCGTGCAGAAAAACACGTCGCGGCCCTTCATGCGCTCGAAGCGGGCGCGCATGTCGGAGCCGATCACTTCCCAGCCGAATCCCACGTGCATGCGCGAGTTCGGATAGACGATGGCGGTGGTGATGTAGAAGCCTTTTTGCGCGGTCATGGGTATCTCGCGAGTTTAGTGCGTCAGCGGCGGCCAGGCAAGTGAGTTAGCCAGGGCACGCAGTGACCCGACTGATCGCTTTTAGGCTGGGCAGCCACCGGTCTGCACAGTTCAATAACCGAAGAACGCACGCGGAGTCAGATCAAATCGGCCATGCCTCGCCTGCGAAGTTTATTTTGCCTTTAGGCGAGGAAGTTTTTTTCGAACGAGGAGGCTAGCCGTTAGTGGCTGCCGACGAAGTGAGAAAAAAAATGACGAAGTATAAAGGCAAAAGAAACGAGCAGGCTACGCGTTCTCCTGCCCCACGTCGAGATAGATCATCTTCGTATCGCCGTTGTAGCCGAAAAGTTCGCCGTAGCGGCCCCACTGAATCAAGGCATCGAGCACGGCCTCGGCGTTTTCGTTCGGAAGCCATTCCTTGACGCCTTCGATGACGGAATCGAAAGACAGCGTGTAGTTCTCGGCGTCACGCAAGCGCTGCTCGAGAAGTTGCGCCAGGCGCAGGCCGCGCAGCACTTCGTGCAGGATGCGCTTGCGCACGTTCACGTCCCCTTCGATGAAGCGTTTGCCGAAATCGGTCAAAACGATGTGGTTCTTGGGCGTATCCACGAAATCGAAAAGCTCGGCGGTTTTGACGAGAAACAGAACGTGCCCGAAATCCTTGCCAAGCATCTGGGTAAGGCCGAAAACGTCGGCTTGACCGCCTCGGCCCGCGATGAACTCAAGCAGCCCGATCACTTCCGGCACCGCCACCGGCGGCACCGTTTCGATCACGCCGCCTGCCGCCGCGGGCGGCACCCACTCGGGCTGATCGGGAATGATCGCCTGCGTGATCACGTCGTGGATGCGATCGACGAGATTCTTGAACCCGAGCGTCTTCTCGTCGCGCGGATACGGCAGGTCGTTCTTGATCGTCACGCGGATGTGGCCCGGGTTCGTTCCCATTACCAAAATTCTTTTCGCCAGCAACGCCGCTTCGGAAATATTGTGCGTGATGAGCACGAGCGTTTTCGTCGCCGTTTTCTTCGAGAGCCAGAGCTTAAGCACTTCCGCGCGCAGCGTTTCAGCCGTCAGCACGTCAAGCGACGTGAAGGGTTCGTCGAGACACATGACCGGACGCTCCATCACGAGAGCGCGCGCGATGCCCACGCGCTGTTTCATGCCGCCGGAAAGTTCTTTGGGATACGCTTCCTCGAAACCCTCGAGACCCACGAGGTCGATCACGCGCCTTACGCGGCTGCGCTCATCGTTTCGCGACAAATCAAAGGGCTCAAGCGCCAGCACGATGTTTTCAAAAACCGTGAGCCACGGAAGCAGCGCAAACGACTGGAAAACCATCGAGACAAGCGGATTTGGCCCGCCAAACGTCTCGCCCTGAATCAAGACCTGTCCATCGGTGGGCCTCAAGAGCCCCGCGAGGATGCGAAGACACGTTGATTTTCCCGAGCCGGAAGGCCCCAAGATCGCGACGATCTCGTCCTGATACAGACTCACGTTGACGTCGCTCAAGACTTTCATCTTCTGGCCCATGCCCATCGTGAAGACATGGTCGACGCCGCGAAGTTCTAAGATGCTCTTTTCCATTCCGCCTCTTTGCGCCGCATGGCATGCGGCGCCATCTAATTATGCCGCATGTCGTGCGGCACTATCTAATTATGCCGCATGTCGTGCGGCACTATCTAATTATGCCGCATGTCGTGCGGCACTATCTAAACCTCGTTTCACCTAACTCGCAGATGCGGTGCCACAACGTCCGGTTCAGAACGACCACGACGATCACCATCGCGATGATGCAACCCGCGAGCCGCGGAAAATCCGCAGCGGCGGTCGTGCGGCAAATCATCGCTCCGATTCCCGGCGCGATCAACGTCTCTCGATTGTACTGGATATACTCCGCGACGATGCAGGCATTCCACGCCCCTCCGGCCGCCGTCACCCATCCCGTGCCGAGATACGGAAAAATCGAGGGAAGGTAAAGGCGCTTCCATCTCGCGAGCGTGCCCGCGCCCATCATCGCGAAGCCGTCTTTCAGGTCGCGCGGAATGGACGACGCGCCGGCCAGCACGTTGAAGAGCACGTACCACTGCACGCCGAAGAACATCAAAAACATCGAGCCCCAGCGGATGCCGATCCCGAACTTGAACATCACGGTGAGCACGAGCGGATAAAGCATCGGCGCCGGAAACGACGCCGCGATCTGCACGATCGGCTGAAACAAGCGCGTGAGCCGCGGCGACAAGCCCACGTACACGCCGAAGGGGATCGTCCAGAGCGAGCTCAAAGCCACGGCGCCGAAAACGCGCACGCCGGTAAACCCGACGCCCCTCCAGATCTGCTTCCAGTCTTCGAGCGTCAACGTGCGGATGAGCTCCCAGACGCGCGTGCCGCCCCAAAGTGTGAGCAACACCGCGACCGGAGGAAGAAGCTTCGCGCCCAGCTCGATGAAATCGTCGGCGTGCCGCCTGAGATAGCGGCCGAGCCGCACGAACTTGCCGCCGTCTTCCTCGCCGCCGTCGAACGCGTCTTCTTTTTGAAGCTCGAGCGGCTGCAGCGGATCGGAAAGTGTCCCTTCGCCGGCCAGGTGGGACGAGGCCAACGCGAAAAGCGGATCGCCTCGAAGAAGGCTGCTCGGCGCCGGCTTGCGCGAACCCTTGCGGAACCGCTTCATCGCGCGCTTGAGCTTGCGTTCGCGGCGGCGGCGGCTTCGCCACGCGCGCATCCGCGAAAGCAGGCGTGACTCGGAAAGAAGGCTCATCACGAACGGCAGGCGGTATGCCTCGTGGCTTTCCGTTTCTTCCATCTGGAACTTCTGCACCCACGCGAGCACCGGGCGCCAAATCACGAAATCCACGAACACGATCACCGCGCACATCGCGACGATGCCGTAGAACATCGCCGCATGATTGCCGCGCTCGATCGCGACGGCCATGTAGGAGCCGATCCCGGGAAGATGGAACTGCCGGTCCTCGAGAGTGAACGACTCGCAGACGGTGAGAAAGAACCAGCCGCCCGCCATCGACATGAGGCTGTTCCACGCCAGGCCCACGGCCGAGAACGGAAGCTCCAGCCGCAGCAGCCGCTGAAACCAGTTGAGCCGCATCACCGACGTCGCCTCGACGAGATCTTTGGGAACGCCTTTGAGCGAATGGTAAAAACTGAAGGTCATGTTCCACGCCTGACCGGTGGCAAGCATGACCACGCACGCGATCTCCAGCCCGAGGTTCGAGTTCGGAAAAAGCGACATCAGCCCGATCACGAGACCGGGCAAAAAACCGAAAACGGGAATCGACTGCAGAATGTCGAGGAACGGGATGAGCACCGCCTCCGAGCGCCTGAGCTTGGCGGCGACGTAACCGTAAACGACGGTGAACGCGAGCGAGATGGTGTAACCCACGAGCGCGCGGGTGAGCGAGAAAAACGAATAGCGCGGCAGAGCCCACGGCGACAGGTCGATCGCGAGGGTGGGCTGAAATTTCCCCGTCCAATGTTGGGCCACCCCGATGACGGCGTAGATCAGCCCCCCGACGCACGCGAGCATGACGACGTCGGCCCAGCTGAACCGGGATTTCAGTGGAATGTAATTGTACATTTTTTGCCTGCTGGCTGCTTCATCCCGATTTACCCCGAAGTCCGCGAATACCGAACAGAAAAAGAATGGCTAAATTTCACGGCGAACAATATTTCCACGTGAGTCTCTCGCTTTTGAGGCTGGGGAAGGCACTGCCCTTTACCTTGCACATTTACCTTCCGGTCAATGACCGGATTGTTCCCTTGATTCTTTCCGACGAGGTCTACGAGCAGCGCACCGCCGATCTTCTCGCCAGGCGCAAGATCAGCGAAGTTTATATCCTCGTCTCAGACCGGGCGGTCTACGAAGAATACATGCAAGCGGAGGGGATGATTCCCGAACCGATGGAGGTCGGAGTACAGGCCGTGCACGCGCCGGAAGGAGCGCAGCACACGCCGCCGGAGGCGGCGATAGAAGAGCCCAAGACTCCGCAAGCGCGGCAAGACGCATCCGCGCCAACCACGCCCCCAACGACCGCAACCACCGCGACTGCGACTGCGGCACCCGCTGGGACGACCGCAACCGCCGCCGATGTGACCGACACCTCGCCGACAGAAAACAAGAGCGCCGAAACCGTTACTCCGATCGAAGTTGTGGCAACCGGAGTCGCGCCGGTGCACACGCAAGACACGCAGGCGAAGCCTGCGATAGAAGCTCCCAAGACTCCGCAAGCGCGGCAAGACCCGGCCGCGATCGAAGAGCCTTCGCGGAGCACGCAGCACACGCAAGCCGCATCCGTGCCGACCACGCCCCCGACGACGGCAACCACCGCGCCTGTCCGCGCGCAGGTTCCGGAAGCGGCGTCACAAGACATTGCGGCACAACCTGCGCGCGGGTCTGGCCGAGCCGACCCCGCGCGCGCGCCGCGCACGAGCCAGCAATCCAGCCGAAGACTTGCCTCCGAGATTTTCGGAGAAGACCCCGGCGCAAGCGAGCGCGCCCTTTCGACTTCACGCAAGATCATCCGCAAGCTGCTCGACGGCGCGACGGAAGAGGAAAAAAAGCTCTTCGACGTCTTCGCCGCGCTCGATGCGGCCGGAAAGCAGGGATATTCCTCCTCCGTTGCGTCTTACTGCGTGCTCTTCGCGATGGGGATCGGCTATTCGGACGTCGAAACCTTGCGCGATCTCGCGGTGGCGAGCCTTCTGCACGACATCGGTACGACGCAGCTTCCGCCCGAAACGGTCTGGACTCCACGCAATCAGCAAACGCCCGGCCAGCGCCGCGAGTTCGCCGAACACGTTCGGCTCGGGAAAAACCTTCTCGAAGCGCTCGCCTTCAAGCCCAATGCGCGCGTGGCGGCGCTCATCGAAGCACATCACGAAAAATTCGACGGCACGGGATATCCCAATGGCATCCGCGGCGAAAAACTCACCGAGCTTTCGCAGGTGCTTTCGTTTTCGGATTTTCTGCACTCTCTTTCCACGGGATACTTCGACGGCAAAAAACGCTCGCCACACGAAAGTTTCGCGTATCTGCGGGAAATCGAAAACGATCCGCGCTTCCCGCATTACTTCAATCCGATTCTGTTTCGCAAGATCGTGGAGTGGGTGCGCGCGGGCTCTCCCGGCAAGCCGCCCCTAGCAGCGGCGTCTTAAGCGGCGGTATCTCAAGCGGCCGCGGCGCGGCTGCCGAAACCGCCTAGAACCCCGCGCACGAGACTTGCGGCCGACGCGAGCTGGTCCATTTGTTTGAAAAACGGATTTGTCCGCGCCAACCGAACGACGACCACGCCTGAAACGTCCTTGAGCGGGAAATACGCTTCGATCATCCCCGGGCTGCCCTCGATTTCTTCATAAGACGGGAGCCCCTCCCCGATCGCACGCTCAGCCGATTCGACGTGAACGGAATCGAGCACTCCGAACGTCGAGCCGCCGCCTGCCGCTTCGGCGAGCAGCGAGCAGGTGCCCTTGGTGTCGGCTTTCAACACGGCCACGCCATCGGCGTTGCACGCGAAGCGAAGCATCTCGCAGAATTTTCGCAGAACCGCGCCGACCGCGTCGCCTTCCTCGGGCGACGGGCCCGAGGCGTAGAGGCTGTCGCTCCATTGCACGGCGAGGCTGATCAGGGATAGCGCGGGCGCGGTGGTTGTCGTCGTTGTGGACGTGGCCGGCACGGATGCGGCTTGCGTGTGTTGCGTGTCCTGCGCGCGCTCCCGCTCCGATTTCGCCTGTTTTTCCTGTCGCGCGGGTTCCTGGCGAGCCGCCTCGGAAGATCGGCCTCTCTCTTGCTGTGCCGTCTTGTGGAAAGCTTGGGTTGGCGTGGGTGCTATGCTCGAATCTTTTTGCGCGAGCGTCGCAGACGGGCGCTCCTCTTGCTTCGTTTTCTGGGATTGATTGGACTCGTCATGTTTCACCTGCGGTGTCTCGGATTCCACATTCGCCGCCTTCGGCGGCGTGCCCTGCGGCGTGCCCTGCGTGCTCCGCGCGCGCACTTTCCATTCGCGAACGGGTGCCACGGGTTTTGGGGAAAACGGATTGGGAGCATCTGTCGAGGTCTTAGGCTGCCGCGTTTCGCCCGACGTGTCGCGTTTCGCGCGCGGAGTCTCGTTTTGTACTAGCGCCGCCTTCGGCGGCGTGCCCTGCGCGGCCATTCCCATCAGTTCGCCCGGCGCGCGCTTGGCGTCTTGCTGTTTTTCCGCTGTGATCCGGTTTCTCCACTGAGTCATCTCATCCGGACCGCTAAGTTTTCGTCTGTACTCGACCGCCTGCTGCGGCGAAAGATCGTGCTGCCGCCACTTCGGATTCAGAAAATGCTCGGTCTTCACCGTGCTTTTTCCAGCCGGCTCCTCCTTCTCGAACTTCATCGCGAGATCCATCAGGTGGCCGAGAGGCTTCTTCGGTTCCTCGTTATTCTTCGGGCGGCCGACGCGCACGAACTCCGTGCTCACGTCGGGCGCCGTGGAACCCCTCACGATTTGGAGATTCGGCTTTTTCTCGCCTTCGGCCTCGGGTTCCGCGGCCTTCGGGGCCGCCCGCAAGGCTTGGCGGCGCTGCTCCTTCTCGAACTCTTTTTCGAGCTCCACCTGCAACGCTTTGGTCAAAACCGTGACCTTGAACTCCAGAGCTTTCTCGGCGATCGGCGCGCGGATATATTCGACGTGGCCGTAGAACTCGAGTTGCTTCGAAAATGCCCGGCCCTCGAGCTTCGATACGACGGCGACCTTCACCTTCTTCGCGCGAATCTCATTCACCAGCGACTTGCAAAGCGTGAGCACTTTGATCGACTCGGCCTCGTCGCGCGCCTCCGCGATCACGATGCACGGCATTTTCTTTTTCGCGAGTTGCGGCGCCCATCCGGCCGACGACTCCTGAACCTCGTTCCGGGAGTCCATGACGAGCGACCGCCGCAAGGCTTCCAGTTCGCTTGAGCGGCCTTTCAGGAAAATCACCTGCGCCCGCGCCGGGGCGGGGGCGGCAAGTTTTTCCTGCTCTTTTGCCTCCGGCTCTTTATTTTCCGGCTCTTTATTTTCGTCGCTCATATTCCCCTACGTTCGCTTTTCGGCGGATTCGCGCCGCAGCTCAACTGAAATTCCTTACTTGAGAATCCACGGGCCAGGTGTAGCGTGGATTCATGATCTCTCAACTTTTTCTCGGGCTTTCGCTGGCCGGAGCCCAATGGGTTCTCTACCTCCTCGCCCTGATTTCGATCCTCTCGGTGGCACTCATTTTGGAGCGCATCCTTTTCTACCGGGCGGCCACCAAAAGTCTCGCTGAGTTCCGCCGCGACGTGCGACTCGCGGTCAATTCAGGGCAAACCGAAAGCGCTTTGCGGCTCGCGCGCGAGCGGATGGGGCCGGCGTACGCGAGGGCCCCCGACCTCGAAACCGCGATGGTCGAAGCGCTCCTTTCCTCGCGCCCAAGCGATAAGGCCGAGGTCTTAAACGAGCTCGCACTTGACGCTGTCCTGCGCGCGCGCACGCAGTGGGAAAAAAATCTTGCGCCGCTCGCGACGATCGGCTCGAACGCACCGTTCGTGGGACTTTTCGGAACGGTCTTGGGTATCATCCAAGCCTTCCACGATCTTTCGCGTCAGGCCGCCACGGGCGGCGCGCAGACCGTGACGGCGGGAATTTCGGAAGCGCTCGTCGCGACCGCGATCGGCATCCTCGTCGCGATCCCAGCGGTGGTGGCGTTCAATCTTTTCAGCCGCCGGGTCAAAGCCGCGACGGTCGATGCGGAAGCGATGAAGAGTTTTCTCGTCGCGAAGACCGCGAAATAACGCGCGCCCCGCGCGGTGACGGAGAAGAATGGCTGGATTCGCTGGCAACTCAGACGACGAACTTATGTCCGGCATCAATGTCACGCCGCTCGTCGACGTGGTGCTCGTACTTCTGATTATTTTTCTCATCACCGCGCCCGTCATTTACCAGAACGCGATCAAGGTGCAGCTTCCGCAGGCGAAATCGGGCGAAGACGCATCCAAACCCAATCCCCTCACCTTCGTGATCAACAAAGAGGGCGAGCTTTTCTGGAACGATCAGAAAATGGATTGGGATGCGCTTCCCGCGCGTCTGCAGTCTTATCTTCGGTTAGGATCGAACGAGGGCGCTACGGTCACCGCCGACAAAGCCACCCCGCACGGCACCGTCGTGCGGCTCATGGATGTCTTAAGACAATCCGGTATCGTGAAATTCTCGCTCACCGTCGAATCGAAACGCTAGTATCGCGCAAAAAGGCGCGAGCAGGCTAACGCTTTGCGGCGGCAAGCGCGGAGCCCGCCTTAAACCACCCGATTTGCTCAGCAGTGAGCGAGTGATTGAGGCAAAACGTTTCCGAGTCCCCGACGGCGTGTTTCACGACGCACTCAACTTGTTTGCCCGGCGCCAGCCCCGCAAGCCCCAAAATGCTGATTTTGTCACCTTCCGCGATTTTGTCGTAATCCGCGGGATCCGAGAACGTAAACGGCAACACGCCTTGTTTCTTCAAGTTCGTTTCGTGGATGCGCGCGAACGAACGCGTGATCACGGCGGCGGCGCCAAGATGACGCGGGCTCATCGCCGCGTGCTCGCGGCTCGATCCCTCGCCGTAGTTCTCGTCGCCCACGACGATCCACCGCATGCCCTTGGCTTTGTACTCGCGCGCGACCGCGGGAATCGGCTGGCTCTTTTCTCCGTTCAGGATATTGGTCGTCTTGCCCGCCTCGCCGGAAAACGCGTTCACGGCGCCTAGGAACATGTTGTTCGAAATATTGTCGAGGTGGCCGCGGAATTTAAGCCACGGCCCGGCAGGCGAGATGTGATCGGTCGTGCACTTCCCCTTCGCCTTCACAAGCAGCGACAGCTCGACGAAATCGTTGCCGTCCCATTTCGGGAACGGCGAGAGCAGCTGCAGGCGCTCGCTCGAAGGTGAAACCTCGATCCTGGCGTTTTTTCCGTCGGCCGCGGGCGCCACATACCCATCCTTTGAAAAAATAAACCCGCCGCGCGGAAGCTCATCCGAGATTTCGGGCGTCTGCAGTTTCACTTTTTTTCCGTCCTTGGTCTTGAATTCCTCTTTCGTGGGATCGACGTCGATGCGCCCCGCGAGCGCGAAGGCCACGACGATTTCTGGGCTCGCCAGAAACGAAAGCGTTTCGGCGTTGGCGTCGTTGCGGCCCGGAAAATTGCGGTTAAACGAAGAGATGATCGAGTTGCGATCACCCGGTTTGATGTCGTCGCGCTTCCATTGCCCGATGCACGGGCCGCAGGCGTTGGCGAGCACCACCGCGCCGACCGACTCGAGATCTTTCATCTGCCCGTCACGTTTGATCGTCTGATAGATCAGCTCGCTTCCGGGGCTCACCATCAGGCCCACCGAAATCTTGGCACCTTGTTTCCGCGCCTGGCGCGCGACGTCAGCCGCGCGACCCATGTCCTCGTAAGAGGAATTCGTGCACGAGCCGATCAGCGAATACGTGAGATTCGCGGGGTAGCCGTTTTTCTTCGCGTCTTCGGCGAATTTCGAGACCGGCCGCGCGAGATCGGGCGTATGGGGACCCACGACGTGGGGCTCAAGTACTGAGAGATCGATTTCAAGGATGCGATCGTAGAACTTCGACGGATCCATCGCGACTTCCGGATCGGAACCCAGAAGATCTTTGTTCCTGCCGGCAAGTGCCGCAAGTCCCGCGCGGTTCGTGGCCTTTAAATACGTTTCCATGCGCCGGTCGTACGGAAACACCGAGGTCGTAGCGCCGTGCTCGGCGCCCATGTTGCAGATCGTGCCCTTACCGGTGGCGCTGATGCTCTCGCAGCCGGGGCCGAAGTATTCCACGATGTGGTTCGTGCCGCCCTTGACCGTCAGAAGTTCGCAGACTTTCAAGATCACGTCCTTGGGCGAGGTCCAGCCCGAGAGTTTTCCCGTGAGCTTGACACCGATGAGCTTCGGGTATTTCACCTCCCACGCCATTCCGGCCATGACTTCAGCGGCGTCCGCGCCCCCGACGCCGATGGCTTCCATGCAAAGTCCTCCGCCGTTCGGCGTATGGCTGTCGGTGCCGATGAGCATCCCGCCCGGAAACGCGTACTGCTCGAGCACCACCTGATGGATGATGCCGGCGCCCGGGCCCCAAAATCCGATTCCGTATTTTCCGCAAGCCGAACAAAGAAAATCGTAGACCTCTTTGTTCTCGGATCTCGCGACTTCCATGTCGGCGCGCGAGCCTTTGTGCGCGCGGATGAGATGGTCGCAGTGAACCGACGACGCAACGGCCACGCGCTCGCGGCCCGACTGCATGAACTGCAGCAGCGCCATCTGCGCCGTGGCGTCTTGCATGATGACGCGATCGGGGCGCAGCCTGAGTGTCGCGGCACCGGCTTTCAGTTCCTGCTTCTCGGCGTCGTCGAGGTGGCCGAGCAGGATTTTTTCGGCAAGCGTGAGCGGCCGGCCCAGGCGCCGTCGAGCGATCGTAAGATTCTTGCGGATCTTCTCGTAGGCGGATTGAACCAGCTCTTCCGTCGTCTCGACCGTCGGCTCAACCATTGTCTCGACCGCCGTATCGCCGCGTGCTTCGCCCATTTTTTCGCCGCTCATGCTTGTTTCTCCCATGTTTTTTGCACAATTGCCGATGTACCTTATAGTAAGGGAACTGCATGTCGAATCCAAACTTTTCTCCGCGGTTTATCAAAGCCCGAGTGACCTTCAGGCTCGACGATACCGCCTATGATCTTGGGGAAAATCTCGTCAACCCGTCGGGCGTGCCGGGTGCCGCATGGGACAAATTCGACCCGATCGAAACCATGGGGAAAAAAGTTCAGGCCACGCTCAACGTTCGGAGTTCAGCGCCGTTCACGATCAGCTGCCCCGGAACGCTGACCTGCGAGCAGACCGAAGCCGCAGCGCTTCTGGGCGTCTCGCTCAATCTCTCTGACGCGGACACGCTTGCGCTCTCAGCCGCGATCGAGAAGGAAGGCATCCTGCCCGAATATATCCGCGCTTTTCCGCGCATCCCTTACGCGAAAAAGATCGGCGCGATGACGGCGTACGCGATCCTGCGCTTCAGGCTGGGAAACGAGGAAGTTCTCACCGTCGCCGAGCTCAACAACGTCTCTCCGTCGGGCTTTCAGGTCATGACCGAGGATCATCGCGCCAACGCGCTTCTGCCCGGCGAAAATATGAAGGTCATGCTCGTCCCGCGCGGCGAAACGTTCAATCCCATCAACCTTGCCGGAAAAATCAGGCGAGTCACCCACTCCGCCGATCCCGTTTCGGGAAACATGCGCCTTTTTTTCGGCGTGAGCATCGGGTCGCTGACCGATTACGACCGGTCGGGGTTTACCGTGATGCTTCGAAGGGTCGTGGGCTCCCTCAAAGCCTAGCCTCCTCGCGCGACTGGGTTCCTCGCCATAAAATTCGCCTCACCTCCCTTCGGTCGAGTTCGGCGAAGTTTTAGGCTCGGAATCCAGTCGCGCGTCAGCTCATCATGAGGTACGTCACGATCTGCGCGTGCGCGCAATGCTCGGCGCAGTCCGACCTCGCGGCCTCCGCCGACTCCTTCAGCCCGAGAACCTCGCTGTACGAGAAAATCAGCGCGGCCCACGCGCGCACCATTCCGGGATACACGAACACGAGGTATTCGAGCGTCGTCACGAGATCGACCCCGGAAGCGCCGATTACGAGCGGCGGGATTCGCGCCATGATGCTTTCTTCGGCCTCGTCCTGCAGGCTGTCGAGAAAATCCGGAAAAACTTTGTTGGCGACGTCGCGACAGTATTCGATCTTCCCGCGCGCGGGAAGATCGAGACCGGATGGATTGAGCGCGGAAAACCAGATGATGCCGGGCCGAATCGGATCGCGATAGTACATGTGCGTGTACTCCGCCTCGGTCGCCCTTTCTTTTAAGTCGGCGATGAGGCGCGCGCCCTTGCGTCCGAGCAGCTCCCCGTCCTCGACGCCAAGCTCAAACCGCATCTGCTTCGAGGTGAGATCGAGGATCTGAACCGGAACCATGATTCCCATTTTGAGGGCACGCGCGAAAACGCGCTAGACGGACAAAATTACCCGGCGCACGGCCGCGAAACTTCAGTAACTCACTGGTTATTGCATTACCTGTTCGTCAGCAAATCGCTACTCTCACGGTCTCTCGAATAATCTTGCGTAACGACCATTGAATCCGTCGAGGTATTTTCGCTTCATTCCCGCGCCAAGATAACTCCCCTGAATAAGCTGTGTAATATTTTCTTTTTTCTTCTGAATTCGCTCAAGAGTGCGCCAAAGAAGCAACTACGACGTCACTCCCCTTGATCGCCAACGCGGAATCGCCGCGCAGCATGCGCAAAAGCTCGTCGCCGATGAGATCGCACGCGCCCTGGGCGAGAATTCCTTTTTTCACGAAATCCGCGGGCGTTTCGAAACGCTCGCGCAGCAGCCCTAGCGCCTGTTCCTGCGAAAGCAGGAATTTCGGCGCGATCTCATGCCGGTCAGCCAGCACCCGCAAAAAACACATCAGCACCTCGAGTGCGCGACCTTCATCGGGAAGCGCGGTCTCGATCGACGGCACCGGCGGGAGCTCGCGCTCCGGAATTTTCGCCGCCGCGTGAATCGCGTCCAAAATCGCCTGCCCGCTGTGCTTGAGTTCCCCTTTGTTCAGTCCGCGGAAAGCGCTCAAGTGCGCGAGGTCCGAAGGGCGCACGTTCGCCAGCGCCGCGATCAGGTCGTCGTCGGCGACCCATTTTCTGGGAATGTCGAGCTCGCGCACGCGGCGCTCCCTCCACCTCACGAGCGCGACGAGCGTCGCATAGCCGCGGCGATCGGTCTGGCGGTTGCGCACGATCTTGCGCGCCATTTCCTCGGGCGCGGGCTCGAACACGCGCCCGTCTTCATACTTGGCGGAGAGCTCGAAGCCCCAGCGTTTGCGTCCGCGCGAATCCAGCCGCGCGAAAAGTTTTTCGGCTAGCGGGATGAGATATTCGACGTCCTGGTGCGCGTACTTGGAGAGCTGCGCCGGAAGCGGCCGCACCGTCCAGTCGGTGCGTGCGTGGCCCTTCGCGAGCGAAATGCCAAGGAGCTCTTTGGTGAGTTTCGCAAGCCCCGGCGCCTCGCCGAAGCCGCAAAGCGAAGCTCCGGCCGCCGTGTCGAAGCTCGGCCGTGCGGTCATTCCAAAGCTGGAATAGAGGCACTCTTGATCGGCCTGCGCCGCGTGCAGGATCTTCAGCGTCTTCTCGCCCGCGAACACGTCGAGAAGCGGTTTCAACTCCTCGTTCTTGAGCGCCAGCGGATCAACGAGCCACGACTCGGCGCGCGTCGCGATCTGGATGAGCGCCACGATCGGAAAAAACGTCCGCTCGCGGATGAATTCCGTGTCGATCGCGATCATCGGAAGGTCTTCGCCCTCGGCGGGGAGCGCCGAGAGTTTGTCGGCGAGCGCGAGAACGTCTTCGGGCGTCTCGACGAGTTTTTCGTGATGATGGAAATTTTTTTCGCTCACGCGGGATTCCTGCTACGTTCTTCGGTTGTAGCACACGTGAAAACATGAAACCACATCGCGCTTCAGCGCCAATTTTACCGCCCGTTTCGCCGCCGGTTTCGCCTCTTCTTACTCGACCTGCCCCAAAAGCGGTTGTCTCATGGTCCGCGCACCGCCGCCGCGTGGTCGAGTGCTCCCGCTGCCCTCGCCTGCGCGCGCACTGCCGCGCCGTCGCGCGCGAAAAACGAAAAGCCTTCGCTGCCGAGACGTACTGGGGCAAGCCCGTTCCGGCGTTCGGCGATCCCGATGCCGCGCTCGTGGTCGTCGGTCTGGCGCCAGCCGCGCACGGCGCGAACCGAACGGGCCGTATGTTCACCGGCGACCGTTCAGGCAAGTGGCTCTACCGCGCGCTTCACAAAGCGGGGTTCGCCAATCAGCCCGACTCGCGCTCGATTCACGACGGCTTGAAACTTCAGGGCGCCATCGTCACCGCGGCCGCACGCTGCGCGCCACCCGGCAACAAGCCCACGCCGCGCGAGCTCGCGAACTGCTCCGAATACCTCAACTGGGAAATCGCTCGCCTCGCCAACGCGCGCGTTTATCTGGCACTTGGAAAAATCGCGTTCGACCGCGCGTACGCGCTGCTCAAAGCGCGGGGCCTCACGCTTCCCGCGCGCGCTCGGCCGAAGTTCGCGCATGGCGCGCGAGTCGAGCTTGGCGGCGGACGGTGGCTTCTCGCCTCGTATCATCCCAGCCAACAAAACACGTTCACCGGAAAACTCACTGAGCGGATGTTCGACTCGGTTTTTCGCGAGGCGCGAAACCTGATA
Organism: Deltaproteobacteria bacterium; assembly: GCA_016186905.1. Taxonomy (GTDB): domain Bacteria; phylum Bdellovibrionota; class UBA1018; order UBA1018; family UBA923; genus JACPKS01. The sequence goes on from JACPKS010000111.1 coordinate 53,732, forward strand.
CGGAAGGCGGCGTAATTGGATAACAAAGCGCGCACGACAATGCACAGGGGCAATGATCTGCGCAGTGACACCGATCTGCACAGGGCCCATAACCGGGCGATTTTTCCGGCTTCGATGTTCCTGATCACCCTTTCCCTGTTAAACCCTCGTCCGCTTCACGCCGCGCCAAATCCGCTTCGTACCACGCGGCCGCAAAAGGAAATCGTGACCTTTCGCGCGGCCCCTCTTCGAGACGGCGCCGTTACGTTCTCGCTCGGATTCACCCTCGGCACGCACGAAGGAAAAGCATCGGCGGCGCGCGCCGAGGTCGCCGCGGAACTCGCGCCGTTTTCGGTCCGCGGCGGATTCATCGAAGTGCCCATCGCGTCGCTTTCCTCCGACGATGCGAAACGCGACTGTCACACGCGAGAAGCCCTCGGGCTCGATTACGCGAAGTCGGATTTCCCCGGCAGCCACGTCTGCGAAGACGGCAAGCTTCCGAGCGAAGGGAAAAACGCGGTCGCGTTCCCGACGATCCGCTTCGACATCGCAAGCGTCACCGCACCCGACGCCGCCGGCAACGCCGTCGCCAGGGGCAAGTGGACCATCCATGGAGTTACGCGCGAGAGCACACCGATTCCAATTACGATCACGCCTCTGCTCGGCAAGAAAGCCGCTTTCCGCGTGCATGGCTCAGCATCGCTTTCGCTCAAGGAGTACGGCATCGCAGTGAAGAATTTTCTGCTGATCTCAGTGAGCGACAGCGTAATGGTGAACTTTGATTTAATTTTTGAGGAAAAATAGAAGGTTACGTGTTTTCACCTGTCACGTGACATCCGAATGTCTCGGTCAGGTATCGACTATGGCTTCGCAAATTCTTCGCGACAGTCTCGCACGAAGCCCTTCATGCAGGCTCGGTATTCATCGCGCGAGGAAGATTGAATCTTCGCGGTTTTTTCAGCGGAGCACACCGCAGGAGCTGCGGCCAAGCGCGCGCAACTCTGGCCTATCGTATCGTCTGCCGCAAGCAGCGAAGGCGACGTCAGCATCAGACCCGCGATCACAAAAAGAACTTTCATGTCATCCTCATCACAGTCTCTCAACGAAGAATGTCTTCACTATAGTAAGAGTTGGAAAATAAAGAGTCGCGTTCGTCATTTCCTTGGAGAGACCGTAATAAACCAAACTCATGGGCTCGTTGCCGATCTCAGTCGCGGATTGATGATCCCTTAGCACCGATTTTAAGGATTTCAGCGTGCCGTCCGGCTGAACCAAAGGGATGTTCATCTCGAGAACCTCTCCGTTCATCAGTGGCAATGTTTGCTTTTGCTGCTCATCGAAATAATCGTGCAGCGCCTTTTTGCCGAGGCCATCCATTTCCGCAGTGAAAATGACGGCGGTTTCAGAAAGAGTTCCGTGTAAACTGAAGGAAGCGATCAGCGTTTTGGTTTTGTACTCCTGATCCGATTTGAAAATCAGCGGCACCGCGCTGCCAGAGTCATGATTCAAGGATTTTACGATCAGCCGGTTGGTGCGTTTCTCTTGCGACGGAATTGAAAAATCAAAAAACTGGGCGAACCGATAATCTTGCGGCCCTGTCGCCTTCACTTTCTGGTTAACACTGTTATCGATCCATGCTCTCAGATCAGCGTCCTGAGTGCCCTCCACTGTAAATGCGGTTTCAGAATCCCCTTTGCAGTTGTCGAGCCTGATAAAGCCTGGCGTGAATGAATCATAGGAAGCGCCAGCCGATTTCGCACTTCGCTCGGTAATGTATCCAACGTAAGCCTCACACCTATAGTTCTTCAGCACTGACGTCTGTCTAATGACAAGCCGTTCGCCGGCCCACGATGGCGCGGCGGCTGAAATCAAAATCGCGAGTAGAAAGGCTGACTTCTTCATATAGGCTCTGGGCTTAATTCTGCACCTTACATGCCACGGCCAGCTCACCTATAAGCACGCCTCGCACACGCCACGGCCGCGCCAACCTGACACCCGTCGAACCCTTAGACACTATCCCTTGCTTACATTCCGCTTTAAATTCCCTAAAATCGCGCGCTTTCGCGCGCGTGTTCTTGGCACGCGACGTGCTTTGTCTAACCGCAGAGAGATTATATTTGTAGCGTCGCACGGCATGCGACGCCGACGTAAGGAGAGAACCATGAAAAATCCCTGATCGCCATTTCCATGCTTGCCGCTTTTACTGCCCAATCCGCGCCCGCGTTCGCCGGATGCGCGGAACTCTATAAAGAAGCAGCCCTTAAGCGCGACGGTAATCAAGACATCGCATTCATCTTCGGCATGAACCTATTTGTTGGCGTTCCAACTGCGATTGCCCTAGCACCCGCTGGCATTGTTGCAACGTTTGGATACGTTGGAGCCGAGTGGTATCTCCTCACGAAGATCAATTCTAAATTTAAGGTCGGACATGAGCTGCTGCCTAACAGCCTCGAAAAAGTGAGCCACGTCCTCAAGCACGATCCTCTCGAAGGCGCGAATGACGTCGTTTATTTCCACGATTCCGTGATGAAGTCCTACTACCGCATCATGGGCAAGGCCATCAGGAAAGGCCGCGTTCCGAGCGACACGCAGCCGCTTTCCGGCGAAGAGCTTGAAGCGCGAACCACGCGAATTCTCGAAGAGGCGGAATCAAAAAACACGTTCTGTCCTGTCGTTAAACGCAAGGACGGAACCGATAAGCAGGTCCTTTTCACGCAGACCGCGATCCGCGATTTCGTGCTGGCGAAAATCCTCGCCGATGACGGCGTTGAGCTTCATAACCTGAGCACGATCCTGCGTGAACTCAAGGACGACGCGGTCGGAGGCATCGCGAAAGGCTTCGACGCGACCAAGGAAGCGCTGAAAAAACTTTTCCGCAAGAACGACAAACAGGCGAAGACTGACGTGTCTGAAGCAGAACTTAAGAAAGTGGATGCGGTCAACGGCGCCGTGAACCACGAAGCTTCGCACGACTCGCAGATCGCGAAGTAGTAGTTCCAAAAAAAACCCGGCTGTAAGCACGTTTTGCGAAACCATAGCCCCTCCCGGGGCGTGTTGAGCAAAACTGCGTCAGCCGGGGGGATTTTTTATTGAGTAAAACCTGCTAACAGGCAGGATGCTTTAAAATTTCAGAAGACCTGCGAATCGGCCAGCGGCCTGGCTCTCGTTTCCGCCCGCTACGCGCAGGAAGCGCTATTCGCGAGCGGCAAATGTTCGCCAGGCCGTTGGCCGATTCTATTTCAAAATATTCGCATAGTGCCAAATATGAAAACACCAAGCCTGCCGGTTGGCGGACATTTTTGCGAGCGCATAGCGCTCCTGCGCGTAGCGAGCAAAAATGGGAGCCAGACGGCAGGCTTGGTTATTTCAGTATGTCTGCATATCTCTTAAGCCTCGCGAACACGAGCGGCGCCGGCAAACGAGCGATCACGTCGAAGAGCTGGGGACCTACCGTCGAACCCGTCAGAAAAAACCGCGTCGGCTGCGCAAGCTCCACGAGCTTCATCCCGAATCGATCGGCCGTCGCGCGATAAAGCATTTCCAATTTTTTGGGATCGATCCCCGCATCGAGCAGCACGCCGTCTTTCCAGGCGCCGCCACCGGTCAGGTGCTTGAGCTCCGACAGCACGTGCTCGAACACATCCGTGAGCCGCGCCTTGTTCCACTGCGCGGCCACCTCGGCATCGAGCGCGATCTCGCCCTCGAAAAGCAGCGGGCGCATCAGCACCGCGAGCTCCTTCAAGGTGCGTACTTTCTGTTTCGAAAGCCCGATCAGGCCCTGGATCGGAAGGGCTCTCAGCTTCTCGTCAAGCGCCGCTATTTCGCCGAAAGAACGCAGCTCCTCGCCGAAATCCTCAAGTAACGCTTCAGCCAGATCCTGATCAGACGTAAGGCGGATGTAGTGGCCGTTGAGCCACATGAGCTTTTCGACGTTGAAAACGGCGTTGGACTTGCCGATCTTCTCGAGCGTAAAAAAACGCACAAGCTCTTCCAGAGAAAACACTTCCTGGTCGCCGCGGCCCCATCCCAGGCGCGCAAGATAGTTGATCACCGCGTGCGGAAGATACCCTTCGGCGCGATACTGATTGGCGCTCACCGAGCCGTGGCGCTTGCTGAGTTTCTTCTTGTCCGCGCCCAAGATCATCGGAAGGTGCGCGAAAATCGGCGGCGGATATCCCAAAGCCTCAAAGATCAAAACCTGCTTGGGCGTATTGTTGATGTGGTCGTCGCCGCGGATGATGTGGGTCATCTTGCCGTCGTAATCGTCGACGACGCAGGCGAGGTTGTAGGTCGGCGCTCCGTTGGCGCGCAAAATCACGAAATCCTCGATCTCCGAATTCTGAAACGCGATCCGTCCGCGGATCGCGTCGGTAAACGCCGTCTCGCCGCTTTTTGGAACCTTAAACCGGATGACCGCGGACCCGCGCGCCGGGTCGGGCTCGGCAGCACTTTTCTCCTCGCGCCGCATGTCGCTCCGCTGGCGCTCCAATAAAAACAGTGCATCGGCACTGTTTTTCCGTCCTGGCTCGTGCGGCGACCCGTCTTTGGGCCGGCATTTGCCGCCGTACATCGGCTTCTTTCCCGCCGACTCGAACAGCTTGCGCTCGGCATCCAATTCTTCAGGAGAACAATAGCAATAATAGGCGTGGCCACTGCGCACCAGCTCCCGGCAGGCCTCGCGATAACGTTCAAAGCGCTGGCTTTGGAAGATCGGGCCCTCATCCCAATTCAATCCCAGCCACTGAAGCGACTTCAAAATATCCTCGGTGTAGATCGACTCGGAGCGGCCAGTGTCAGTGTCTTCGATGCGCAACACAAACTTCCCGCCGGTGTGCTTGGCAAAAAGGTAATTGAAGAGCGCGGTTCGAACACCTCCGATGTGCAGGTAACCGGTTGGGGAAGGCGCGAAGCGTACGCGAACAGGCTGGGCGGATTCCGTCATGATTGCCTTCGTTTAGCCTGCCGCCTGGAGCGCGGTCAATCTGATTAATCTGCTTTTAAACTACCCTTAATCAAACTTGCACTCCCCGCACCAAGGTGCTAATTGTTTGGACAAATTACGGACGCACTTTCATAAAGTGGGCCGCTAAAGCCCACTTTTTTTTTGCCTGCGGGACTGAAAATACGGAGAACCCAGAGGACTTCATTGCGATGACTAGTGTCAAAGCGAACAGTAAGGAGGCGCTCGAGCAGCTTCAACGCGAAGCCGAGAACATCCTCGCAACCTTGGGCTACGAAGTCGTGGCTCTTGAGCAGACGGCCGCCCCGAAATCCGGCGGCCGCACGCTGACACTTTATATCGATTTTCCGCCCCCCGAAAACGCGGGCAGCGACGACCGGCGCATCAGCCTTGAAGATTGCCTGGCCGCCAACAAAGCGGTTGACGAGCTTTTCGAAACCACGCCGCTGCTCGACGGCTCTTACAACCTCGACGTGAGCAGCCCCGGTGTTGAGCGCCCGCTTCGCAAGGCGCGGGATTACGCGCGCTTTCGCGGACGCAAGGTTCGCCTGCATACGTTTCGTCCGCTTGAGGAATCCGAAAGCGAAAACCCGGTCTACTGGACCAAGAACCGCAAACAGAAAAATTTCGTCGGCCGTCTGGAAGGGCTAACTTCGGGCGGCGACAAGGTCAAGGTGAGCGTGGACGGAGCGATGGTGGCGGTGCCGCTATCGCTGATCGCCAAGGCGCACCTTGAATTTACGCCACCTGATTTAGAAGGATGAGCAAGAGGAGAGGACATGAATATCACTGATTTAAGCCGCGTAATCGAACAGGTCGGAAAAGACCGCGGGATCAAGAAAGAAATCATCATCGAAGCCTTGGAGCAGGCCGTTCTCTCGGCCGCCCAGAAACGCTTCGGCGTCGGCGCCCAGCTCGAGTCGCACTACAATCCCGAGTCCGGGGAGATCGAGCTCTTCCAGTTCAAGACCGTCGTGGAAAATGAGGACGAGATCGCCGATCCCGACATGGACATCGACCTCGAGGCCGCGCGAAGCCTCGATCCTGAAGTCAACATCGGCGACGATCTAGGCATCAAGCTCGATACGCCGACCTTCGGACGCATCGACGCGCAGACCGCGAAGCAGGTCATTTTCCAGAAAGTGCGCGACGCCGAGCGCGACATCATCTTCAACGAGTTCATCGGCCGCAAAGGCGAGCTGATCTCGGGCATCGCCCGGCGCGCCGAACGCGGAAACGTGGTCATTGATCTCGGCAAGACCGACGCGCTCCTTCCCCGCAGCGAAATCATCCCAGGCGAAACCTACAAGACCGGCGACCGCGTGCAGGCTTACTTGAGCGACGTCGTCATGACTCCGCGCGGACCGCAGCTTTACCTCACCCGCACGGCTCCGCAGTTCCTGATGAAACTTTTCGAGCAGGAAGTGCCCGAAATCCGCGACCAGATCGTGGAAATCCGCGTCGCCGCCCGCGAGCCGGGCGCGCGCGCCAAAATCGCGGTCGTGAGCAAGGACCGCGACGTCGACCCGGTCGGCGCGTGCGTCGGAATGAAAGGCGTGCGCGTGCAGGCCGTGATTCACGAACTGCGCGGCGAGCGCATCGACATCATCCCGTGGAACGAAAACCACGCGCTCTTCGTGAAGTCGGCGCTCGCTCCCGCCGAAATTTCTTCCATCAAAATGGACGAGCGCAATCGCGCGATGGAAATCATGGTGGAAGACAACCAGCTCTCGCTCGCCATCGGCAAGCGCGGACAGAACGTGCGGCTGGCGGCGAAGCTCACGGGCTGGAAGCTCGACATCATCTCGAAGACGAAGCTCCAGAAGCGCGTGGCCGACGCGGTCTTCAACCTGCAGCACATCGACGGCGTCAACGAGACGCTGGCACAGGCCATTTATCAGACGGGCTACCTCAACGTCTTCCAGGTCGCGGAAGCTCCGGCCGAGAATCTCACGAAAATTCCGGGCTACGGCAGCGAAGAGGAGGCCGCGGGCCTCAAAGCGCGCGCGCAGGCCGTCGTCGAGAAGGGTGGCGATGCCATCATGCTCAGCAAAGACGGCACGCCGCTCGAGAGCATCCAGACCAAGGCCGGCGCGATGGTCATCGGAACGGCACCGGTGGGCGCCGCGGCCGGCAACGACGCGAAGTCGATGGCCGAGCAGCGCTTAAGAGAAGCGCTCGCCGCCGCCGGGATGGGAAGCGCGTCCTCGGATGCGCATAAGACCGAGAGCGAGCACAAGAACAAGTAACGTTTTCGACGGAAACGAGGGTTAGTTCGTGGTGGAACGCACAGGCCAGGATCAGTTGAATGACAACGCAAGCAGCAAGGGAGTGGCGGCAATGACAATGACGGAACCGCTCAAGGTATATGAACTCGCCAAAGAGCTCGGGATGGATTCCATCACCCTGCTCGACAAGCTCAAGGAGCTGTCGATCGCGGTGAAAAGCCATATGAGCGACTTGAGTCCCGCGGACGCCGAAACCGTGCGCAACCACTTCACCAAGCCCAAAGCTCCGGCTGCGAAGGGCGCGAAGACGGCAAAGACGGCGAAGACGGCGAAGACGACAGCAACGACGAAAGCAGCGACGACGAAAGCAGCGACGACGAAAACGACACGGACGGCGAAGAAAAAGGAAACGGAAGCCGAGACGGCACCCGCGACCGCGAAGAAAGCAGGCGCCACTGTCATCCGCCGGCGCGCCAAGGGCGCCGAAGCGGAAGTTTCAAAAAACCTCGACACCGCCGCCGCCCCCGCCGCGGCAGCACCCGCAGTCGAAATGGAGCCTGGCACCGCGCCAGCAGCGGAGGGTTCGGCATCCGAGCTCGCAACCGTCGCGAAAGCCGAGACCGCGGCACTCTCCGGCAGCGGCCTGAAAATGCCGTCGCTTCTCGGCGCGCGCAAGGAAGGCCTCACCGCGAAGAACACCGGCAGCATTCTCACCATCATCAAGGAAGAGCCGCGCAAGATGCCCCTCGTTACGCCGCGGGTACAGCCGCGCGCCACTCCAGCCGGGCCGGCGGGAGTACGCGGCGAAACCGGCATTATCAATATCGGCAAAGAAGCCATCGCGCGGATGGCCGAAGAAGAGCTCAACTTCAAGAAGAAGGGCGGCGGACGCGGCGAACGCGAGAAGAGCCCCACTGACGTTCGGGTATCGGACTATCGCGCCAAGAAGGAGCTGGTCTTCCTTCCCAAAAAGAAGAAGGTTCCGATCAATCGCGAAGTCAAGGCGACTCAGATCACGACGCCGGCCGCGCACAAGCGCGTGATCCGCATCGAGAACGCGGTCTCGGTTTCAGAGCTCGCGCAGCGCATGGGCATCAAAACCGGCCAGATCATCAAGAAGCTGGTCGGCATGGGCGTGATGGCCACCGTGAACCAGATCCTCGACCTCGACACCGCAACACTGCTCGCGACCGAGTTCGGCTTCGAGATCGAAAACGTCGCGTTCAAAGAGGAGTCCGTTATTAAAGTCACCGAGGATAAACCCGAGGAAATGCGTCCGCGCGCGCCGATCGTGACCGTCATGGGTCACGTCGACCACGGAAAAACTTCGCTGCTCGACGCGATTCGTTCCGCGAACGTCGCCGCCGGCGAAGCGGGCGGCATTACCCAGCACATCGGCGCCTATACGGTAGAAGTTCCCAACACGAATGGAAAAGCAGGCGAAACCAAGCAGATTACGTTCATCGACACTCCGGGTCACGAAGCGTTCACGATGATGCGCGCTCGGGGCGCTAACGCCACGGATATCGTGATTCTCGTCGTCGCGGCCGATGACGGCGTCATGCCGCAGACGCGCGAAGCGATCGACCACGCGCGCGCGGCGGGCGTTCCGATCATCGTCGCGGTCAACAAAATCGACAAACCCAACGCGAATCCCGACAGAGTGCTTAAAGACCTCGCGTCGCTCGACCTGCTCGCCGAAGAATGGGGCGGACAAACCATCCTCGCGCGCGTTTCGGCGACTCAGGGCACGGGCATCAAGGAATTGCTTGAGAGCATTCTGCTTCAAGCCGAGGTGCTCGACCTCAAGGCGAACCCCAACCGGCCTGCCGAAGGCATCGTGCTTGAGGCGAAGCTCGACCGCAATCGCGGTCCGGCCGTAAGCATCCTCGTCAAAAAAGGCTCGATGAAGATCGGCGACGTCGTCGTCGTGGGCTCCCACTACGGCCGTGTCCGCGCGTTGACATCCCATAAGGGCGAGGCGCTCAAAGAAATCGGGCCGGCTCACGCCGCCGAGCTCTTGGGTCTTGAAGGCGTGCCCACCGCGGGCGACGCGTTCAACGTCGTGCCGAACGAAGCCGAAGCACGCGAGCTCGCCGAATTCCGCGCGCGGAAGTACAAAGCCACGACCGGCACGGTGAAAACCTCGAAGATGTCGCTTGAAGAGCTCTTCAGCAAAGTGCAATCGGGCGAGACGAAGGAAATGCCCGTCATCCTTAAAACCGACGTGTACGGATCGGCCGAGGCGATCAAAGACAGCCTGACGAAGCTTGCCACCGAAAAGGTGAAGGTCAACGTGATCCACGCCTCAACGGGCGGAGTCACCGAGAGCGACATCATGCTCGCGACGGCATCAAACGCGATCGTCATCGGCTTCAACGTGCGCCCTGAAACGAAGGCTCTTGCGCTCGCCGAGGCCGAGAAGATCGATGTCAAATCGTATTCCATCATCTACGAGCTTCTCGATGACGTGAAGAAAGCCATGGCGGGCCTGCTCGACAAGAAAGCCGTCGAAAAATACCTGGGCCGCGCCGAAGTTCGCGAAATCTTCAACGTTCCCAAGCTCGGCACGATCGCGGGTTGCGCGGTCGTCGACGGAAAAATCACGCGCGGCTGCCAGGTGCGCTTGCTGCGCGACAGCCGCGTGATTTACACGGGCAAGCTGGCGTCGCTCCGCCGCTTCAAAGACGACGCGAAAGAAGTGGCTCAGGGTTACGAGTGCGGCATGGGCATCGAAAACTTCAACGACGTCAAGCAGGGCGACGTGATCGAAGCGTTCACGATCGAGATGATCGAGCAGGCGCTCACCGATGTCGCTGAGTCTTCCTCCTCTTCCAAGAAGGAAACGCCAAAAGAAGCGAGCAGATGAAACATAAGCCGTTCGTTCAGGAAAGACCGAGCCACCGCCCGATGCGGTTTGCCGAGCGCGTGAAGCAGGAGCTCGTCGATCTTGTGCCAGGACACCTCAAAGACCCGCGTCTCTTCGGCCTTCGCCTCCTGACGATCACGAGTGTCGAGGTCACGCCCGATCTGCGGCACGGGAACGTGTTGTTTTCGCTCATGGGCCAGCAGAAAAGCGCGCGGCAGATCCGCGAGATCGAAGCAGCACTCAACCAGGCTTCGGGATTTTTGCGCCACGAGCTCATGCGCCGGATCGCGACGAAAAACACGCCCCAGCTCGTGTTCAAGTACGACACCGGATTCGACAGTTCCCAGGAAATCGACCCTCTTTTCCGCAAGATCGCCGAGGAGCGCGCGACGCAGGCCAAAACCGAGGAAGACTGCCCGGAAAGCGAAGGCGAGGATAACTCGGATGACGTCGCGGGTAACCGCGCAGATGACACTGAAGAGAGAGACAGATGAGCGAGCGTGCGCGCAAATCGCCGAACGAACCGGCGCTATTGTTGTTGGATAAGCCGGCGGGGATGACGTCGTTCGACTGCATCCGAGAGCTCAAACGCGAATGGAAACGCACCGACTTCGGGCACGGCGGAACGCTCGACCGCTTCGCGACCGGCCTGCTTCCGATTTTGATGGGCGAAGGGTTGAAGCTCGTCCGGTTTTTTCTCGACAGCCATCCTTCCCTTCCCACGTATTGGAAAACATATTCGGGCGTGATCGAGCTTGGCCGCGCCACCGAAACGGGCGACCCCGAGGGCGCGGTCACCGAAACGCGCGCGGTGCCTGCGATGACAGGTGAGCAGATCGCAGCGGCGATGCAGACCTTCGTCGCACGCGAGTATCTTCAGACGCCGCCCGCCTATTCCGCGAAAAAAATCCAAGGCGAGCGCGCAAGCGAGCTCGCCCGCAAGGGGATTACGCCGGAGCTCAAGGCAGTCTCAGTGACGATCCGTAAATTCGAATATCTCGGACACGAGGGTTCGCGCGTGCGCTTTCGCGCGGAATGCTCGAAGGGAACATATATCCGCGTGCTAGCACTTGATCTCGCGCGCAGGCTCGATACCGCGGGCTTCGTGAACAGCCTGCAACGTGACGCGGTCGGTGAATTCCGCCTCGAGCAAGCGATCTCGCTTGCCGACGCGCAGACGCGCGGGCCCGCGGCCTCGGCGCTCACACTCGCGCAAGCGACCGCGTTTTTACCCGCGTTTCCGCTGCTTCCGAACGAAGACGCGCTTCTCGCGGTTGGAAAAGTCGACGGGCTTCTCGCAAGGCTGTCGAACTCAGGCCTGCCGGCCAATATTTATTGCGCGCGCGCCGAGACCGATGCGCCGGCGGCGCTTCTTGAACTCACCGCGCAGAAGCGCGCGAATTTTCTGAGGGCGTTCGTCTAAGAGTTCAGGCGGCAGGCGTCAGGCAGTAGGCGGTTTCAGAATCAGAATCAGTTTCCACTCGATTCTAAAAACCGTCTTCGTCACCGCGATCGCGCAACAGAGGGCGAATGCGCGCGGCGGGAAAAAACCATTTGGCATCAGACTTGCTCTGCTCTTCTTTGAGAGCGGGGAATGGAAAATGAAAATACACGAACTTCATCAACGCGCACGCGATGCGGCGCGAAAATTTTTCAGAGCCGAAGCGGAGCTCCTTGACCTCTTGCAAAAGATCGATGCCTGCAAGGGCTTTCGAAATCTCGGGCACCCAAGTCTTTTCGTCTACGCCGTCGATGGGTTAAAGCTCTCTGAAAGTACCGCCTTGAACCTGATTAACGTCGCGCGCAAGGCCGTGCAGATACCCGCGCTGAAGAACGAAATCGAGTTAGGGAATTTGAGCGTGTGCAAGGCTCGAAAGATCGTCCCGGTGCTTACGATCCAAAATCAAGCCGAGTGGATTGAAAGGGCAAAGAAACTGCCCACGCGAAAGCTCGAAAAAGAAATCGCGAGGGTGGCGCCGTCCGAGGCCTTTCCTGAACGCGTGCGCTATATCACCGAGAGCCGGATGAATCTCAGCGTAAATCTTGATGAAAAAACCATGGAGGCGATCCATCGCGTGCAGGATCTTGAGAGCCGGCGAACAGGGCGGGCCGCGACCCTGGAGGAAACGTTCGCGGCAATGAGCGCGTTCTATCTCGAGAAGCTTGATCCCGTGGCGAAAGCCAGGCGCGCGATGGCGAAGGCTGAGTTTGGGAGTGCAAAGAGCAAGTGCTTGCCCACAAAGCATGAATGTTCGACTACAGAACCGGATGGCACGACCACAAAGTCTGAAGGCACGACTGCAAAGTCTAATTGCACGCCCATAGAGTCCGTAGGCGCGACTGCACATACCAGACTAGAAGACACGGATGTCACGGTGACATATACGAAATCCGATAGAGTAAAGACGCCTGATTACAGGAAAGCGCATATCGGTAACATCGAACTTGCTTATGGCAAAACCCATCCCAAGCGTCTCCCTATTCCGGCAGGCATCGAGCACGAAGTCGCATTTAGAGATGGAAGCCGCTGTAGGGCGATCCTTCCAAACGGCGCACGTTGTGAAAGTAGGCGCTGGCTCCACGTTCATCACATTAAACCAGTTAGCACCGGTGGTTTAAATTCCGCTGAAAACCTTACTGCTCTTTGTTCTTCGCACCATGGAATGCAGCACGATGAACAAAATACGCCTGCGAAATGAGCTTCGGGCGCGCGGGATCTCACGTTGCAATTGTTGGTGAATAACTTGGGCCTAGCACAAACTTCGCTCAATACACTTTAGGCACAGCCTACGCTTTGCCAACAGATGTTGGCACTGCCACTCGTAGTGCAACTGGAACTGACGCCTGACTCTGATCCCGACTCCTGCCACCCGTTTGCCCGCCCCTGGATTTGGCCTCCCCAAATTCCCGCGTTATACTTTCCATTAAGTGGAACACCTCCCCTCCAGCGACGAGCTCATCTCGTTCATGGCCGAATACAGTCGCGCGTATATCGCGAGCGGGGGCCCAACCTCACGTCTTGAAGACGCGCTCGCGGCCCTTGGCCGCCGCTTGGGGTTCGCGTCGGAAGTCTTCGCGACTCCGACCGGCGCGTTCGTGAGCGTAACAGATCCCGGGATGCGACCGCACACGACGATCTGCCGCATCAAGGAAGGCGGGATCAACCTCGAACGTCTGTGTTGGCTTGAAGGAATACTTGATGACCTCGATGCTGGAAAACTCTCACTCTACAACGCCCGACGAATTCTCGGCAGCCATCATCTCAGCCGACCGACATACAGCGATGCCCTGACACTTGCGGCGGCGTTCGCGGCGGGATTCAGCCTGAGCTATCCTGCGTTCGGACGCGCGGCACCCGCGCTCGCGAGCGGCCTCATCGGCGCTGCGACCTGGTGGGTGACGAATCCGGGCCTAAACAAGCACATCTCGAGTTCGATCTTTCGCGACTTCATTGGCTGTGTCGTGACACTGTTGCTCTCGGCGTTTTTTCAACTCGCATTTTCGCGCGCGTTCGGGCCGGCTCCGTTTGAGGCCTACAGCATTGGCGGAATCATCATTCTCGTACCCGGGCTCGCGCTCACCACCGCGATCGCCGAACTTGCCGATCAGAACCTGATTTCGGGCACTTCGAAATTCATGCAGGCGATGTTGACACTGCTCGCGCTCGGCCTCGCCTATCTGCTGTTTTCGGATCTCTCGGCCTCGCTTGGGTTCACCGACACCATCATCAGCGCGCGAAAGATTCCGATAAAACCCCTGCTCGCCGCTGGATTTCTCGCGATCTCGATGATGTGCTTCGGCGTGATCTTGAAAGTTCCCCGCAAGGCGCTTCCCTTGGCGGCACTCACGGGGATCTTGGGTTGGTCAACTCTGAGCCTTCTCAACGCGTCGAAATACATCGCGACCGCGCCTTTTCTCGCGGCCCTTTGCGTGGGACTCGTCGCCATGACGTTCGGCAAACGCTACCGCGTGCCGAGCCAGGTGTTTTCGGTTCCGGGAATTTTAGCGCTGCTTCCGGGAATGCTGGCGCTCACGAGCATTCAGTCGTTTGCGTTAGGACGCGAGTCCAGCGGCCTTGAGCTTGCCTTCCGCGTCGCTCTTACCGCGGGAAGCATCACCTTCGGTCTTTTCACGGCCCGCATTCCCTTCGCGTTCAGCATGAAAAAGCAAACCCACGAATGATTTTTATTCCGTTGCGCGGTTAACGGTCGGCGCTCAGACCTTGTATCGCGCGAGATTGAGCTGCTCGGCGAATTCCGGAAGCGTTTTCAGCCGAAAAAAAGTTCCGCGCTCGGTCGGGCGCTTGGCTTCGATGCTTCCGACCTCGTGGATTTTCGCGGCGGTGCGGCCGTCTTCGAACGGCACCACCACCTCGTAGACGGTCATCTTCGATTCGAAGGATTTCAAAATGCGCTCGCGCAACAGACCGACGTCACCGTCGGAGAACGCGCTCACGAAGACCGGAGCCTCCAGGCTCAATTTTCGCGCGATACCCGTCGCCCATACCTTAAGTGTCGCGGCGTCAGCAGGAGACGAAAGCAAATCCATTTTATTGAGCACCAAAAGCATCGGGATCCGATCGGCCTCGAGTGCCTTCAGCACCGCCATTGTGACGTCGAAATGACGGCGCACTTCGGGATGGCTTCCCTCCAAGACATGAACCAATAAATCCGCTTCCAGCACCTCGCCGAGCGTCGAGCGAAAGCTCGCAACGAGCGCGTGCGGCAGCCGATCGATGAATCCGACCGTGTCGATCGCGAGCACCACGGGACGCGAGCGCGGATTGAGCAGGCGCACTGACGCGTCAAGCGTCGCGAAGAGCGCGTCCTCGACGTGCACCTCCGAATGCGTCAGACGATTCAACAATGTCGATTTGCCCGCGTTCGTATAGCCCACGAGCGCCACCTTAAGCAGCGCTTCGCGGCCGCGGCGATGAAGCCCGCGGCTCTTTTCGACCACGCCCAGTTTGCGGTGGAGCATGTTCATGCGGTCTTTGACGAGACGCCGGTCGACCTCGATCTGCTTTTCGCCCATGCCTTTGCCCTTGAGGGCTCCGCCGCCGCTGCCCGACTGGCGCTCGAAGTGCGTCCACATGCGCGTAAGCCGCGGCATGAGATATTCCAGCCGCGCGATCTCGACCTGCAGCTTCGCTTCCTTCGTGCGCGCATGCCGGTTGAAAATCTCCAAAATGATTCCGCTTCGATCGAGCACGAGTTTCTTCGTGACCTTCTCGATGGTTTTCATCTGGGAGGGCGAGAGCTCGAAATCAACAACCAGAAGATCGAGCGCGCGCGCTTCGAGGATTCTCGCGATCTCTTCGAGTTTTCCCTTGCCGAGATAACTGCCGGGATCGATGCGGCGGATCTGCACGAGCAGTTTTTCGCTCCCTGCATCGCACACCGGTTTTCCGCCGAGCGTGACGAACAACCCTTCCAGCTCCTCCAGCCCCCACTCGCCGTCGCTTACGAAAAGCGCGCGTGCGGCCTCAAGAGGGAGCAAGAAACCGTCAACGTCGATCATGGCGCGCCCACCGAGGCGAGGTAATCGAGATATCCGGGAAACGTCCCGCGGATGGCGCGTTTTTCGTCGGCCGAAAACGCCCGCCGGCGGCCGCGCATTTCCTCGCGAACCCAAGAAAGCGCGCTTGCCACCGCGAGGTTCATGCTCGAACGCGCCACGGGTTGCCGCCTCGCTTGCGGTTTGCCGTCGAAGCGCGAGAGCTCGTGGAAGAGCAACACGAAGGATTCGCTCGCGCGTGCCTGCTCAAAGCGCTGAATCGCGGTTTCGAAACAACGCATCCAGGGAACGAGCTCGGCGTGAGTCACGGGTTTCTCGCTTGCCTCGGAAGCCATGGTATACTCGCCGCAAATTCCCAGCGCCTCGGAAAAAGTTGACGCTTCCTCGACGGGTTTGGATGGTTTAAAGTCTGGAGTCGAAGCACACGAGGCAAGCCAGCAGACGCTTACGATCGAGACGCACAGTGCCGAACGCGTCCAAAAATGGAGATTGCGCATGAAAAACACCATACCTGAAAAAGCGCTTGTTGCCTTGCCAGACTTTCGCAGCTCCGGCGCCGCAAGTTTCACGCCCCCCGGTTTCAAAATCGTACCGCCCGAAGAAGCGTTCGTACCCGCCTTCGACCGCAGTTTTCACTTCGGAGACTCGATTTACGAGGTCACCCGCACGTACGAAGGCATCCTTTTCGCGCTGAACGAGCACCTGAGGCGCCTTAAGCACTCGGCCAAGCTCGGCATGTACGAAAAATTCCCAGACACGAGCCACATCGTTCACATGGCGCGCGAAACGTGCCGCGCGTTTTTTCGGAAATTCGGGAATACCGACGTCTACATGCGCATCACCGTGAGCCGCGGGCAGGGTGACCTCAATATCGACCCCCAATACGCAAGCGACCCGTACACGCTCGTCTTCGTGAAGGAACTCGATCGGCCGGCGAAGGATTTCTACGAAAAGGGCGTCCACTTCGCCGTCGTCACGCGCCGTCGCAACGCTCCCGCGGCGCTCGATCCGGCGATGAAATCCGGCAACTACCTGAACAACGTTCTCGCGATCGCCGAGGCGTCGCGCTTGGGCGCGCAGGACGCGCTCATGCTCAACCTTCGGGGTTTCGTCACCGAGGGCACGACGAATAATTTCTTCGCGGTAAAAAACGGGATCGTGCTCACGGCGCCCCTATCGGTCGGTATTCTCGCCGGGATCACCCGCGAGCTCGTTTTCGAGGTCTGCCAAAATTCCGGCATCGAGCTTCAGGAGCGTCTTTTCACCGAATCCGAGCTCGGAAGCTGCGCCGAGATGTTCTTCACTTCGTCGACGAAGGAGGTCGTGCCGGTCACGACGCTATCGGCAAGATCTGTCGGCGACGGCCGGCCCGGGCCGATCACGAAACGCATCCACGAAGGCTTAAAGAGCGCGATTCGCGCCTACGTCGAAGCGCACCGGTCGGAGTCGCTCTTTGCCTAAGCGCCGCAGTAAGGAAAGGGCGGTAGCCAATGCGGACTAAACCCGACCCCGCGCTCGCGCGGCACTTGAAGCGCGCGCTCTCGACCGCCACCGCGGCGGCGTTGGAGGCCGGGAGATTCCTTCGCGCCAAGTACGGACGCCACCGCACGCTCTCGCACAAAGCCGACAAAAGCCTCGTCACCGAAGCGGATCGCGGGGCCGAACGGATGGTCGTACGGCGAATCCGCAAAGCCTTTCCCGAAGACGCGATTCTCGGCGAAGAGTCGGGATTGACCGAAGGCGCGGCTGCGGCGGCCCGCCGCTCGCGCGAATCCGAACATCTCGGGCATTTTCGCTGGCACATCGATCCGCTCGACGGCACGACGAATTTCGTGCACGCGTTGCCGATGTTCTGCGTTTCGATCGGGCTCGAGCACGAAGACGGCGATCTCGTGCTCGGCGTGATCCACAATCCCGTCACGGGCGACACGTTTCGCGCAACACTTGGGGGCGGAGCGTGGAAAAACGGCAAACCCATCCGCGTCTCGCGCACCTGCTCGGTAACCGACGCGCTTCTTTCGACGGGCTTCAGCTATCGTCGCGACGTGTATTACGATCGCGAGCTCTCGGGATTTTCCCGCGTGCTGCGCGAGTGCCGCGCCATCCGGCGCATCGGAAGCGCCGCGCTCGATCTTTCGCTCGTGGCCTGCGGACAATTCGACGGATTTTGGGAGCACGGTCTTTCGTCGTGGGACGTCTGCGCGGGAATCGCGATTCTGCGCGAGGCCGGGGGCCAGGTCACGAATCTTTCGGGCGAGGAATACCGCCTCGGCGACGAGGGGATTCTGGCAACGAATCGCCGGCTGCATCCTAGCCTTCTCGCTCTCATGCACGAGCGCAGACGGCGTTCGAGGTAAAGTTTGCTGCGAACTCGAGCCAGCAGGCGAGGTGAGCAGCAAACTTTTGCCGAGAATGGCGGCTGCGCGACTGGATTCCGAGCCTAAAACTTCGCCGAACTCGACCGAAGGGAGGTGAGGCGAATTTTATGGCGAAGAATCCAGTCGCGCACCAGTTAGGCAAGTCTTTCCGAGCACTTGCCGCCTCCTTTGACGCCACTCCGCGGAAGAGTCAAAATATAAGATGTCCCATGAAGGGACTTGGCTGTGTCACCAGGCGTCGCGGGTAGGATACCCGCGACGGCGTCAGTCCGGAGGACTGCCTCGGAGCAGGACGCGTAGAGGAGGAAGATCCCATGTCCTTGGTCTATTTTCTTTCGAAGTTCTCGCAGGAAGCGTTGCTGATCGAGCTATTCCTGATCGGCTGCCTCATGACCTCCTACTTCGGGTACGTCCTTACCAAGAAACGCCGCTACGGCGCCGCCAGGAAGAACATTCCCGACAGCGTCGTTCGCGCGTTTTTAGTTGAAATGATCTCGCAGGCCGAAGGTTTCAAAGGCCAGCTCTTCGGTGACTCTTTCAAAATCGAACCCGGCCAGACTCCTCGCATTCAAATGCCGCAAGCCACAGCGCCGGTGGACACGGACTCTTCGGCCGAAATCGGTCTGCTCAAAAAACAACTCGCGCACGCGACGGCGAAATCCGAAGAATTAAGCGGTTCAGCTGAAACGCTTAAATCCGAGAAAGCCATTCTGGAGACGAAACTTGCGCAGGCGATCGCGTCGGCCGCAACCGCCGCGAGCGCCAAACCGGCAAGCGGAGGAGGCGACAACAAGGCGCTGCTCGACAAGATCGCGAAGCTCGAAGCCAAGCTTTCGGAATACGAAGTGATTGAAGACGACCTCGCGAACCTCAAGCAGTACCAGCAGGAAAATAAACAGCTCAAAACGCAGCTTGCGGCGCTTTCTGGTGGCGCTCCAGCGCTGGCGGCCGCGGCTTCCGCGCCCGTCACGCAGCCCGCGCCCGCGGCGGCGCCCGAGCCGTCGCCGATCGCGGCGGCCGAAGAAGCCGTCAGTGCCAAGGTCGACGAAAAGAAATTCGAGGAACCCATCGCCCCACCCGTGTCGCCGGTAGGCGCAAGCGTGGCGGACCCCATCCCTGCGGCAGCAGCGGCAGCCCCCGCGCCGGCCGCTCCGCCCCCTGCTGCCGCAGCCCCGGAAGCAGCACCCGCGGCCAAGAAAGACGACAAGACGGACTCCGATCTCTTGAACGAGTTTGAAAGGATGTTAAACTCGTAAACGGATGCGATATGCTTTTTCTTCCATCACTTTTCCAACCGCGGCTTTCCTCGCCGCGATTTTGGGGGCTTCGACGGCTCTCGCCGTTCCGGCTCCATCGACCGCGCAACTCCGCGGCTCGATCGCCTCGCACCTGGAAAGCGGCAAACCGCTTAAGGCCTTCTACGCGGAAGTTGCCAGTACTTACGGCGGCGATGCGGTCGCACCGCTGCTAAAGATCGCCGAAAACGGGAAGGAACAAGACACCGTACGCTGGACGAGTCTCTTCGCGCTCGCGCGCATCGCGGGAAAAGAAAGCGCGCGCATCCTTAAAAAATTCATGACCCATCCGAACTGGATGCTGCGCGACGCCGCCATCCGCAACGCCGCGGCTCTTAAGCTTTCCGAGCTCTCGTCTTCGATCGAGGCAAGGCTGCGCGATTCCGCGCTCATTGTGCGCACCTCCGCCGTCGACGCCATCGCTCACCTTTCGCTTAAAAATTCCGCGCCCAAACTCGCCGACGCGCTCACCGAC